>JBJMWF010000496.1:0-25717 GCA_045810265.1 Vitreoscilla sp. | reverse complement strand
GCCGCCATGCTGGAAATCCACACCACCGCGATCGACCGCGGCGAGCACCTCGCGCTCACCGGCACCGCGGCCCTGGCGCCGGCCACGCAGCCGCCCGAAGGCGATGTCTCGGTGTTCGTCGATGCCTCCAAGACCTACCAGGCGCTGCTGGGCATCGGCGGCGCGTTCACCGATGCGAGCGCCGAGGTCGTCGCCAGGCTGGATGCCAGGGCGCAGGAGCGCCTGCTGCACGCCTACTACGATGTCCGCGACGGCATCGGCTATTCGCTGGCCCGCACCACGATCCACAGCTCGGATTTCAGCAGCGCCAGCTACACCTACGTCGCCGAAGGCGACGCCAGGCTCGACACCTTTTCCATCGCGCACGATCGCCAGTTCCGCATTCCCTTGCTCAAGCGCGCGATCGCCGCCGCAGGCGGCCACCTGACGCTGTTCGCCAGCCCCTGGAGCGCGCCGGCGTTCATGAAGACCAACGGCAGCATGCTGCGCGGTGGCCAGCTCAAACCCGAGTTCGCCGAGGCCTGGGCGCGCTACTACACGCGCTTCATCCAGGCCTACGAGCAGGAGGGCGTGCACGTCTGGGGCATCACCGTGCAGAACGAGCCGATGGCCACGCAGGCCTGGGAGTCGATGATCTACAGCGCGCAAGAGGAGCGCGACTTCCTGAAGAACCACCTGGGTCCGGCGATGGCGAAGGCCGGCTTGGCAGATCGCAAGATCATCGTGTGGGACCACAACCGCGACCTGATGACCCAGCGGGCGCGCGTGATCTTCGAGGATCCGGAGGCGTCGAAGTACGCCTGGGGCATGGGTTTCCACTGGTACGAGACCTGGGCCGGCGGCGCGCCGATGTTCGCCAACGTCGGCGCCGTGCATGGTGCGTGGCCGGGCAAGCACCTGCTGCTGACCGAGGCCACCGTCGAAGGTTTCGACCCGGCGCGGATTCAGTCGGTGGCCAACGCCGAGCGCTATGGCACGGCATTGATCAACGACTTGAACAACGGCGCCGAAGGCTGGACCGACTGGAACATCCTGCTCGACGAACGGGGCGGCCCCAACCACGTGGGCAACTTCTGCTTCGCGCCCGTGCATGCCGACACGCGCACGGGCGAGCTCACGTTCACGCCGAGCTACTGGTACCTGGGCCATTTCTCCAGGTTCATCCGCCCCGGCGCGCATCGCGTCCAGGCGGCCAGCAGCCGCAGCACCCTGGCGGCGACCGCGTTCACGAATCCCGATGGCTCCCTGGCCACCGTGGTGATGAACGCGACTGATCAACCCGTGAACTACCGCTACTTCGTCGGCAACGAGGAGGCACGCGTGGCCATCCCGGCGCACGCGATCCAGACGCTGCTCCTGCGCTGAGACGCGGCCGGAGAAGGCACTCGCTCGCGCCTACCCGAAACGCGGGATCTCCCCGGGAAACGCCTGCTCGGGGAGGCGCCATGGCGATGGCAAACTGCAGTCATGACGACGCTGCAGGACGCCCAAGGGATAGCCATCGCCACGACCGCGAGCGCCGAGCAGTTCTTCCAGCAAGGCGTCGCAGCGGCGGGGCGCGGCGCCGGCGACGAGGCGGTCGCGTGGTTCGGCAAGGCCGTGGCCCTGCGGCCCGACTTCGCTGCCGCCCAGGCCAATCTCGGCCTGCTGCTGGTCGCCCTGCGGCGCCACGCCGAGGCCCGGATGCCGCTGCTGGTGGCCCTGGGGGCGATGCCGCGCGACGCCGTGCTGCACAACGCGCTGGGCGTCGCCCACGAGGCCTTGCAGCGCTTGGCCGATGCCGAACAGAACTACCGCGTGGCCCTCGAAGCCCAGCCCGCCCTGGCCGAGGCGCACGCCAACCTCGGCAATTGCCTGCGTCGTGCCGGGCGCGTCGTCGAGGCCGAGGCGCACCTGGTGCGGGCGATCGAACTCAAGCCCGGCTTCGCCGTCGCCCATTTCAATCTCGGCGTCCTGTTGCAGGAGCGGGAGGAGCACGACCGGGCGATCGCCGAATATCGCCAGGCGCTTGCCTGTCGGCCCGATTATCTCGAGGCGCTGAACAATCTGGGCAGCAGCCTGCGCATCCAGGGTTTCGTCGACGAGGCCCGCGCCGCGTTCGAGGCAATCCTGGAAATGCAGCCAACCCAGATCGAGGCGCACTGCAATCTCGCCCAGTTCAAGACCTATCGGCCGGGCGACCCGCATGTCGAACAAATGCTCTCGCAGCAGCATCGGGTGGCCGCGCTGCCCGACGAAGGCCGGATCCGATACTGGTTCACCGCGGGCAAGATGCTGGAAGACGTCGGCCGCCACGAAGAATCGTTCGCAGCCTACACCATGGGAAATCGCGAAAAGCGCGCGACGACGCACTGGGACGAAGCCGCGCACCTGGATCTGCAGCGCCGCATCATCGCGACCTTCACGCGGGACAAGCTCGCCAGCCACGCGGTTCCCGCCACGGCTGACGGGCCCACGCCGATCTTCATCGTCGGCATGCCGCGCTCGGGCACCTCGCTGCTCGAACAGGTGCTGGCCACGCTGCCGGGCATCCACGGCGCGGGCGAGATCACCTGGCTCCCGGAAACCCTGCAGGTCGAGAACGGCGACCCCGGCGCCGACGGCGGCGAATTTCCGCGCGCGCTCGCACAATACTCAACCGAAGAGTATCTGCAGCTTGGGCGGCGCTATATCGAACGCATCCGCGAACTGGCCCCCGGCGCGACCCATGTGGTCGACAAGCTGCCGGACAATTTCCAGCACATCGGGCTGATCCACCTGATGTTCCCGAATGCGCGCATCGTGCACTCGATGCGCGATCCGATGGATTCCTGCTTCTCGTGTTATTCGCGCCTGTTCATCGGCAACAATCTCGGTTATTCCTATGACCTGGGGGCCGTGGGGCGATATTGGGTCAGCTACCACGAGTTGATGCTGCACTGGCGGCAGGCGCTGCCCGCCGGACGCATCCTGGACGTCTCGTATGAATCCATGGTGGGCGATCTGGAGAACCAGGCGCGACGGCTGGTCGAGTATCTCGGGCTGCCCTGGGACGATCGCTGCCTCGGCTTCCACCAGAACCAGCGCATCGTCCGCACTGCCAGCGTCGCGCAGGTGCGCAGGCCGATCTACAAGACCTCGGTCGCGCGCTGGAAGCCGTACGAGCGGCAGCTCGGGCCGCTGTTCGAGGTCGTCAAGGACTACCGCTGAGCCGGCTCACCAGGCGGCCGAACGCAGCATCACGACGTCGCCCTCGGCCTCGGCCGCCTTCGGATCGCGGCAGATCTGCTCGAAGTGCGCGCGGTCGCGCGGCACGCCCCGGGCCTCGATGCCGGCCCACCGGTTGCGCCCGCCTTGCTTGGCCGCGTACAGCGCCTGGTCGGCCAGCCGCGTGACCTCCGACCAGCTCGCCAGCCGGGGTTCGCCCGCGTAGAACGGAAAACTGGCGAAGCCGATCGAGCAGGTGGTGGCGAGCGATTGGCCATCGCCGATGTCGAATGGCTGCTCGGCGACGACGGCGCGCAGGCGCTCGGCCAGCACCGCGCCCTCGCCGGCGTGCGTGGCCCGCGCCACGAGCAGGAACTCCTCGCCGCCCCAGCGGATCAGGAAGTCCGTCTCGCGGATGACGCTGCGCAGGCGACGGGCGGTCTCCACGAGGACCGCATCGCCGACGGCATGGCCATGCTGGTCGTTGACGGCCTTGAAGTAGTCGATGTCCAGCATGTAGAAGACCAGGTCGTGGTCCAGCTTGGGCTCGCTGGCCGGCTGGCGCTGCCGGCTCTCGAAGCGGCGCAGCGTGAGCGCGATCTCGTCCTCGATGTGGGCCATCAGGAAGCGGCGGTTGCGCAGCTGCGTCAGCGGATCCGTGAAGCTGGCCTCCTGCTGCTGCAGGTAGGCCTGTTCCAGCAACTTGTTCTTGCGCGCGAGCTCGTCCTGCGCGAGTTGCAACTCGCCCAGCGTCTCGCCCAGCAGCTTGTAGGCGCGCGAGTTGTGCAGGCCGATGGCGCCATAGGCGCAGAGCGTGCGAAAGATCAGCCGCTCGCGCTCGCCGTACACGTGGGCCTGCGGCGACTGGATCGACATCACGCCCAGCAGGCTGTCGCCCACCACGAGCGGCGCGTACAGCGCGCTGGCCGAGGGGACGGTGCCGGGGATGTGGTTGGGATTGAAGCCGGCCGGGGCCTCGCGCCTGAGGATTTCCTCGCGCGTGCGGGCACAGCGCGCGACGTTCGAGGCTTCGCGATCCATCGGGATGCGACGGCCGGTCGCCATAGGCTGGCCCTGGTCGATGCCGAACACCAGCTCCAGCGCCTGGCCCGTGGCATCGAGCGCCCAGACCGAGAAGTGGGTGGCGTCCAGCAGCTCGTGCACGTGGGCGCGCAGGACATCGAAGACGGCCTGCTCGTCGAGGTGGCGCGTGATCTCCTGGCCGATCGCGCCCAGCGACTCCAGCGTCGCAGTGGTCTGCTGCAGCGTCGTCGCCAGCGAGCGCTGCAGCTCCGCATCGGCGCGCGTGCGCTCGGTCTGGAAGCCGATCTGCATCGCGATCGAGCGATTGAGGGCGGCCGTGCTGGTCGTCGCCTCGCGCGCCTGCGCCGCCTGGCGCGACACCTCGTAGGCCATCGCGTGCTCGCCGGCGTGCGCATGCTCGCGCGCGAGGGCGTCGTAGAGCTCGCCGGAGATCTGGTAGCCCTCGATCGAATTGGAGATCGACACCGCCTCGCGCAGGCAGGCGAGGGCGGCAGCGTGGTCGGCGGCGGACGCTTCGCCCTCGGGCACCATCGTGTGCAGGCGGGCCACCTCCATCAGCACGCGGATCTCGACCGCGCGGCGCTTGAACGCCCGGCAGGCGGCCAGCGCCTCGCGCGCGAGCGCCAGCGCCTCGTCGCGCCGACCCAATCCAGCCAGGGCCGTGGCGCGCGCCAGGCGCACCTCCATCAGCATGTCGGACTGCTTGAGCGCATTCGCGCGCATCTCCAGCTCGGCGAGCACTTCCAGGGCCTCGGCATGCTTGCCCTGCAGGTTCAGCACTTCGCCGAGGTAATGAAGCGCGATCACCAGGTTGCGCGACCGCGGCGCCATCGCCAGCTTGCCGCGCGCCTCCTGAAGCAGTTCCAGCGCGGTGTCCAGCCGTCCCAGCGGCGGCAGCATGCCGCCGACCTGCAGCAGGGCGCCGGCGATCACCATGGGCCAGCCGAGCCGGCGCGCCTCGTCCAGTCCGCGCTCCATCCAGATCAGGCTGCTGTCGTGGTCGTTGAGGTTCGAGAAGCAGGCGCCGATGTTGGTGAGCGCGATCACGGCGCGCATCAACTGGCCGCTGGCGACGGCGTCCTCGTGCACGCGCAGGCGGTGCAGGATCGCCGGGCCGTTGTCGCCATCGGAGAAGGCGAGGTTGCCCAGGAAATCGGCGACCCAGGTGACGACGCCGAGCGGCCATGGGCCGCTGCCGTCGCCGAACGCCGTGCCCCAGCGCTCGCGCGCCTGGCCCGGATCGGCGAACACCGCCCAGCGGGCAGTGGCCGCCTGGGCGATCAGCATGCGTTGCGTGTCGCCGAGCTGGCGCGCCATCGCCTCGCAGGCCTGCAGGGATTCGTCGCGCCGGGCGGTATCGCCCAGGTCGCTTGCCAGCGAGGCGGCTATCCAGTGGGCATCGGCCGCGGCGGCGGTGTCGCCGGATGCCTGCGCCAGGGTCATCGCCCCGTCGACCAGGCGCTGGGCCTGCTCGTAGTCCGCCAGGCCCCAGGTGACCTCGGCCTCGACCAGCGTGAGTCGCAGCGAGATCGCGCGCGCCCGCGGCTCGTCCAGCTCGAGGCGGGACATCAGCTCGCGCCCCTCGCGGGCGAGCTCGGCCGCCCGCGGCCCGTCGCGCTGGCGCAGGTGCCAGGCCAGGGGCGCCAGGCCGCTCAGCCGGGATTCACCCGAGGCGCCAAGGGTGCGCTCCAGTTGCTCCAGCTCGTGGCTGTCGACGACAAAGGGAATGAACGCGGCACTCACGTTTGCCGGGATGCGGTGTGCATTTTCTGACTTTAACCCAGGGTCACGCGCGCCCGCGGCGCGTCCCGTACGGAGTGCGAAGTCCGGCACGGCCGCGGCCAACTTGGGAGGCGGTCCTGGCAGATGCTCATCGGCAGGGCGGCCCGGGCAGGCAGAATATGCGGATGCCAAATATCGCCACCGTCCTGAAATCCGAAATCACCCGCCTTGCCCGCAAGGAGCTGCGCACCGAAACCGAGGGGCTCCGGCGGACGCTCACGGCCTGTCGCAGCGAGATTTCCGCGCTGAAGAAGGTTGTCCGCGCTCTGCAGGCCGACCTCAGGCGCCTGGAGGGTGCGGGCCGCCGAAGGCCCGCCCCACCCGCGGCTGCGGACGAGGCGGAGGAGGACGGCGGAAAGCTGCGCTTCCGGGCCCAGGGCATGGCCAGGAATCGCGAACGCCTCGGACTCTCGGCGGCCGACTTCGGGCTCCTGGTCGGGGCGTCCGGCCAGAGCATCTACGCCTGGGAGTCCGGAAAGGCCAAGCCGCGACGCCAGAACCTGGCGGCGATCGCCGCGCTGCGGGGGCTGGGCAAGCGCGAAGTGACGGCCAAGCTGGAAGCGCTCAAGGCGGGCTAGGGCGCCTGCGCCGGCCGGCGTCCCACGGACAGGAGACGCCGGACCCTCTCACAGCCTGGCCTGCAGGAACACCATGGTCGAGGTGGGGTGCTTGCCGTAGGACGAATCCAGGGCGGACGGCGCGAACGCGCGCCCGACCAGGCCGCCCACCCCCCAGCTGACGGCCCCGGTGCGGGCGAAGTCGTAGATGTAGCCCAGACTCAGCTTGCGGATGCGAAACGTGTCGCCCGCCAGCGGGCTCGGGTCGTCGAACAGCTCGTTGCTGCGGACTTGCTCGAAGCGGCCGAAGAACGTGTGCTTGTCGCGCGCGACCAGCGACGACTCCAGCAGCCAGCCCGGCAGCCGCTCCGAGACCCCGGGGCCACTGCGGTGGTTCTGTCCCCAGGCCAGCGTCGTCTGCCAGGGCCCGGCCGAGGTGTCGGCCTGGTAGCTGGCCGAAGCCGTGAGCCGGCGGACGCGCACATCCGGCTCCAGTTGCTCGGGGCTCTTGAGGTCGCCGTAGCTCACCTGCATGGACCAGGCGGGAGTCGGGTTGAACGACAGCCGCGTGGACCATGAATCGAATCCGCGCGTCTCGATGTCCCAGCGGTTCTGGTCGGGCTCACGGCCGTTGAACGACGACGCTTCCAGCTTCCAGGGCCCGGAACTGGCGCCCAGCGTCACCACGCCGAACGTGATGTGCGTCGAATCGAGCCAGTGGTGCGTCAGCGGCGCCTCGGGATCGCGCATGCCCGAGAGCCGGTGCATGAAGGCCGGCGGACCCAGCGCCGGTTCCCCCGGCAGGCCGCCGTAGACGAACAATGCAGCGTCGTCCGCAACCGGCAGGCTGTAGCTGGCCGACAGCTCCATGAACGCGTCATGGGGGTGCTGGCGGTCGACCAGGGGCGTGGTGCCGTTCGCGGTCTCGCCGGTCTCGAACAGCAAGGGGTAGCCGCTCTTGCCCATGGTCGGATCCAGCGACAGCATCGCCCGCAGGCCCAGCTTGCCGGGGCCCAGCGGGCGCTGGGCCATCAGCATGGCCATGCTCTCGGTGAACCACTTGTCGTCACCGCGCGGGCCGCTCTGGTGGTCGTCGATGACGTTGACGAAGCCATGCGCCATGAACATCCAGTCTCCCCGCATGATCATCAGGCCGTCCATCGGCGTCGCCTCGGGCTGCCAGCTGGTGCCCGAGCCTTCCCTGGTCATCGCGTAGGGGCCGAAGGCGCTCTCCATGGCCATGGAAGGCGGCTTGTCCATGGTGTGCTGCGGGCTGTCGCCGGGCATCGCATGGCCGGACATGCTGCCGTGATGGGCGTCGTGTCCCGTCATCGGCGCGGGATCGCTCTGCTGGCTCCAGGCGGGCGTGGCGACGGCGAGCAGCAGCAGAGCGCGGAAAGCGAGCAAGCGGGTGCGAGGCGCTGGCCGGCGCCGGGCGGCGGTCGTTGCGTGAGGAAGGTGTGTCATGGGATGCATTCTGCGAGGACAAGACCTCGACGCGCCGGCGCCGCGCTACGCACGCCGCCGGTCCTTGTTGTCAGGGGAAACCGGTCAGTCCGGATCAGGCCGGAGCGACCGGCTCGGCGCTTGGGCGGCGCCTCAGTTGCCGCCGCTGTGTTCGCCTCGCGGCAGGCCGTGATCGCCCTCCAGCGGAGACAGCTGGCGGAACGGCTGGTAGTCGGCGATACCGAAATGCTTCTGCAGCTCGTGGCGCATCATGTCGATGTCCGCCATCTGGCTGTGCCACATGCTTTCGCATTCCCTGCGCAGGTCCAGGTGACCCAGGTCGATGCCGGTCATGCACCCGTTGACAGGCTCCATCAACGTGTAGTGGTGGCGTGCGAAGGTCTCGTAGAACGCGTGGTTGAAGTCCGCGCCGGGCTGCGCCTTCTCCAGGATCGCGATCTGCACGGCGTTGTCGGGTCGCACCCTGGGCTGGTAGTCGATGCCGTACCAGTCGTGCAGGAACGACTGCATCGTCAGGATCTCCTCGCGCTGGACGCGGTTGTCGCGGCGTGCCATCGACTTCAGATCGTCCAGCGTGGCCTTGGCCGGCGTGGCCGCGAAGCCCGGCGTCGGCGATGTGCCTTCCTGGGCACTGATCTGCCCGTTGCGCTGAAGGTCGGTGCCTGCCGCCAGCTCCGTCATGCGCAGCGCCGCAAAGTGATGATCGATGGCCATCTTCATGAAGGCGGTCTCGTACTGGGCCGTCAGGCCCGCGCCCGGACCATCGGCGAATGCGAGCACGGGAGAAAGAGCGACCGCAGCCGCAGCGAAGCAAGAGGTGGTGGGGTATTTCATGGCGTCACTCGTCCGCAGGCCGCGGCAATCGCCGCAGCCCGCATGCATGGGTTGATGGGAACGGTCGCGGGAAGGCTAGGCAGCCATCCGCGAGCACTCGTCGGCGCAGCGGGCGCAGGCGGCGGCGCAGGCCTGGCAGTGCGACGCGGAGTGCTTGCCGCATTCTTCGCCGCAGGCCTTGCAGATCGCCGCGCATTCGCGGCAGAGCTGGGCCGCGAATTCGCTGCCCCGGGCCATGAAAGCCGCGGCCAGGCGACAGATGGCGGCGCAGTCGATGTCCAGCGCGATGCACCGAGCCATCTTCGCCACGTCCTGCTCCTGCAGGCAAGCCGTGGAGCAGCGATCGCAGGCGTCAGCGCAGGCGTTGCAGGCGTCGATGCACGATTGGTTGGATTGGTCGTTCATGAGAATCTCCTTGGAGCACGCAGGCCACGGCGGGCCGCGCGCAGGTTGCCGATGGGTTGCCCTGGCGGGCGGTGGTCAGGAGGAGGTTCCCAGCCTGGGCGGACGCTCGGGCGGCGGCCAGTTCAGCGAAGCGATCACGGTGCGGCAAGGGCTCGTCCACAGCGCCGGCGTGTCGAATGGCCCGAGCTGGGACACAACGGCCGGAATGACGGCGACGGTGGGCAAGTGACAGGCGCCGGCATGCGCTGCCCGGGCCGAGTCGTGCTGCGCGGCCGGCTTGCCATGGTGGTGCCCGCCATGATGACCATGCACCTGTCCTTGGGCCTGCGCAGGACTACCCGCCGGGTCGAGCCTGCAGGCGATCTCGCAAAGCGGCGCCGCGGAGGCGACGGCGACGAGGCATGCCAACGCGAGGAACACGACAAGCCGTGCCCAGCCGCTCGGACGCCACCGGGGGCGCAAGATGCTCGACGGGCCTGACCCGACCGTGAGTGCTCCGCGCGAGCGCAAGGCTCGACGGGCGGCGGATGAGGGCAGGGCGGCGGAGTTCACGGCAGTCGAAGACAGGGCCGGTCGTGGCGGCAATCATCGTTCCCCGGCAGCCGCCTTTCGCCTCGTCGCTCCGATGGCTCGCGCACGTCGAGGCGCTCGACTTGCCGGTTCGTCGACGGCACTTTCAGGAGGCGTCCGGCGGCTCGGTTCCGCTGAGCAGCGACGCCGTCACGAGGACGAGCATCAAGGTCGCGGCTTCCAGGCGCAGGATGACGAGGAGTCGTTGGCGCCAGGCGCCGACACCGCGGCTGCCAGCCCATGCCGGCAACAACCGGGGCATCACGACGAACCGGTTGAGGCCACCGAGAACGACGGCCACGGCGATGAGGCCCAGCTTTGCGGCCAGTGCATGGGCGTAATCGGAGTGCATGAAGCCGCTGATGGAGCTGACGGGCGCAAGAGCTCGCCACACCTTGAACAGTCCGGTCGCCGCGATGGCCAGCAACGCCGCCGTCGCCGTCGAGGACATCCGCTGCACCCAGCAGGTGGCGTCGGCGCGCGCCTGCCGGGTTGCATCCTGTGGAGGCAGCACGAGCCGGGCGCCGGCGATCACGATGCCTGCCCACAGGCTCACCAGCGCCAGGTGCAGCCAGTCGATCGCGACGTCCACGCCCAGGTCGCCGCCAGCAGCGGCGTGCGAGACGACGCTGCGCGTGGCGACGAAGATCGCCAAGGCCGCAAGAGTGGTCGCCAGCGCGATCGGCCGGATCCCGTCCTGCGCGCCGTCCTGCGGAGCCAAGCACGCCAGCGACCACGCGGCGATGCCCACCAGCCAGGCATGACCGAAATGCGTTCGCAACAGCAGTGCGGCCACGGCCGGGCCCGAGTGCAGCAAGGGCGTCTCTGCCATGGCGGCGGCCTCGAACCAGGCCGATGCAAGCAGCCCGGCAAGCCCGAGGACGAAGGCCGCCTTCCTCGTGCCCCGGCCCTGCGCGAGAACGGCCGCTTGCCACGCCGAATGGCGTCCTTGCAGCCAGACCTGCGAGGCCAAGGAGCCGCTCGCCAGGGCCAGGGCGAGATTGACAGCCACGGTGGCGGCCATCATCAGGTACCGCAGCGTTCCGTCCATCGTCACTTCACCGAGAACCGGATCTCGCCTTTGGTGTGGTGGCCATCGTGCCCCATGGTGTTCCATTGGGCGCGGTAGTCCCCCGGCGCGAGCGCGGGCAGCGTCAACACCAGCGTCTTGTCGTCCTTCGGGTCGGCCGCCACCTTTTCAGTGCTGACTGGGGCATCGCCCGGCCCGGTCAGCCTGACGCTGCTCATGGCCGTTTCCACCGCCTCGTTGAACTGGAGGCGAAGCTCCGCCGGCGCCGGGTTCACGGTGGCGCCCTCCGAGGGAGTCGAAGCCTGCAGCCTCGCGTGCGCGGACGCGATGGCCGTGGTCAGGGTGAGGGCGGCGATTGCCAGGATCTTCTTCACGGGGATGTTTCCGTTCAAGGGTTTGCAGGGAAGCTTTCAATGGCCGGCGTGGCCGCCGGGCTTGCGGACTTGCAGGGTGCGGGCGTCGGCCGAGGGCTGCGGGGCGCGCGCTGCGGCACCCTCATCGACTGCGGCGTACTCGCTCGGCATCGTTCCGACGGGGTGCGTGAACCAGCCGGGATCGCGGTAGTCGCCGGGGCGCACGTCGTCGCGCACCTTGACCACGCTGAACATGCCGCCCATCTCCAAGGGCCCGTGAGGTCCCTCTCCGGTCATCATGGGCAGCGTGTTGTCGGGCAGCGGCATCTGCATCCCGGACATGTCGGACATCCCTCCGGAGCCCATCGGCATGTAGTCGGGCACCAGCTTGGAGATGCGCTGGGCCAACGCGCGCTGGTCGACGCCGATGAGGTTGGCGGCGGTGTGCGACATCGGGCCCATCGTGTGGTGCGACTTGTGGCAGTGGATCGCCCAGTCGCCGGCGACGGCCTCGAACTCGATCGCGCGCATCTGGCCGACGGCCACGTCGGTGGTGACCTCAGGCCAGCGTGCCGACCTCGGCACCCAGCCACCATCCGTTCCGGTCACCTCGAAGTGAGGCCCGTGCATGTGGATGGGGTGGTTGGTCATCGTCAGGTTGCCGATGCGCACCCGGACGCGGTCACCGGTGCGCGCAACGAGCGGATCGATGCCGGGAAAGACCCGGCTGTTCCACGTCCAGATGTTGAAGTCGGTCATCTCGCTCGTTCGTGGCGTCGCCGCGCCCGGATCGATGGCATAGCTGGCCATGATGAAGGCGAAGTCCCGGTCGACCCGGAGCTGGCGTGCGTCCTTCGGGTGCACGATGAGCAGGCCCATCATGCCCATGGCCATCTGCACCATCTCGTCGGCGTGCGGGTGGTACATGTGGGTGCCGGGTCGCTGCAGCAGGAACTCGTAGACGAAGGTCTTGCCGGGCGGGATGTGCGGCTGGGTCAGGCCACCGACGCCGTCCATGCCGTTGGGAACCATCAGGCCGTGCCAGTGCGCGGTGGTGTGCTCGGGCAGCTTGTTGGTCACGAAGATGCGCACGCGGTCGCCTTCGACCGCCTCGATCGTCGGGCCGGGGCTGGAACCGTTGTAGCCCCACAGATGTGCCGTCATTCCCGGTGCCAGTTCACGCACGACAGGTTCTGCCACCAAGTGGAATTCCTTGACGCCGTCGTTCGTGCGCCAAGGCAGGCTCCAGCCATTGAGCGTGGCAACCGGGTTGTACGGCCGGCCGTTGGGCGGCGCGACCGGCGGCTGCATGGCCGGCGCGGACTGGATAGCCGCTTCGGGCAGCGCGGCCGCACCGACGCGACTGACTGCCGCGGCGCCCAGCATCGTTGCACCCGCCTTGAAAAAGGTTCTTCGATTGGTCATGTCAGGTCTTCAGTGGCTGGAGGTCGACGCGCCGCTCGCGGCGGGAATGGCGCCGGCGAGGGCGGAGTGCAGGCGGCTGTCGGCCAGCCAGAAGTCCCGCTGGGCCTGGACGCAAGCCGTCACGCCCGCGATCTGCTCACGAGCGTCGGCGAGCAGCTCGAAGACATCGATGAGCATTCCGTTGTAGCGAAGCAGGTTCTCGTCGGAGATCCGCTTGTGCAGGGGCACGACTTCATCGCGGTAGTGGCGGGCCAGGTCATGCGCCGTGCGGTAGCCGGCATGGGCTTCGCGAACCTGCGACCTCGCATTGACGACGACGGCCGCCATGCGGTCGACCGACTGGAAATACTGCGTCTTGGCCCGCGCGCGCGCGACCCCGCCGAAGTCGAACAGGGGAACCTCGAACTGCAGTTCGGCGCCGCGCTCGGAAGGCGATCCGCGCTCTCGCTTGTCCTGCCAGCCTGCATCGACCACGTTGATGAAGCCGGTCGCCTTGGCAAGCCCCAGCTGGCGCGCCATCGCCTCGGTCTCGTGCCTGGCCATCAGGACGTCCAGTCGTTGGTCGAGCGCGGCCTGCTCGGCGTTCCCGAGCTCTTCCGGCTGCTTCGGAATTTCCGGCAGCCGGTCAGGCAACTGCAGCGATGATTGCTGTTCACCCAGGCCGAGCGCGCGCACGAGCCGCTCGCGCGCCGCGCTCGCCCGATGTCCGGCGCGCGAGGACTCCGCGTCTGCGTCGGCGCGAAACGCCTGCTCCCGCATCTGGTCGAGCTTGCTCAGGTTGCCGGCCTGCAGCATGCCGCGAGCCAGTTCGTCGGACGCATCCGCGGTTTCCTTGACTTGCTGCGCGTACAGGGCCAGCGTGCGAGCAGCGACGGCCTCGATGAACGCTTCGCGAGCCTCGGTCGCTGCGATCACCGCGTTCGCCGCCGCCTGGTACTGCGCCTGTTCGAAGTGCTGGCGGGCGACCTGGGAACGCGCGGGCAGGGTCAACAGCCCCAGCACGTCGAACATGATCGAGCGATCGATCTCCAGCGCCCCGCCGCCGGCAAGGCGGCCGAGCGAGAGCACGGGATTTCGCACGCGGCCTGCCTGCACCAGGTCGGCTTCAGACAGGCCCAGGTCGCCGAGCTGGGCCTGCAGCCCGCGGTTGTTCAGCAGCGCCAGCTCGACCGCGGCCTCAGCCGACAACGGCGCAGCCAGCAACTCAGCGCTACGCGTGCGAGCGGCGGCCATGCCACGGTCGTCGCCTTGATAGGCGATCGGGTGGCCGGCCCGCTGCCGAGTGAGCTCGGAGACGCGGCTCATGCCGCCGTCCTCGGAGAAGGTCGCGCAACCGGCCAGCAGCAGGCTGCCGACGGCGATCAGAGCCGAGCGAGCCATGGGCGTACGCGATCGGAAAGGTGCAGCATTGGCCGCAGGAAGTGGCGCCGCGGGCGGGCGCCACCGGAGAGAGTGAGTCATGATCTGAAGCATCTGAGGGCGCCGCCATGCAGCGCGGCGCGACAGCCCGCGCCAACCCGGCGCGAGCGCGTTCCGACCTCGCATGGAGGCCGGCTCGAGTCAGATGCTTCTGGGTGGCCGCTCCGGCCCTTCCGACACGAACGTTCCCCTCGCCGCGCGGAGCCTCGGGAAGGTTGGCGCAGCGCCGGCTAGCCGAGCCACGGTCGGCGCGATGGCAGCGACCATGGGCGCGGCCAGACAGCACGACGAGCACAGCTTGCAATCGTCCGCAGCGCCGTGACTGTGGTGATGCATGCCGTCGTGCACGCCTGGCTGCAAGTGCTCGGCGGAATGGGTCGTGGGGTGCACCAACGCCCGCACGACAACCAGACCTGAACGCCCGTGGTCCTCTTGATCAGCGCACGGCCAGGCCGCCGCCATGGCACCCTGCAAGGGGAGCAGCACGGCAAGCAGCAGCAGCAACCAGAGGCGAACCATCTTCACGAGCAGGCAGAGCAGGAGATACGCCTTGCATGGTGAACGTTGCCACGATGGCAAGGTCAAGCCAAGGCCTCACCGCCGACTCGGCTTGAGGCCGGACTTCCGCGCCGCGGCCATCGGGGAAGCCGTCTCGACAGGCATGCCGGCTTCGAGCGAATCGATGATCGGACAATCGGGGCGGTCGTCGCCCCGGCAGCGGTGCACGAGGTGCTCGAGGGCCGATTTCATGGCCAGCAGTTCCTGCGCCTTGGCGTCGAGCTCTTCGATGTGCTTGCGGGCGAGCGCCTTCACCTCGCGACTCGGACGGCCGCGGTCCTGCCAGAGACTGACGAGCTGGGCGATTTCCTGCAGTGAAAAGCCCAGGTCCCGGGAGTGGCGAACGAAGCGCAGTGTCCGGACGTCGGATTCGCCATACTGGCGATATCCCGCCTCGGTTCGCTGAGCCTCCGGCAGCAGGCCGACGCCTTCGTAGTGGCGAATCATCTTGGCGGAGACGCCCGTGGCGGCGGCGGCTTGTCCGATGTTGAGCATGGATGTCGAGCGCTGGAATGGAGACGCCGCCCAGTCTAGACCTTCCCATGATGGGAGGCCGTCGGCCTGGAGATGCTTGACCTTCCCATGCTGGCAAGCCCCACGATCTCCCGGTACTTCAGGAGAATGCGGTGAGACCAAACGCCACGGAACCTCTCGACCATTGCCATGCAGGGCACGCGGCAAGTCGCACGACTGCGCCGCCGGCTGCTGCGGGACAAGCGATCGAATACACCTGTCCGATGCACCCGCAGGTGCGCCAGATGGGGCCGGGAAACTGCCCGCTCTGCGGCATGGCGCTCGAACCCGTCGCGCCCACCGCCGAGACCGGCGCGAATCCCGAGCTGCACGACATGACGCGCCGCCTCTGGATCGGTGCCGCGCTGACCCTGCCGGTATTCGGCTTCGAGATGGGCGGCCATCTGGTCGATCTGCACCGCCACGTCGACGCCCGCGTTGCCAACTGGCTCCAGCTCCTGCTCGCGACACCGGTGGTGCTGTGGGCGGGCGGGCCGTTCTTCGCGCGCGCCTTCGCGTCGGTCAGGCACAGGAGCCTGAACATGTTCACGCTGGTCGCGCTGGGTACCGGCGCTGCGTGGCTGTACAGCGTGGTCGCGACCACGGCGCCGGGCGTGTTCCCCGCGAACCTGCATGCTCACGACGGCTCGACGCCCGTGTACTTCGAGGCGGCCGCCGTGATCACCGTCCTCGTCCTGCTGGGCCAGGTGCTGGAACTGCGTGCACGCGACAAGACCTCGGGGGCCATCAAGGCGCTGCTCGGCCTGGCGCCCAAGACGGCGATCAAGGTGCTTGCCGATGGCAGGGACGAAACAGTGCCGGTCGACAGCATCCGCATCGGAGACCTGTTGAGGGTGCGCCCGGGCGAGAAGATTCCAGTGGATGGCCAGCTCGCCGAGGGGCGTGGCAACGTCGACGAGTCGATGGTCAGTGGGGAACCCGTTCCGGTGCCCAAGCAGGTCGGCTCCAAGGTGTCCGCCGGCACGCTCAACCAGACGGGTGGATTCGTCATGCGCGCCGAGAAGGTGGGAGCCGACACGCTGCTTTCTCAGATCGTGAACATGGTTGCGAGCGCGCAGCGCAGCCGGGCCTCCGTCCAGCGCACGGCCGACGTGGTTGCCGCGTGGTTCGTGCCGGCCGTGCTTGCAGCCGCCTTGCTGACCTTCGTGGCCTGGTGGGCCTGGGGGCCCGGCCCTTCGTTTCCGTTCGCGCTGACCGCGGCCGTCGCCGTGCTGATCATCGCCTGCCCATGCGCGCTGGGACTGGCGACGCCGATGTCCATCATGGTCGGCATCGGACGCGGTGCGCAGCAGGGCGTGCTGGTGCGCGATGCCCAGGCCCTGGAGCGCATGGAGAAGGTCGACACGCTGGTGCTGGACAAGACGGGCACCTTGACGGAAGGCCGGCCTCGCGTCGTGCACATCGAGACGGCCTCCGGCGTCGACCCTGATCAGTTGCTGTCCCGGCTCGCCAGCGTCGAGCGTGCCAGCGAGCATCCGTTGGCAGCGGCCATCGTCCAGGCGGCCAACGAGCGCCATCTGGCACTCCTGCCGGCCACTGAATTCGACTCGCCGGTGGGCAAGGGCGTCGTCGGCACCGTGCAGGGGCAACGCGTGGTCTGTGGCAGCGCCGGCCTGCTGTCGGAGCAGGGCATCGAGGTCGATGCGCTTGAGCCCGCTGCAGAGCGCCAGCGCGCGACGGCGGCCACGGTGATCTTCGTCGGGCTGGATTCGCGGCTCGCGGGCTTCGTCGCGATTGCAGATCCGGTCAAGGCCTCGACGCCTCGGGCGCTGCAGGCGCTGCGCGAGGCGGGTTTGCGTATCGTGATGCTGACCGGCGACAGCGGAACCACCGCGCGGGCAGTGGCCGCGGAGCTTCGGATCGAAGAGGTCGAGGCGGAGGTGCTTCCGCAAGACAAGGTGAGCGTCGTCCAACGATTGCGCGACGAAGGGCGGATCGTGGCGATGGCCGGCGATGGCGTCAACGATGCTCCGGCGCTGGCTGCTGCCGACGTCGGCATCGCGATGGGCACGGGCACCGACGTGGCGATGGAAAGCGCTGGCGTCACGCTTGTTCGCGGCGACCTGATGGGGATTGTCCGTGCGAGGCTCCTGTCGCAGGCCACGATGCGCAACATTCGCCAGAACCTGGTCTTGTCATTCGCCTACAACGTCGCGGGCATTCCGATCGCCGCCGGTGTCTTCTATCCGGTGTTCGGCTGGCTGCTGTCCCCGGTGGTGGCAGCTGCCGCGATGGCGCTGTCGTCGGTCAGCGTGATCGGCAACGCACTTCGGCTGCGGGCCTTGCGGATCGAAGGCTGAGCCGAGGCACTGGCCTGCGGCCAGGATGGCAAGGCAAGGGCGTCCTGGTTCCTGCGCACCTCGCATGCACGGGCGGTCGCGGTCTTGCTGCCACCGTGCGACCCGCGCCTAGTGCACCGTGACGAAGAAGCTCGTGCTGTCCTGACCCGCCACGACCGTCGCGCCGCTGCTGCTGATCGCGCTGAACGAACCGCTGACACCGCCCGCCGCGTTGATCAGGATGAACTTCTGGCCCGGCGCGTAGCTGCCGCTGAAGTTCAAGGTCAACGTGCCGCCGAGTACCGCAGCCCCCGCGATCGTCAGGTGGTCGTGGCTGACGCCGGGGCTCGTCCCGGCCACGCCCAGTGTGAGTTGTCCGCTCGCGCCCTGCCTGAAGCTGCCGCCGAGCGCCAGCTCGCGCTGGCCGCCGACGAACGCCAGCGCGGCGTCGTTCGTCACGTTGCCGGACCCCAGCGCGTCGGCACTGCCGGCCAGCACGGTGCCCGCATTGAGCAGGTTGGCGCCGTGGTGGCTGTTGTTCTGCAAGGTCAGGGTGGCGGCGCCGTTGTTGGCCAGGCTCCCGCTGCCGCTGATGTGGGACAGGGTGATGGCCGTCGTCGTGTTCTGGACGATCAGCTGGCCGTCGTTGACGATCGCGTTCGTGGGCAGGCCATTGGCAGACTCGGCGGTCAACAGGCTGGAGTCGCCGCTGTAGGTGGCCTGCAGGAAGATCGACTTGCCCGTGTCGGCGTTGACGGTGACGTAGTTGAGCGGCACGCTGGCGCCGGCACCCAGCCGCAAGATGGCGTTGGCGCCGATGGTGGTGACGCCGTTGTAGTTCTGGGGCTGGGCGAACGTCACGTCATTGCCCGCGGTGGACATGATGGTGACGTTGCCGGTGCCGGCTTCGCCGCCGGCGTGCGGCCCGCCGCCGCCGCCCGTGATGCCCACGTTCAGCGTGACCGGACCGTTGTAGTTGAAGGCGAGGGTGCTGCCGCGCAGGTTGATGTAGGCGTTCTTGGCGCCAGGCGCCGGATGCACCTCGGCCGGCGATGGCGCGGACGGAAGAAAGAACCTGGCATGGGTGCCGTCGCCCCATTGCACCGTGCCCGCACCCCGTTCGATGTTGATGCCGCGATAGCTGGCGTCGTTGCCGTTGACCGCGTTCGCGCCCTTCCTGTAGATCGTCTTGGCAAGGTTCAGGCTGGCGTCGCTCAGCCCTGGATTGACCAGGTTGGGGCTGTTGTGCGGACTGTTGTCCGTATGGCTGTAGACCCCGGACATCACGATGGTCGAATTGCCGATGGCGTGGAAGTTGATGTCGTTGCCATAGGCCGCTTCGTAGATGTCCTGGGCCACGTTGACCACGCTGCCGGGCGGGCTCCAGACCAGCCACGATCCTTCGTTGAGCACCGCCCGGGCGTTGGGCAGGGAGGCGGCGACGTGGTTGCTGCCGAAGTTCTGGCCGGCAGCCAGCGACACCACGCCCGAGAAGGCGTTGACGCCGCCGAACGCGTTGTCGCCCCAGACGTTGGGCGCCTGCACCACGTTGCCGCTGCCGCTGATCTGGCCCAGCAGGACGAACTGCTGACTGCTGATGACGATCGTCCCGTTGTTCAGGATGTTGTCCAGATTGATCTCGCCATTGATCAGGGTCGCGTCGTTCTTGCTGTCGGACTTCGCGATGATGTTGGGAGAGTTGTCGGCGCTGGTGTTGGTGCCGATCTGGAGGGTCACGCCCGCGTCCACGGTGACCGCCGGCGGATTGACCCCGGTGCGCGTGAGCGAGTAGCCGGCACCGGCATACACCGTCTTGGAGATGACTTGCGCCTGCTGCGCGGCCGGCAGCGTGAAGGTGCTGGCCTGAGTGATGACCAGCGTGCCGGAGCTGCCGGCCGGCGTCAGTCTGAGCGTGCCCAGGCCGCTGATCGACCCCGTGTAGGTGGTCGTCCCCGCAGGAAGCTTGATGACCGAATCGCCCGCCAAAGTGACGTTCTGGTTGGCCAGGATGGCGGCGGTGATGTCGGTGACCGTGGGAGCGTTGGACGTCCCGTCCGAAGGCGAACCGTCGGGACCTCCGCTTGGGCCTGCGCCGCCGCTACCGCCGCCACAGGCGGATGTGAGAACGGCGCAGCTCGTGACCAGGAAATGACGACGACTGGCGGGGCGGGGCGATGAATTCAAGAGTGCTCCTATTGCTTGGAAACGAGCAGCCTGAATTCGCCAAGATCCGTGAAGACGACGTCGCCATTGTTGGCGGTGACGTTGAGCCGGTAGTAACGATAGAAGCTGGGATTCGCGATCGCGTAGGTGGTCAGCTGCAGGCGCTGGGCAAACGCCTGGTTGCCTTGCGTGTCGAGCGTGGTCCAGGCGGCGCCATCGTTGGAGCCCTGGAATTGCCAGTCCTTCGGGTCGCGGGCGACCAGGCCGCCGGCGCTGGTGATCGCATAGCGCTCGACGCGCTCCGTGTGGCCGAGGTCATACTGCAGCCAGCCGGTCGTGCCCTTGTAGAACCATCCCGACCCGGTGTTCCGGTCGAAGGCATTCGCGGCACCGCCCGAGTTGCCGCTGTCGCTTGCGGTGCCACCCGTGGCGACGTTGACCATCGGATGGGCCGGGGTGGCACTGTCTGTAGGCGAACTGCCGCTCGTTCCGGCGGAGTTGGTCGCCGTGACGGTGTAGTAGTAGGTGACGCCGTTCGTCACGGACTTGTCGGTGTAGCTGCTGCCCGTGACGCCCGACGCGACGGTCGAGTATTGGCCGCCAAGGGAACGCGAGCGCTTGACCGTGTAGCTGGCGGCACCGAACGACTCCTGCCAGCGCAGCGGCACCGCCCCGTCGCCGGGCGAGGCCAGCAGCATGGCGGGCGGCGCGGGGATGACACTCGGTGCACCGCCGTCGCCACCGGTGATCTGGACGTTGCTGAAGACGGAGGTGTTCAGGCCCTTGATCGAGGAGACCATCAGGCCGACGTAGATGGTGTCGGGAACGGGCGCGTCGATGCGGCCGACGTCGGTGGCAGCCCAGTTGGTGCCGTCGGGAGAAACGTACCCGGTGATGATGTTTCCGATGCGCTCGATCTTGACCCAGTACGAAGGTGTGGCGCTGGCGATGTCGAAGGCCTTGGTCCCGTAGTTCGAGCCGCCATAGACGGCGAGGTTCTGCATGTTCTGTTCGGCGTTGCCTCGGGCGGCGATGGCCATCCAGGCGCGGGGAGCGCCTTGTTCCAGGCTTGTGCGCATCATCACGCCCGCCACTGCGGCCGGGCTGGTGTTCTCGACGGACTCGACTTTCGCGATGATGGCGCTGTTGCCGGTGATGGCCTTGTAGGTGAAGTGGCAGCCGTCTTGCGTGTGCCAGAAGATATCGTTACCGGCACCCTGGATGGTCCATTTGCCGTTGGCGTAGGTGGACACGCCCGCAGGGGAGGCGCCCCCGATGTCGGCACTGCTGAACCCCTTGGTGATGGAGGTGGTCGAAGGAATGGGCAGCGCGGGCGGCGGCGTCGCCTGCGATGTGTCGGAGTCCTTGAGGAACATGAAACTGGTGCCGTCCACGGGCATCCAGAGCCGTCTCTGGGCGATGAAGGGCGCCTGCAGGCCCTTGCGCAGGACGTAGGCGTCATATAGCTGGTTCAGCGCGATGTTCCCGCCATTGGCGCCGTTCCAGCCGTGCCCGGTGACGTCGGTGATGTAGTAGCGATCGGTCGTGCCGAAAGGAAGGGCGGTCGTCGGGACGAGCTCGTTGACCCGGGCGAAATACTCACCTGCGGCAAGCAGGCGGTTGTCGGAGTCGGAATAGATGTCGATGCCCTGGCTCCAGAGCGCCTCGGCGAGCATGGTCAGTGACTTGAGCTGCCCATAGGAGTGCCCCTGGTCGCGAAGGTAGTCGCCCAGCATGCCGAGGTCGTTGGAATTTCGCAGGCCGACATGGGCCAGCGTGCGCGCCTGGTAGACGACCTTGTCCAATTCCTCGGTGTCGTCGTCGTAGATCGCCATCAGTCCAAGGGCGGTGAGGGCCAGCGCGCCCTTGTTGGCGGCCCCGTACGAGCTGTCGCCGTACGGGTTCGCTGCCGGCGTCAGGACGTTCTTGAAGTACTTCTTGACGGTGGCCGTATCGGCCTCCGTCCAGCCCGGCCAGGTACTGCGCAGGATGTCCGCGCCGCCCACGAACTGGTAAGCGTAATCGCCCAGATCCAGCATCGACTCGCGACCCGAGAACTCCGTTTGGGTGTTGGCCCAGCCGAGCAGCAACCAGCTTGCAGTCTTCGCGTATCGCTCGTCCCGAGTGAAATACCACATCCGCGAGAGATCCCAGATCGCGACCATGTCGCTGCGCCAGGCGTTCAGGTTCTCGTCGGGAGCGCGGCTCACCTTCGCGAACGGGCCACCACGCCCTGCGTAGCTGAGCCGGGACGTAGGACTGTTGGCCAATTGATTGAAGCCGGACTTCCATGGCTCCTTGCCCTGATCGACGTAGGCCTTGAGCGTCTGGAGATCCGAGAGGGTGAGCGGCGCTCCTGGGTGCTTCATCGCGCGACCCTGCTGCACGCCTGTGCTTGCCGCCGAGTTGCCGCTGCCCGCCAAGGCGCCGTCTCCTGCCGGGCTGCCGGTTGCCACCGATGTTCCGCTTCCTGTCGGGGGAGACGTTTCCTCTGCAGTACCGCCTTGCGCCGAACCACCGGCCTCTGCCGAAGCTCCGCCATCCGTCGATCCACCCGTTTCCGCCGTGCTTCCGCTTCCCGGCGGACCTTCGCTGCCTGCGGGACTTTCGCTTCCTGCAGAGATATCACTTCCAGCCGGAGCGCCGCTTTGCGCCGTACCTCTGCTTCCCGGCAGAAGGTCGGTTGCGCTTTGCTGCTCACTGCACGCGATCAGTACGGCGCAGGTCAACAGAAGGACGGCGCGGGCGAAGTGGGTGGTGTTCGACAGGTGAGCGTTCATCTCGTCAGGTCAGATCAGTTCGGGGCATCGTAAGCGGCAAGCGCTTTCAGTTATGACGGAGTCATTACCGCGTCTCAAACCGTTACCACTTCAACGAAAGCGCCGCCGGGCCATCGCCGCGGTCACTCGCCCGGGGGGCACCGTATGCCCCCGACCGGATGTGGCCATGGATCGAGTCGATGGCCAGTCGTGGCGATCGAGACGTTGGGCGTGGAGCCGAGTCGGGGCCATCCTTGCGTCCGATGCGCAGGACGCGCTCGGAACCGGGACACGGAAAGAGGGAGTCGATCTCTGGATGCCCCCGAGGCTCCAGCACTTTGGCTTGCCAAAGTGAGTTTACATAACGCACATTATGCGCAGTACGTACCACCCCGACGAGGCAAGATGACGACCGTTTCGCACGAAGCCCCCGGCGCCAGGAATCTACTGCTCGCCGCACAGAGTCCATGCCCGCCCCGATCGCCCAGACGTCTTCCAGCGCCGACTCGAAGCTGATACGCCGGAACCGCGCTGACCTGCCGCCCTCAACGACGCCGCGGATGGGCGCGCTGCGGCCTCGACGCCAAAGCAGACAGCGCAGAACCTCGGCCTGCCAGGAATCGCTGTAACAACCCAGGGTACGCTGGATCGACGGCCTCGCACACTGAGCGGCGCGCAGCCAAGGCCGCTCGCCAGGCATTGACCCGGGGCATGGATTTGAAGATGCCGAAGTCGACGATGGCGTCGAAGATTTCGAAGTACCGGAAGACCGGGCCGAACACGGCATCGACGATGGAAAAGTCGGCGCCTGCGAAATACGGCCCGTCTTCCAATACCGCTTCGACCTGCGCGAAGCGGCTGCGCAGTTCGTCCGCCCTGGCTTGCAGCGCCTTGTCGTCGGGAGCGCTGTAGAAGCCGGCGATGGCGACCAGCACGGTCGAGCCGAACTCCATCCAGGCGCGGTGCCGTGCTCGCTGCAAGGGATCTTCGGGATGGAGTTTAGGCAGCGTCGTGTCTTCGAGGTATTCGCAGATGACGGCCGATTCGAAGATCGGCTCGCCATCCACCAACAACACAGGTGTCTTGCCCAGTGGGGAAACGCGCATGAACCAATCGGGCTTGTTGGAGAGGTCGACGTCGATGCGTTCGAATGGAATTCCTTTTTCTGCGAGCACGATGGCGGCGCGTTGCACGTAAGGACAAAGCTTGTGGCTCACGAGGGTCAAGCGGTTGTTCACAGTGCCCCTCCCTGGATCGTCGGGACGAGGCGACTGCTGCGACGCAGGCTGAAAGCTCCGTCGCCGGCAAGCCAGAGAGCCAGCGAGGCCACGAGCAGGAAAGCCGGGTACTCCCAGCCGCCTCCCGGCGAGGTGTGCACCCATCCGTTGGGCGCGTGCACGAAGACCACCACGGCCATGAGCGGCGCCATGGCCAGAGAAACCTGGCGCGCGTACACGCCCAGCATGATGGCCAAGCCGCCCAGCATTTCTGCGGCGAACACCGGGTAGGCCACCCAGGCGGGAAAGCCGATGCTTGCGAAGTAGTGCGCCGTGTCCGGCAGCGTGAACACCAGCAATTTCAGGAGCGCATGGGCGATCCACATCGTGCCCAAGCCCAATCGCAGCAGTGCGATGCCCAGATTGGTGTTTCCAGCGGGGAAAGATGACATTCGAGAGCTCCAGTTGAAGACGAGAGCCTGTACGATAGGATTTCAAATCCGCATGAGGAATAGGCAATGGCGAAGACAGTGATTGCAAGAACGCAATACAAGCTTCAAGCGTCGGATCTCGAAACCGTGTTGGCCTTGCTGCGGATGGGAACGCTGGCCGGGGCCGGGGTGCAACTCGGGCAGGACGCATCCACCGTCTTCCGCAGCCTGCAGAGGATCGAGAAGGGGCTGGGTTTCCAGCTCTTCGAGCGCACGCGATCCGGGTACGTCCCGACCGAACTTGCGCAAGACCTGGCCCAGCGGGCGGAGCGGATCGAAATGGAGCTGGAGGTTGCCCGCTCGGCGACGCAGTCCGATCC
This sequence comes from Vitreoscilla sp., assembly GCA_045810265.1. Classification (GTDB taxonomy): domain Bacteria; phylum Pseudomonadota; class Gammaproteobacteria; order Burkholderiales; family Burkholderiaceae_C; genus Scleromatobacter. The sequence goes on along the minus strand of JBJMWF010000496.1, from coordinate 1,324 downwards.
CGGGCTGGTGTCCGGCTCCGTGAAGATCACCACCACCGACACGGTGCTGCATGCTCTGGTGGCACCGGCACTGAAGATCCTGCAGCCGATGCATCCCCTGTTGAGCTTCGAGCTCGTGGCCGGAAACGAGCTTGCCAGCCTGACCCGACGTGATGCCGACATCGCGGTACGCGCCACCAGGCGCCCTCCTTCCCACCTTGTCGGCAAGAACGTTGGCCCGATCCGGATTGGCCTGTTCACGGCTCGCAAGGGCGGGTTGAAGACGTTCGACGACGCGGTGCTCGCCGCGCAGAACTGGGTCGCGCCCGACGACGCCCTGCCCGATCACCCCAGCGTGGTCTGGCGGAAAAGGCATTTCCCAAAGGTGATGCCGCAGTACCGCGTCAACAGCATCCTGACCGTCGCCGAACTCGTTGGTCTGGGCATGGGCGTCGGCCTGCTCCCATTGTTCCTTGGCCAGCAGCGCAAGGACCTGGTGCAGCTCGGTGACGAGATCGAGGACTGCCAGACCGACCTGTGGCTGTTGACGCACACCGATACGCGCCATCTTCGCCGCGTCTCCACTGTGTATCGGCACCTCGCATCGCATCTGGTGTTGAGGTAGTACTGACGTCCAGATCCCCTCTTCGACCTGGTCTTCCAGCGACTGCCGTTCGCGCATGCGCTGTGTTGCGTTAGGTGCGCCATCCCGGAGTCGTTTGATGTCATCGCTGAGCGTGAGGACGAGCCTCGAGCATCCACGAACCACTTCACGGGAAGTCTTTCGCGGATACTGACCGATGTGCGATCAGGTTGGGTCCTATGCGCGGCGCAAACGAAGACGCCCGGAAGTGATCCAGGCGTGGGCTGTTGGTCGCGGCGCCAACCGCGCCTGAAGGCCTACTTCGGCAGCAGGACCTTGTCCACCACGTGGATCACGCCATTCGATTGGTACACGTCGGCGATGGTGACCGTGGCGGTGCCGCCGGATTCGTCCATCACCATGACCTTGCCGCCCGAGACCATCACCGTCAGTGGATCGCCTTCGACCGTCTTGAGCGTGGCCTTGCCGCCGCCGGCCTTGACCGCCGTCATCAATGCGGCCGCATCCATCTTGCCCGCGACCACGTGATAGGTCAGCACCGAGGTGAGCTTGGCCTTGTTCTCGGGCTTGAGCAACGTGTCGACGGTGCCGGCAGGCAACGCAGCAAACGCCTCGTTGGTGGGCGCGAAGACCGTGAACGGGCCGGGGCTCTTGAGCGTGTCGACCAGGCCGGCGGCCTTGACCGCGGCGACAAGCGTGGTGTGATCCTTGGAGTTGACCGCGTTGTCGACGATGTCCTTC
>JBJMWF010000495.1:0-5291 GCA_045810265.1 Vitreoscilla sp. | reverse complement strand
GATGCGTCCCTAACCTTGCGTTCAAGCCGTCGACGTTTCCGTTGCGACAGCGCAAACCAAGGAGAAGGCAGCATGTTCATCGGAAAGACAGCCCTGGTCACCGGCTCGACTTCGGGCATCGGGCTGGGCATCGCCCAGACGCTCGCGGCGCAGGGGGCCAGCGTCATCCTCAACGGCTTCGGAGAAGCGCGCGCGATCGAGCATCTGCGCGCCGGGATGGCGGAGATGCACGGCGTCGAAGTCCGTCATGACGGGGCCGACATGAGCCGGATCGACGACATCGAGTCGATGATGGCCCGGGCACTGGCGGAATTCGGCAGCGTCGACCTGCTGGTCAACAACGCGGGCATCCAGCATGTCGCGCCGGTCGACGAGTTCCCCGTCGACAAGTGGTACGCCATCCTCTCGATCAACCTGAGCGCCAACTTCCACACGACGCGGCTGGCGCTGCCCGCCATGAAGCGGCGCGGGTTCGGCCGGATCGTCAACATCGCCTCGGCGCACGCGCTGGTGGCCAGTCCCTACAAGTCGGCCTACGTCACGGCCAAGCACGGGGTGGCCGGCTTCACGAAGGCGGTCGCGCTCGAGGTGGCGGAAGCGGGCATCACCGTCAACGCCGTCTGCCCCGGCTACGTGCTGACCCCGCTGGTCGAGCGGCAGATTCCCGACACCGCGCAGGCGCGCGGCATCACCCCCGAGCAGGTCGTGCGCGACGTGCTGCTCGCCGCCCAGCCGACCAAGAAGTTCGTCACGGTCGAGCAGGTCGCTGCGCTGACCGCGTTCCTCTGTTCGGAGGACGCGGCCTCCATCACCGGCGCCATCCTGCCCATCGAAGGCGGCTGGACGGCGCAATAGTTCCGGGCTCGCCGGATCTTGACTTTTCCCGCCTTCGCATCTTCAGGAGTCTTCCCATGAAAAACATCCCCCTCACCACACTCGTCCGCCACGTCGCCGTCGCCTGCAGCCTCGCCGCCGCCGGCATCGCGCACGCGGGCGAATGTCCGTCCGCGCAGGTCGCCGCCAACGCATTGCCGGACGCCCCGACCGCACCGGTCGGCGTGACCGACACGGAGCTGGCCGCCATCGACCTCGCGCAGGAGAACGTGCACCTGGACCAGCGCCGCCTGCGCATGCGGCACATGACGATCGCCCCGGGCGGCATCGTGCCCCTGCACAGCCATGAGGACCGGCCCGCGCTGATCATGGTCCTCAGTGGCGAGATCTTCGAGAACAACAGCAAGTGCGCGGTGCCCATCCTGCACAAGGCCGGCGACATCGCGCGCGAGCACCTGGGCACCCGGCACTGGTGGAAGAACACCGGAAGCCAGCCGGTGGAACTGACGATCGCCGACATCGTCAACGACGCCAAGCCCGCCACGATGGCCAGGCAGGTGATGTAAGGACACGAGGCCCGCACGCGACAGACGTTCGCACGGGCCCACCAGGAGACCTCGAATGAACAAGCGCCGAACAACCACCCTGAACACCGCGGCCGGGACCCCGCCGCGATCGAAACTGCCCGGACAGGTGGTCCTCGTCCTCCAGGGCGGCGGCGCCCTGGGCGCCTACCAGGTCGGCGTCTTCGAGGCCCTGCACGAGGCCGGCATCGAGCCGGACTGGGTGATCGGCACGTCCATCGGCGCCATCAACGCCGCGTTGATCGCGGGCAACCGGCCCGAGGACAGGCTCGATCGGCTGGACGGCTTCTGGCGCCATGTGCAGAGCCCGAGCACGCTCGCGGGCCCCTTCGACTGGCTGGGCATGGGCAACCTGGTCGCCAACATGACCACCGTGATGCGCGGCATCCCCGCCTTCTTCGAGCCCAACCTGCCGTCGCTGCGCGGCGCGCGCGCCAGCGTGGGCGTCGAACAGGCCGCCTACTACAGCACCGCCCCGCTGCGCGAGACGCTGGGCGAACTGGTCGACTTCGAACTGCTCAACGACGGTCCGATGCGCCTGACCGTGGGCGCCGTCAATGCCGCCAGCGGCGCCATGCGCTATTTCGACAGCCGCAAGGAACGGCTGGCCGCCGATCACGTGATGGCGTCGGGCGCCCTGCCACCGGCGTTCCCCGCCGTGCGCATCGACGGGCAGCCTTACTGGGACGGCGGCATCTACTCCAACACGCCGATCGAGGCGGTGCTGGACGACATGCCGCGGCGCGACTCGCTCATCTTCGCGGTCAATGTCTGGCACCAGGCGGGCACCGAGCCCGACTCGATCTGGCAGGTGATGGCCCGCCACAAGGACATCCAGTTCGCGAGCCGCGCGGACAGCCACATCCTGCGGCAGAAGCAGCTGCATCGGCTGCGCCACGTCATCCGCGAGCTCTCGCAGGAACTGCCCGCGAGCAAGCGCAGCGATGCGCACTGCAAGGATCTGGCGGCCTGGGGGTGCAGCACCACGATGCATGTCGCACACCTGGTGGCACCGCGGCTCGAGGACGAGGACAGCACCAAGGACATCGACTTCTCGCCCGTGGGCGTGCGCGCGCGGCGCGAGGCCGGCTACGCCGACACGATGCGGATGATCGAGCGCGCGCCCTGGGAGGCGCCGACCGATCCGATCGAAGGCGTGATCGAGCACCACTGAAATGATCACACTGCCAAGCCATCGCTGGACGGCCGGGAGCGCGACATGGACATCATGATCCGCGGGCTGGCTTTCATCGCCGCCGCCTCGTGCGCCGCGCTGATGGGATTCGCCATCCAGCGTGGCGCCACCTGCACCGTGGCTGCGGTGGACCAGGTCGTCAACCAGCGCAAGGCGACGCGCCTCGTGGCCCTGGGGGAAGCATCGCTGTGGGTCTGCGCGGGCCTGCTGGTCGCCCACCACCTGCACCTGTCGATGCGATGGCCGACCGGGCATGCGTTGACGGTGCGCACGCTGATGGGGGCCGCCTTGCTGGGGCTGGGCGCCTTCGTCAACCGTGCCTGTGTCTTCGGGGCTGTCGCGCGCTTCGGCTCCGGCGAGTGGGCACAGGCATTGACGCCGGCCGGGTTCTACCTCGGCAGCCTGGTGGCTGCGCTGAGCGACGCCCCGGAAGCGACAGCGCACTTCAGCGCGGGATCGAACCTCTTCTCGGCGTCGCCCGTCACCTGGATCGTGGCCGTTGCATTCCTCTGGCGCATCGTCGCGGGTTTCCTGCGAGGCCGGGCCGCGCTGGGCGGGTTGACCCGGGACAAACTCTGGTCGCCCCACACAGCGACATCCGTCATCGGGCTGGCGTTCCTCGCGATGTTCCTCCTGATCGGTAGCTGGGCCTACACCGACGCCCTGGCCGACCTGGCGCATGGCATGACGCAAGGTCTTGCCGGCCGCCTGTTGCTTGCCGCCTGCCTGCTCGCGGGCGCCGTGGTCGGCGGCTGGACCGCCGGACGCCTTCGCTCGCAGCGCATCGGCGTCGCCGCGGCACTGCGATGCCTGGCCGGCGGCGCCATGATGGGCTGGGGAAGTCTCCTCATTCCCGGCAGCAACGATGGCTTGATCCTCGTGGGCCTGCCGATGCTGTGGCCCTACGCCTGGGTGGCGTTCCTGACGATGTGTCTCTCGATCGCGGCCGCCATGTGGATCCAGAAGCGCGTCGAGCAGCGATGGCGCGGCGCGGTGAGCGCCGTCTGAGCAGTCCCTCGCTCCAGTTCGTTCGACGTCGAAGGGGCACGGCCTCGGCCCTTCGATTCGTCTTGTCCTTTCCGTGGCCGATCCCGTTTTCAACTTCAACCAATAGGAACCATCATGAAAGTCATCGCGCAAAAGCTGCTGTCCGTCCTGTCCACCGCCGCCGTCGTCTGCGTGTTCGCGCTGCCGGCCCATGCGCAAGGGTCGCGCAACGAGGACAGGCTTCGCCACTTCCAGATGAGCATGATCGACACCAACAAGGACGGCTTCGTCAGCAAGAAGGAATTCGTCGACACCATGTCCCGGATGTGGGACATGGAGATGTCCGACATGGCCAAGTCGTCCGGCGGTGACGCGATGAAGGCGGCGCCCGCCAAGATGAAGGACAGGATGACCATCGAGCAGTACCGCGAATTCGCCAAGATGTTCGGCCTGGATATCGGCGGCTGACGGCGCGCCCTCGACCAGAGGGCGGCCTTGCGTCGCGCGGGGATCAGTGCTTCGCGACGAACACCACCGCCGTGCGCGCGGGAATGCTGAAGGTGCCGGAAGCGCCCTCGAAGCTCGCCTGGGCCGCCCGCTTGTCGGCGGCCGAGAACGCGGCGTGCACCGGATGCAGTTGGAAGGCCTTGCCGGCCAGCGCGGGGATGGTGATGTCGTGGGAGACCTTGTCGACGTTCACGAAATACGTCAGCTCCTGGAAATTGGCGCCGGCGTAGCCGCGGCCGTCCAGGTCCCCCACCAGCACCGTCGGCACTTGCTGCGAGCCCGTGTTCCAGAACTTGAGCCGCGCCTTGATGTCGTCGGCGCTGGCCATGCGCAGCAGCGTGGTGCTGCGCCGGATCCGGAGCAGGTCGCGGAACTCGTCGCGCGCCCACGCGATCTCGACGGCCGTCGGCTTGATCGCGGCGTTGGCCAGCAGCGGCTGCTGCAGGGCCCAGTTCGACTGGTTGGAGGCCGCCGGCGGCAAGCCGACGCCCCAGTTGTCGTCGGCGTAGCTCCAGTCCAGGCGGTTGAACCAGTCGCCCGAGTCGTAGCTGTTGCCATCGAGCGACTTGCTGCGCAGCGTATCGACGCCCGCATGGAAGTAGGCCACGCCCTGGCTGAAGGCGTTGATCGCGGCGCCCAGCATCTGCACGCGGGCGCGGTCTTCGCGCGAGGTTGCCGTCGGCAGCTTGTAGACGTTGTTGTCGAAGATCGTCAGGTTGTCGTGGTTCTCGAAGTAGTTCACGACCTCCGACGGATTGGTGACGTAGCCCGCGGGCAGTCCCTCGAAGCTGATCTGCTCGAGCGGCAGCTGGGCGTCCCAGCTGGTGGTCAGCGAGTAGCTGCGGATCGAGCCCGCCAGGCCGGCCTTGATCACGTCGCCCAGCCACATCAGGTCACCGGCCGAGTGGCCGCCGCCTTGCGCGTTCGGGTCGTAGAACAGGCCGTTGACGTAGCCCTGGTTGGCGACCAGCGAAGCGCCGGAATCGCAGCAGCCGCCGCCGCGGATGGCGTCGCGGATGGCCGGGTTGAAGGTGCCGATGCCAGTGCCGTTCAGATCGAGCATGTCGGCCTGCACGAAGCGAGCGCCGCCGGCGACCGCCCCGAAGTTCCAGCCTTCGCCGATCAGCTCGACGTGGTGGCCGACCGCGGCGTCGACCCTGGCCTGTAGGGCCACCATCGCGTCG
>JBJMWF010000494.1:0-14226 GCA_045810265.1 Vitreoscilla sp. | reverse complement strand
GGCCTGCGTGGCCATCGGCTCGTTCTGCACGGTGATGCCCCAGACCGGCACGCCCTCCTTCTCGTAGGCCTGGATGAAGCGCGTGTAGTAGCGCGCCCAGGCCTCGGCGAACTCGGGTTTGAGCCGGCCACCGCGCAGCATGCTGCCGTTGGTCTTCATGAACGCCGGCGCGCTCCACGGGCTCGCGAACAGCGTCAGGTGGCCGCCCGCGGCGGCGATCGCGCGCTTGAGCAAGGGAATGCGGAACTGGCGATCGTGCGCGATGGAAAAGGTGTCGAGCCTGGCGTCGCCTTCGGCGATGTAGGTGTAGCTGGCGCTGCTGAAGTCCGAGCTGTGGATCGTGGTGCGCGCCAGCGAATAGCCGATGCCGTCGCGGACATCATAGTAGGCATGCAGCAGGCGCTCCTGCGTCCTGGCATCCAGCCTGGCGAAGACCTCGGCGCTCGCATCGGTGATCGCACCGCCGATGCCCAGCAGCGTCTGGTAGGTCTTGGAGGCATCGACGAACACCGAGACATCGCCTTCGGGCGGCTGCGTGGCCGGCGCCAGGGCCGCGGTGCCGGTGAGCGCGAGGTGCTCGCCGCGGTCGATCGCGGTGGTGTGGATTTCCAGCATGGCGGCGTGTACCGGGGCCTGGGCAAGGCCGATCGCGCAGGCGACCGCGGCGGGGATGACGGGGTTCATGATGTCTCCAGGAGGGTCGCATGTTACCGCTGTTTTGAAAGCGGTTTCAGCCGGCGCGGGAAGGACAGCTGGTCGGGGTCTGGCCCCGCCTCGGATCGCGATCGGCGTGGCGGTCTGCGGCAACTGGCTGGCGCGATTCGAGGCGGGGCCAGACCCCTTTGGCACCGACGCGAGGTGTCGATGACGTCTTGCAGGCGTTCTTGCCGGATCGTCGAAGAAGCAAAAAAGTTTTTGGAACGACGTAAGGATCCGGAGGATGAGGCGACTGACGGAGGTGCCGCACAGTGGCGCACTTCAACCAACCGTCAAGGAGTCCCAAATGGACAAGCAACTCTTCATCCGCACCGCCCTCGCCTCCGTCCTTGCCATCGGCGCCGTCACGGCCCATGCCGCCCCGGTCGCGGCCGATCCGAGCAAGGAAAAGTGCTTCGGCATCGCCAAGGCGGGCGCCAACGATTGCGCCAGCGCCACGGGCTCGCACTCGTGCGCCGGCACGGCCACCAAGGACAACGACAAGGGCGACTGGAAGTACGTCGACAAGGGCACCTGCGACAAGATGGGCGGCTCGATGATGGCGCCGAAGAAGTAATCTTGGCCACCGCCAACTGACGCAGGCCCGATCATGGATGCCGTGACCTCCCCTCTCTCCGGCACCGGGATCGGCCTGCGCCAGCCGCACTATCGCGAGGTCTTCGAGCGACGGCCGCAGCTGGCCTTCCTCGAAGTCCACAGCGAGAATTTCTTCCTCGAAGGCGGTGCCTCGATGCACGCCCTGGAGCGCGCGCGCGCCGCCTATCCGATCAGCCTGCACGGCGTGGGCCTGTCGCTCGGCTCGGCCGACGCCCTGGCCGGCGAGCACCTGGCCAAGCTCAAGCGGCTGGTCGATCGCGTCGAGCCGGCGCTGGTCTCGGAGCACCTGTGCTGGGGCAGCGTCGGCGGCGTGCACTTCAACGACCTGCTGCCTTTGCCCCATACCCGCGAGGCGCTGGCGCTGCTTGCGTCGCGCATCGACCATGTGCAGACGACGCTGAAGCGGCGCATCCTGGTCGAGAACCTGTCGGCCTACGTCGAATGCCGCCACAGCGAGATGACCGAGACCGCCTTCCTGGCGGAGCTCGCTCGCCGCACCGGCTGCGGCCTGCTGCTGGACATCAACAACCTGTACGTCAACGCCGTCAACTTCGGCTTCGACCCGGTGGCGCGGCTCGCGGAGCTGACCGCGGACAGCATCGGACAGATGCACCTGGCCGGCCACACGGTGGTCGACGACTGCCTGATCGACACCCACGGCTCGCTCGTGTGCGATCCGGTGTGGTCGCTGTACGAGCAGGCCTGCCGCCGCTTCGGCCACAAGCCGACGCTCATCGAGTGGGACACCGATCTGCCGGCGCTGGACGTCCTGCTGTCCCAGGCCGCCCAGGCCAGCGCCATCGCGCAGCGCGAGGTAGCCCATGCCTGAGCTGCTGGACTACCAGGCCGACTTCGCGGCGGCACTGCGCGAACGGCGCCAGACGCCGGCGATGGAACGCTGGCTTGCCGGTGACGACGAGCTGGTCGACCGCCGCATGGCGATCTATCGCGCCAACATGGTGGCCGCCGCCGACAAGGCGCTGGCCTCGGCCTACCCGGTGATCCGCCAGGTGGTCGGCGCCGATTTCTTCCACGGCCTGGCGCGCGAATACCAGCGCGTCACGCCGTCGGCCAGCGGCGACCTCACCGGGTTCGGGCAGACGTTCAGCGACTTCCTGGCCGCGTTCGAGCACACGCGGGCGATGGCCTACCTGCCGGATCTCGCGCGCCTCGAATGGGCCGCGCACCGCGCCTATGGCGCCGCCGATGCGCCCGACTGGGATCCGGCCTCGCTGGGCACGGTCCAACCCGATCGCCAAGCCGAGATCCGCTTCCAGTGGGCGCCTGGCACTGCCGTCGTCGCGTCCGCCCACCCGATCGTGCGCATCTGGACGATCCACCAGCCCGGCTACGACGGCCAATTCAGCGTCGCCTGGGAGCAGGCCGAAACCGCGCTGGTCTCGCGCGACGGCTTCGCCGTCGGCATCTGGGCCTGCAGCCCTGCGGACGCCGTCTTCATCACGGCCTCGCTGGCTGGGCTGCCCTTCGGCGACGCGGCCGCCGCGGCGCTGGCCAGTCACCCCGATTTCGACCTCGGCGCCCTGCTCGCCCGTGCCCTCTCGGCACGCCAGATCTGCGGCTTCACACTTTGAGACCTTCCATGCGAAACCTGATCCAACGCGCCCTGGCGCTCACGAAGCTGGCCGACCTGCTGCAGCCCCTCGCGCTGCTGGCATTGCGGCTGTACGTATCCTCCGTGTTCTTCCGCGCGGGCATCGTCAAGATCTCGGACTGGAGCGCGACGCTGGCGCTGTTCCATGACGAATACAAGGTGCCGCTGCTGCCGCCGGACCTTGCTGCCTGCGTCGGGGCGTTCGGCGAGCTCACCTTTCCCGTGCTGATCACGCTGGGCCTGATGGGCCGCTTCGGCGCGGCGGGCCTGTTCGTCGTCAACGCGATGGCGGTGATCTCGTACCCGCAACTGTGGGACTTCGACTGCCCGGCCGGCCTGCACATGCACTTCGTGTGGGGCGCCATCCTGCTGCTGCTGGCCATCTTCGGGCCGGGCAAGCTGTCGCTGGACGAGCTGATTCTCCGGCGGTTGGGCTTGCGCCCTGCTTCGGCAGCCTGAGGCTGCGCTGCGCTCGGCGGACGGCGTCTTCGGACGCCGTTTTTTTCAGCGCCCGATGAACCGCTGCACCAGCTCGAGCAGCGTCTCGACCTTGAACGGCTTGCGCAGGAAGGCGTCGTAGCTCTCGAAATGGTCGCGGATCGCGAGCTCGGGAAGGCCGCTGTTGAGGATGATCTTCGTATTCGCGAACTGCTCGTCGGCGCGCAGCGCGCGCGCGAACTCCGCGCCGTTCATCAGCGGCATCATGTAGTCGACGATGACCAGGTCCGGCACCACGTCGCGTGCCTGGATCAGCGCCAGCTGACCATTGACGGCGCAGAAGGCCCGGTACCCCTCCTCTTCGAGGATCAGGCTCAGGACCTCCGCACTGCCCAGTTCGTCGTCAACGACAAGAATGGTCTTCACGCGACGCCTTTTATCTCCGCAGCCGTCACTTGGACGGTGAAGGCGCGGAGCCTTCGGGACCGGCAACGGGTTGCGCCGACGGAATCACATCGCCATCCGCCCGATAGGTTCCGGCAATGTGCATTCCATGCGAATCGATGCGGAGGCGGCGCAGGCCGGCCTGGTAGTCGGTGTCGCGCACCTTGATGATGGTCAGCAGCCGCTCGATGTGGCCCTCGTCGTGGACGAAGCGCAGGAAGAACAGGTTGTCGACCAGCCCGGAGACGCCCCAGGGCATGGACACCACGCTGCTGACGACGTCGCGCGTCTCCAGAGTCATCAGCACTGTCACGTGGCGGTTGCGTAGCTCGTTGACCAGGCAGGAGAAGAAGCGGCTGATGCGCTCCTGGTAGACGGTGGACTCCAGGAAGCCGGAAATGCCGTCGATGACCAGGCGCCGCACCTTGCGCCGGTTGACGGCACTGAGCAATCGTTCGGCAATTTCGTCCATCATGGCCTCGCCCGGCGCCTGCCACATCAACTCGACGGCGCCGTCGGCCTCCAGCCGGGCGAGGTCCATGTTGAGCGAGCGCGCCTTGGAACGCAGGCGTTCCGGCCCTTCGAAGAAGCTCAGGTGCAGCCCCGGTTCCTCGGCGCTGCTGGCGTGCAGGAATTGCAGGCCCATGGTCGTCTTGCCGGTGCCCGTCGAGCCGATCACGACGGTGGAGCTGGACACCGGGATGCCGCCAAGCGACAACAGCGCATCGAGCGACGGGATGCCGCTGGAGGTCGCCGTCTCGCTGGCCGAGTCCTGGGCGGGACTGCGGTAGAGCGACTCGATGCGCGGGAAGACGGTGATGCCGTCGTTGTCGATGCGCAGAGAATGCTTGCCGCGCAGGGGGCCCGCGCCGCGGAACTTGCGAACGTGGATGGAGCGTTCGGAGCGCGCTTCGAACAGCTTGTCCTCGAGCTCGATCAGGCCGTCCACCATCGTGTGCTCGGCGGCCATGCGATGGATGTTGCCGCTGGTCAGCAGCAGCACGGTGCAATCCTGCAGCACCGCGATGCTCTGCAGTTCGTGGATGAACTTCTTCAGGTCGAGGTCGCTGGCGCCTTCGGACGCGGCCACCAGCCCGTCCAGCACCAGCACGCCCACCTTGCGCGTGCGCATCTCGCGGCGCAGCACGCCCATCAAGCCCTTCAGGCCGGCGCTCTCCAGTTCGTGGAAGGCGCTGATGTAGGCCAGCTGGTGTGGGAACGCCTTGACGTCGAAGAACGACAGTGACGACAGATGCTGGATCATTCGCGCGTGCGATTCGGCCAGCAGTGTCACGTAGACGGCGGAGCCACCCTCGGCCACGTGGCCGTAGCAGATCTGGTTGGCCAGGATCGTCTTGCCGCAGCCCGGCAGCCCCTGGACGATGTAGACGCCGGTGCGCAACAGCCCTCCGCCCAGGATCTCGTCGAGGCCGGGAACGGCGCTGCGCAAGCGCTCGATCGAGCCGATGTCGTCGGTGGTGGAGGATGTCATCGATGAGTGCTCATGTCGTCCGCTTCGGGAATTCGCACCGTGAAGAGGCTGCCGGTGCCGGGCGCGCTGTCCAGGGTGATCTCGCCGTCCATCGCCTGCACCAGGCGGGCGACGATCCACAGCCCCAGGCCCGTCCCCGCGCCGCGGGACGAGTGGGCAGCCACCGCGAACTTCTCGAAGATCGTCTTCTGGTCTTCGAGCGCGATGCCGGCGCCATTGTCTTCGACCTGGACGCTCCAGGTCCGCCCGGTCGACGACAGGCGGATCGTGACTTCGCTGGCGCTGGAATGCTTGAACGCGTTGAGCAGCAGATTGTCCACCACCTGCTCGAAGGCGACCGGGTCGACGGCGCGCATGGGCCCGAAGCTCGCCTCGTCGCAGGCGATGCGCACCGCGATGCCGCGCGAGCGGCCTTCATGCTCCAGGCTGTCGACCAGGCCCGCGATCAGCGAGGGCACGTCGATGCGCCGGCGCGCGAGCGGATACGTCGCGCCCGGCGAGGCCAGCAGTTCCATCAGCACCGTCACGCGTTCCGAATAGCGCCTGAGCGTGAGCTCCGCGCGGCTGATGCGTTGCGCGGCCTCTTCCGCGTTGCCGGCCTGCGCGTTGGCGCGCGCCAGCGCCAGATGCAGCGACAGCGCGTGCAGCGGGTTGCGCAGTTCGTGCGCGGCCAGCGCCAGGACGTCGTCGCGCAAAGTGATCTCGCGCTTCAGGCGTGCGAGCTCCGTGGCGTCGGTGTGCCGGCGCTCGTGCTGAGGCGGCGTGGTTAGCAAGGGATCGTTGGTCACGTTGACTTGCTGGCGTCTCGGGCGGTCGTCGGCTGCGGTTTGCGGAGTCGATCGACTGTATCGCGGCACGGTGCTGTTTCGATGCCACACGCACAGCAAAATATCAAGGCCACGGTTAGCCGACCCTGGCGTTTTCCACGAGGGCGAACAAGGCTCGTCAGGCACGTGCGTTGCCACGCACGCGCCCACGCGGCGATGCGGATCGCTCGCTCAGGCGAGTGCAGCGGCCGGCTCGGGGCGCCGCGGTGGCGCGCGGCGCGTGCGCGGCTTCTTGAGGAAGGTGGCCAGGAACGTGCGCTGCGATTTGTCGGGGAAGCGCACGCCGATCTCCTCGCCCTTGATGCTCTCGACAACGCCTTCGCCGTAACGCGGCGCGCGCACGAAATCGCCGACCTCGAAGGGGGAGTTGGACGTTGCGCCAAGCTCGATCAGCCGCGGCACCGGCTCGGGCTCGGGCAGCAGTTCGATGGGCTGCGACGCCAGGCGGACACAGTTGTCGCAATGTCCGCAGCGATCGGCGCCGGCGGGCAGCGTCTCCTCGAAGCCCTCGAGCAGCACGCGCCAGCGGCAGAAGCCCGTCTGTGCGAAGAACACCATGCGTTCCAGTGCCTCGTTGTCGCGGTCGCTCTTCTTGGCGTAGTCGCTCGCGAGCGCGGCCAGATTCTGCGCCGTCGCTTCGCGATCCGTGCGGCGCCAGCCGTGCGAGGCGTCGCAGCTGGCCATGCCGCCATCACGCAGCAGACTCAGGGTCACCGACAGCCGGTTCTTGGGCATCCTGGGAATGCGCGCATCCAGCTCGGCCAGCGTCGAGCCTTGCGGCGCGATCTCGAGCGCCTCGATGGCCTGCACCAGATCAGCCACGACCGGGTAGCGCCGCGCCAGGAAGAACTGCTGCACCTGGCGATCCTTGCGATGGAAGATCAGCACGCAAAGCGCGGGCTCGCCGTCGCGTCCTGCACGGCCGGCCTCCTGGTAGTAGGCCTGCACGCTGCCCGGCATCTGGTAGTGGATCACGTAGCGGATGTCGGCCTTGTCGATGCCCATGCCGAACGCGTTGGTCGCGACCATCACGCGCTTGCCGCCGCTCATGAACGCGTCCTGGTTGGCGTTGCGCTCGGCCGCCGGCAGCTTGCCGTGATAGATCGTCACCGACTCGCCCGCGTCGCGCAGGCGCTCGAAGACCTCGGTGCAGCACTTGACCGTCGAGGTGTAGACGATGCCGTCGCCCGGCGTCGCGCGCAGCGTCTCTAGCAGCCGGTTGAACTTCTCGGCATCGCTGGTCACCTGCAGCACCTGCAGCTGCAGATTGGATCGATACATGCCGGTGTTGACGACCTCGAGGTCGGGCACGCCGAGCTGGTGGCGGATGTCGTCCACCACTTCGGCGGTGGCGGTGGCTGTCAGCGCGAGCACGGTCGGATGGCCCAGCGCTTCTATGGCGGCGCCGATCTCGAGATAGGCCGGACGGAAATCGTGGCCCCATTGCGAGATGCAGTGGGCCTCGTCGACCACCAGCAAGGCGACGCCCTGCGCGGCCAGCGCGGCGCGGAAGTCGGGGTCGGCCAGGCGCTCGGGGGTGGCGAAGACGATGTCCGAGCGCGACTCGGCGATGCGTTCCATCGAGGCGTCCTGCTCGCTGGCCTTCTGGGCGCTGTTGAGCTGCTCGGCGACCACGCCGGCCTCCTCGAGCTTGCCGGCCTGGTCCTTCATCAGCGAGATCAGCGGCGAGACGACCACGGTGGTGCCGTCCAGGTGCAGCGCCGGCAACTGGTAGCAAAGCGACTTGCCCGCGCCCGTGGGCATGATGGCCAGCGTGGGCCGTCCAGCGAGCACGCGGGTGATGACCTCATGCTGGCCGGAGCGCAGCTCGTCGAAGCCGAAGGTGTCGCGCAGCGAGCGGCGCAGCGCCGCCGGAATGTGGGAGGTCATGACGATTGATCAGGCAAGCGCCATGCCTTTGGCATGTGGCGCCGAGAGCGCGTCAGCGGAAGCGGACAGCGGGTCGCCCGGCCATGTCCACCGGGGTCGGGTCCGGGGCCTTGTCCTGGCGCGACCCGAACGCATGCGCGTAGGCCCACGTGAACTCGGCGCCGAACAGGAAGATCTGCGCCGAGTAGTAGACCCAGGCCAGCAGCACTGCCAGCGAGCCCGCGGCGCCGAAGCCCGAGGCCAGCGCGCTCTTGCCGATGTACAGGCCGATGAGGAACTTGCCGATCGAGAACAGCACCGCGGTGACCGCGGCTCCGATGCCGACGTCGCGCCACTCGATCGTCGCCTGCGGCATGAAGCGGTAGATCAGCGCGAACAGCGCGGTCGTCAGCACGAAGCTGAGGATGAAATTGAGGACGTGGACCAGGGGCTCCCAACCCCCGAGGCTGGACGTCGACCAGCTCGCGAGCGCGTCGAACGCGGCACTGGCGGCCAGCGACACGAGCAGCAGGAAGCCGATCGCGAAGATCATGCCCATCGACAGCAGGCGGGTGCGCAGCCAGGCCCACCAGCCGGACGTCTTCTGCGGTGCCGGCGCCTCCCAGATGCGGTTGAGGTCGTCCTGCAGTTCGGCGAAGACGGAAGTCGCGCCGATCACCAGCACGACCACGCCGGTGACGGTGGCGATGATCCCTTGTGACGGCTTGGACACGTTCTTGAGCAGGTCCTGGATCGCCTGGGCGCCCGACTGCCCGATCAGGCCCTGCAACTGGTCGACCACCGCGCCCTGCGCCGCGTCCTGGCCGAACACGAGGCCGGCGACCGAGATCGCGATCAG
Organism: Vitreoscilla sp.; assembly: GCA_045810265.1. Lineage (GTDB taxonomy): Bacteria > Pseudomonadota > Gammaproteobacteria > Burkholderiales > Burkholderiaceae_C > Scleromatobacter. Next base: position 5,371 of record JBJMWF010000494.1, on the reverse strand, counting down.
CAGCAGTGGCGCGATCGAGAAGACGGTGTAGTACGACAGGGCCGCGCCCATGCTCTGCGCGCGATCGTCGATCCAGGCGTTGACGGTCTTGCTCAGGACGGTGCCCAGGCGGCGCAGGTACATTGGAATCCTCGCGGTGGTTGCGCCCTCCCGGCGGCAACGACCATGCCCGATTCCTAGCGCAGGATCGCCGCCCTGCCCTCACGCCATGTTCATCGTCACGCTGACCTACCTGAAGCCCGTCGAGGAGATCGACGCCCTGATGCACGACCACGTCGAGTGGTTGAAGAAGGGCTACGCCGAGGGCCTGTTCATCGCCTCGGGACGGCGTGTTCCGCGCACCGGCGGCGTGATCCTGGCCCGCTCGGGCGATGAGCAGGCGCTGCGCGACAACCTGGCGCGTGACCCGTTCGTGATCCACGGCGCCGCGCGCTGCGACCTCGTCGAGTTCACGCCCAGCATGACGGCGCCGGGCGCGGAAGTGCTCAAGACGCTCTAGCTTCAGCCCACCAGCTTCGCGGCGATCTCGGCCACGCGCTTGCCGTGCAGCTTGGCCGTCTCCAGGTCGCCCGACCGCGGGGCCTCTTCAGGCGACGCATCCGACGGCGACACCGCCAGCGTGCCGCCCGAGCCGGCGGTCCAGTTGATGTCCGACGGGCCGTGCTCCTTCTTGTTGGACGGCATCAGGCCGGTGCCGACCCAGATCTGCCCGTGCTGTTGCGACAGCGTCCAGAAGTAGGTCAGGGTCGAGAACTTGTCGCCGTTGACCGAAGCCGAGTTGGTGAAGCCGGCGGCGACCTTGTTCTTCCAGGCCTGGGTGAACCAGCTCTTGGACGAGGCATCGGCGAACTTCTTGAACTGCCAGGCCGGGCCACCCATGTAGGTCGGGCTGCCGTAGATCACGGCGTCGGCGCGCGAGACCTCTTCCCACGACGCTTCGGGCAGGTTGCCTTCCGCATCGATGCGGTACAGCGTGGCGTTGGTGTCGGGCGCGGAGGCGGCCCCGGCGTGGATGGCTTCGGCCAGCTTGGCCGTGTGGCCGTAGCCGCTGTAGTAGATGATGGCGACGTTCGTCATGGCGAGCCTTGCGGTGTGTGGAGGAGAGCCGCCATTCTGTTGGCGAACCGGAAGACCCATCGCCCACGGGGCTGTCCACGGTCGTGCTAGGACTGCCCGGCAGCTTTGCCTGCGGAACCGGCAGGCGCGCCCGATCGACCGGGCCGCGTGTCAGGCGGTCTCGCCGCCTTCGCCACCGCTGGGCGCGTCGGCCGACGCGGTCTTGCGGCGACCGCGCGCGCCGAAGCGGCTTTCCGGCGCCGTGAGCGCCTGTTCGAGCAGCGAGCCCCATTGCGCATGGGCCTCGCGCGAGGCCACCAGGTTCTCGAACTCGGCGCCGGAGCGTGCGGGGTAGCGGTCGACCGCGCGCTGGTCCTTGTGCGCGAAATGCAGCGTGATGCGCTTGACCGTGGCCTGGTAGATCTGCGAAACGCGTGATGTGCTGACGCCCAGCGATTCGGCCACTTCCTCGGTGCTCATGCCGATGCCCATGTAGGCATCGATGACCTGGCGCTCGCGCTCGGGCAGCGTCGCGAAGAACTTTTCCAGGCGGCGCAGCAGGATGGCCGTGTCGACCCGGGCCTCGACCTCGTCGTTGGGCGTGGCCGCGTGGCTCTGCGGGGTGTAGTGGTCGCCGTCGTCGTCCTCGTCGCTGAGGCTTTGCGTCTGCGCCGTCGAGGCGGCCTGCTCGAGCTCGGCGATCTCGTTGACCTCGATGCCGCACACTTGGCTCAGCTCGCTGAGGCTGGGCGGCTGGTCATGGCCCTGCATCCAGCGCTCGCGCGCGATCTGGATCACCTTGAACTTGCGCCGCTGCGAGCGGCTCAGCTGATCCATCTGGCGCAGTTCGTCGAGCATGGCGCCCTTGACGCGCAATTGGGCGTAGCGCAGGAACGCCTCGCGGCCCTCCTCGCTGTCCGGATCGCCTTCCCACTGGAAATTCATCGCCGCCTGCGCGACGCCGATCAACCCGGCCTGGATCAGGTCGGCTTTCTCGACATTGGCCGGCAGCCGCCGCGACAGCGCGCTGGCCTGCTTGCGCACCCAGGATTCATGACGCGCGATCAGTGACGACGGAACACCCTGCATGGAGATCATGCGGCGATCATATGCAGGTAATCGCCCGTCGATGGCGATCTTTCTGCAATCGGGGTGTCAAAACCCGTGAAGCAGTATGGGGGTGTGCGGTTTTTGCAGTCCTGGCGCGCGGGCGAGGTTCAAATCGCGACCCCGTCCCGAGGTCAACGGCCGAACAGCCGAGCAGCGGATCGGCATAAACCCTCATCAGCGCCGCGTCACTGCGGCCAGTCGGTGCCCGCCGCAAGCACCGCCACCGCCTCGCCGAAGCCGCGCGCGTCCTCGGCGTCGAAGCGTGCGACAAGCGGGCTGTCGAGGTCGAACACGGCGACCAGGCGATCGCCATCCAGCACCGGCAGCACCAGCTCCGAATTGGACGCCGAGTCGCACGCAATGTGGCCGGGGAACGCGTGCACGTCCTCCACCAGCTGGATCTCGCGCGAACGCGCACAGGCGCCGCACACGCCGCGCGCGAACGGGATGCGCACGCAGGCGACCTTGCCCTGGAACGGCCCCACGACCAGCTCCTCGCCGCGCGCCAGGTAGAAGCCGGCCCAGTTCAGGTGCGGCACCGACTGGTAGACCAGCGCCGAGAACTGCGCCAGGTTGGCGATCCAGTCGCGCTCGCCCTCGAGCACCGAGCGCACCTGGGCGACCAGCAATTCATACGACGCGCGCTTGGCGTCGGGGGTGGACATGTCCAGGGTGTCGGCGACTTCGAAGCTCATGGCGCGATTGTCGCCGAGGCGGCCGCCGCCCGCGCCGCCACGGGTTTCGAAGCGAGGATCTGCCGCCGAGGGAAACCATGCTCACCCCCGCCGGCGGCGACTCGGGCCAGAATGGGCCGCGATGGATTCCACCGCCACCCAGCGCTACCTGCCCTGGATCGTCGCCACGGCGCTCTTCATGGAGCAGCTCGATTCGACGATCGTCAACACCGGCATCCCGGCCATGGCCGTCAGCCTGGGGGTCACGCCGCTGAGCCTGAAGGCCGTGGTGACGAGCTACATCCTCGCGCTGGCCGTCTCGATCCCGGTCAGCGGCTGGCTGGCCGAGCGCTTCGGCAGCCGGCGCATCTTCCTGTTCGCCCTGGGCCTGTTCACCGTGTCGTCAGTGCTGTGCGGGCTGGCGCCCAACGCCAGCCTGCTGGTCGCGGCGCGGGTGCCGCAAGGCGTCGCGGCCGCCATGATGATGCCGGTCGGCCGCAGCGCGGTCGTGCGCACCTTCCCGAAGTCGGAGCTGCTGCGCGTGATGAACTTCATCATCATCCCGGCGCTGATCGGGCCGCTGCTCGGGCCCACCGTCGGCGGGCTGATCGTGCACTGGCTGTCCTGGCGCGACATCTTCTTCGTCAACGTGCCGGTCGGCCTGGTTGCGCTATGGCTGGGGCGCCGCTTCATGCCGGACTACCGCACCGAGAGCCCGCCACCACTGGATGTCGTCGGCCTGGTGCTGTTCGGCTCGGGCGTGGCGCTGCTGTCGTGGCTGCTGGAGGTGTTCGGCGAGCACACGGTGCCGGTGTTCCAGATGACAGTGCTGTTCCTGCTGTCCGTCGCCTTGCTGCTGGCCTACGGATGGCATGCGACGCAGGTGCCGTTTCCCTTGCTGCGCCTGGGCGTGTTCAAGGTGCGCACCTTTCGCATCTCGGTGCTGGGCGGCTTCGTCACGCGGCTGGGCATAGGCGGACTGCCCTTTCTGCTGCCGCTGCTGTACCAGCTCGGGCTCGGGCTGCCGGCCTGGGAGTCGGGCCTGCTCATGATGCCCGCGGCGGCGGCGGCGATGTTCATGAAGCTGCTGTCCTCGTCGCTGCTGCGTCGCTTCGGCTATCGCCAGGTGCTGATCGTCAACACGGTGCTGATCGCCTGCGGCATCGCGTCGTACTCGCTGATCGGGCCGGGCGCGCCGATCTGGGCGATCGTGCCGCTGGGCCTGATCCTCGGGCTGTTCAACTCGCTGCAGTTCTCCAGCCTCAACACGATGGCCTACGCCGACATCGAGGCGACCGACGCCTCGATGGCCAGCACCATCGCCAGCACCCTGCAGCAGATGTCGCTGAGCTTCGGCCTGGCCGTGGCATCGCTGGTGACGGTGTTCTTCCTGGCCGACCTGCCGCAGTCCGACCACGCCGCCGTCACGCGCGCCCTGCACCATGGCTACATCACGATGTCGGTGCTGACGCTGGTCTCGTCGCTGGCGTTCTGGGGCCTGCGCAAGAACGATGGCGAGAGCGTCAGCAAAGGGAAGGCGTGACCGGACGATGCAGGCCGGAACTGTCCTGAAATCTGCCGCTTCTCCTACAAACGCGGACGCCGGAGCTGGGCAGAATACGAAGTATCCGAAGTACGAAACCGGCCGCAAATTGGGCGGAACGATGGGAACCCGTCACCCAGTACTCGCAGGAAACCGTCGTCTCGATCCGTCCTGACGCCCGGAAGATTTGCCCGCCTCCAGCGATGGTTGCGGGCATTATCTTTTTCAGGCCCCGGTCATTCGGCCTTCCATTTCGGGCGATCCCATTCCAGCAGTTCCGCCAGCCGGCGGACGATCCATTCGCCCTCGTTGGGTGGCACCGGGGCGTCCTCGCCCATCAGGCCGGCGTGCAGCTTGCCCAGCACGTCGGCCTCGGTGATGCCCAGCTGCCATTGCAGCGTCTGCGCGCGTTCCACCAGCATCGTGGCCAGCGCCTCGCAGAACTCGTAGCGCTGCGTGATCGTCTGCCGGGTCGCGCTCGGCTTGCTGCGCCCGGGTTCGACGAACAGCGCGATGAACGACGGCGGGATCTCGATCTGGTTCTCGTCTGACATGGGCAGATTGTCGCTGCTGGCCAATGGCGGCCTGACATCCCTGCGCCGAAAGTGCCGCGCGCGGCCCTGTATCCTCGGGTCTGCGCTTTGCTTTCTTTTACCTGCCCCACCCTGACCTGCCCATCATGCGCGAGCTGATCCCGCTCCTCATCGCCCACGGCGCATTGATCGTGTTCCTGATCACGCTCGCCGCACGGGTCGGCGCGCCCGTGCCGGCGGCGCCGCTGCTGGTGGTCGCCGGCGGCGTCGCGATGGCCGGGCAGATCTCGCTGGTCGTCTGCGTGCTGGCCTCGGTGGTGGCCAACGTGCTGGGCGACGCCGTCTGGTACCAGGCCGGACGCTGGCGCGGCCATCGCGTGATGAAGTTGCTGTGCCGCATCTCGCTGTCGCCCGACACCTGCGTGCGCCAGAGCGAAGGCATCCTGTCGCGCTGG
>JBJMWF010000493.1:0-17376 GCA_045810265.1 Vitreoscilla sp. | reverse complement strand
GCGCCGCCACCACGCCGATCGAGCAGCGGCCCTTGGAGAACGGGATGGTCCAGAACCAGACGTCGGGATGGTCGCGATGCACGGTCACCCGGATCTTCTCGCGATCGAACGGGCCATCGGTCGGGATGTGGTCGGCCACGTGCGTGAAGATCGCACCGCACACCGGAAAGCCGGACGGCGTCTCCAGCTTCAGCAGCTTGGGCAACGTGCGGCCGAAGCCGCTGGCGTCCAGCACGAAGCGGGCCTCGACCTCAACCACCTTGCCTTGCGCATCGCGAGCCGAGACGCGTGGCTTGTCGCCGTCGAGGTCGATCCCGGTCACCTCGTGGCGATAACGGATGTCGGCGCCCATGCGCGCGGCCGCGTCCGCCAGCACCTTGTCGAAGGTGCCGCGCTGCACCTGGTAGGTGGTGCCCCAGCCCGGCGAGAACTTGTCGCGGAAGTCGAAGTCGGTGTAGCAGTCGCCCCAGGCGAACGCGGCGCCGTTCTTGAACTGGAAGCCGGCTTCGACGACATCGCGCAACATGCCCGCCGCCTCGATGTACTCCATGCTCTGCGGCAGCAAGCTCTCGCCGATGGAAAAGCGCGGGAACTGCTCGCGCTCCAGCACCAGCACGCGCCGCCCCTGTTGGCGCAGGAAGCCCGCGGCGACGGCGCCGGCGGGTCCGGCACCGATGATCAGCACGTCAGTCGTTTCGAAGGTCATGGGAGCCTGCACAGGTTGGGAATCGGAGTGTGAGTCATCGAGCGGAGGGCGCAAGCACGCGGCCTGGGCGTTGTCTGTACAACGGCGCGGAGAACCAGACAAGGAGGATGCCGAGCAGCAGCGTCAGCCCGAACGAGCGCAGCGCCGGCGTGCTCGACAGCGCGAGCAGCCCGAACGACAGCCAGGTGCCGCCCGCGCCCAGCACCACGGCCAGCCAGGCCGGGCCGGCCTGGGCGCTCTCGTGTTCGAGCAGGAAGATGCCGTAGTCGATGCCGATGCCCAGCAGCAGCGCCAGCGCGAGCACGTTGAACAGTTGCAGCGGCTGGCCGAACAGCGCCAGCAGCGCCAGCGTGCCCAAGGTCGCGACGGCCGTGGGCATCCACGCGCGCCAGGCGCGTCGGCCGTAGCGCCACGCCAGAGCCAGCAGCACCACCGCGTGGCCGGCCAGCAGCAGCAGGCCCATGGTCTGGCGATAACGGCCCAGCAGCGCCGATACGGACTGCACCTGGTCGACCCAGCGCACGCCGGGAAGGCCGTCGGCGCTGCGGGCGATGGCGGGCAAGGACGCGAGGTCGCGCACGCCGCGCAACATCACGACGCTCGCGAAGGCCGTGCCGTCCTGGCCTGTGGGCACCGCGCCGATCCACAGCGAGCGCACCGCGGCGGCCGCCGGCGACGTGAGCCAGTGCTCCAGCGTCAAGGGCGCGGCGTCGAAGCGGGCGCGCTGTTGCGACTCGCCCAGCACCTGGTCGACGCCGGCGATCACGCCGTCCTCGACGCGGCGGGTCAACGCGGCGTCGCTTGCCTGGCGCGCGAGCGACGGCACCCAGTCGGACAGCGCGCGGTACCCCGCCAGCTCGCCGGCGGACACGCGCGCGTCCAGGCGCGCCTTCAACGCCTCTTCACGCCGCAGCACGTCGTCCTGGCTGGTGCCGCGCACGACGAAGAACTGGGCCGGACTCGCGAGCCCCAGCAGGCGACCCACCTCGCGCTGCGCATCGACCAGCCCCTGCGGCGAGCCTTGCAGCTGGCGCAGGTCGTCGTTGACGCGCAAGCCGGCGATGCCCAGGCCGCAGGCCAGTGCGAACGCGGCATGCACGATCCCCGTGGCGCGCATGGCGCCGAAGCGCGGATAGCGCGCGAAGCTGGCCACGATCCAGTCCGAGAAGGCGCTGCGCCGAACCGCGCCGCGATCGACCCATGGGAACCAGCACACCGTCGTCAGGAAGGTGCCGCCTATGCCCACGACCGAGAACAAGGCCATCTGGCGCAGGCCGGGAAACGGCGGCAGGCCCAGCGCGACGTAGCCCAGCACGCTGGTCAGCAGCGCGAGCGCGAGGCCGGGCAGCAAGGTCGACATCATGCGCAGCGGCGGCGTCTCGGGTGCGCCCTGGCGGCTGGCGAAGTAGTACAGCCCGTAGTCCTCCGCGCAGCCGACAAGGCTGGCGCCGAAGACCATGGTCAGCAGGTTCACCTGGCCGAACACCCATGCCGTGACCGACAGCGCCATCGCCATGCCCACCAGCAGCGACACCGCCATCAGCAGCCGCGGCCACAAGGAGCGGAAGGCCAGCCAGGCCAGCAGCAGCACGCCGGCGACCGAGCCCCAGCCGATGGTGTTGATCTCCAGGTGCGCCCGCGCCGCGGCATGTTCGGCGTGCAGCGGGACGCCGGCGGCCAGCACCTTGACGCCGGGCACCGCGGACGCTGCGGCCGACTGCGCCTGCGCCAGCGCGTCGGCGATCGGGGCGTCGCCCGTCAGCGCGAACGCGGAGCCCGTGGTCTCGCGCAGCAGGACGATCCATTCGAGGCCGCCATCGCTCAGCGCCAGCTGGCCGTCGCGCGGCCGGGCCCGCGTGTCGCTCGCGCGCGCGAGCCACCACTGCGGCCACAGGCCCAGCGGGTCGGCGTTCCAGTCGGCCAGGCGCAGGCCGCCGCCGGGCTGCGCCAGCGCGGCGAGCGCGTCCTGCACCAGCGACGGCGGCGCTGCCTGTTCGAGCCGCGCACGCTGCGTGGGCGTCAGCAGGCGGTCGCGGTACGGCGCGTAGAAGGCCATCGCGTCGCGCAAGGCATCGGGGCCCGCCATCGCGCTCTGCTTCAAGGGCGCGTGGGCGACCTCGGCCGCGCGCTGCCAGGCGGCGGCGGCCTTCTGTGCGCCGGCCCAGTCGGGCGCGCCAATCATCACCACGACCTGGCGCGTGGCCTGGTCGGCCAGCTGGCGCATGGCGCGGTCGACCTCGGGCGCCTGCTCGTCGCGCGGCAGCAGCGCCGTCACGTCGGTGCCGAAATGCGGCGCGCGCCAGAAAGTCCACTGATGCGCGGCCACGACGACACACAACGCGAGCCACAGCCAGGCCGCCACCTGCCAGCGCAGGCGGCGCACCGGGCGCGCATCGGCGGCGAGCGTCATTGGAAGCGTGCCGCCTCGTCGGGACTCAGCGCAGCCGAAGGCACCTGGTGCGAGAAGCGGATCTGCGTGGCGTCGCCGCGCGCCTCCTCGATGCGCACGCTCTGCACGTCGCGCTCGCCGGCGAGCGTCGCGCGAGACAGGAACTTGGCGACATTGGCATCGCGCGGCGTCAGCGTCAGCGTCCAGCCGTTGGCGCCCACCGGCTGCGCCACGACCGTGAACTTCTGCGCCAGCACCTCGGGGTCGGCCGCCAGCAAGGAGAAGATCAGTTCGTTGACCTGCTGCAGGCCGGGCTCGGCCTGCGCGTCCACCCCGCCGCCGGTGCTGCCGTCGGCATTGCGCGTGAACAGGCGCGTCCTGGTCACGACCAGCGTGGACTCGAACGGCTGCTGCGTATGCCACCACACGCCCTGCCCGCGCGCGACCAGGAATTCACCCCTGGACACCAGCGGATTCCTGAAGCCCTTGAGCGTGCGGGTCTGCTCGAAATCGCCCTTGATCACCGGCGAGGTCTTCAGGCGCTCGTGCATCAACCGGGTGAAGTCGGTCGCCGGCTGCGCCGGTGCGCCGACCGCCAGAAGCGACACCGCGGCGCACAACAGGACGCGGGCGAGCTTCAGCATGGCGATACCCCCAGCTGTTCCCACAGCACGCGCGGGCAGACGTACTGCATCTGGCGCGTCTCCAGGCTCACGGCGACCTGGATGGACGTCGCGCGGTGGATCTTCGCGCCGGTCTTCGCGTCGCGGATCGTGTACTCCATCTTCAGCCGGTTCTCCCACTCGACGATCTCGGCGCGCACGATGAGCGGCTGGTCGAAGGTGGCCGGGCGGCTGTACTTCATGCGCAGGTCGACGATGGGCCAGCCATAGCCCGACTCGCGCATCTTCGTGTAGCCATAGCCGAACTTGTCGAGCAGCGCGCAGCGCGCCAACTCGAGGTACTTGACGTAGTGGCCGTGCCAGACGATGTCCATCGAATCGATGTCGAAGAACGGCGGCACGACCTCGATCTCGTGCGACAAGTCAGGCGTCGTCATGCAGCTTCCATTCGCGGCCGCGCAGCGCGGACAGGAGCGCGATCAGGTCGGCGTCGAGCGCGCGATCCTCGGCGACGAACGCGATGCGCCGTTCCAGGTCGGCCTGGAACGCTTGCAGCGCGGCGCCCGGCACCACGCCGTCCTGCGCGCAGCGCAGCGCCACGCCCTGGCGGGCCGCAATCAGCATGGCGGCGCAGACCTGCTCTGTGAGCTCGAGCACGCGCAGGCAGTCGCGCGCGGCGATGGTGCCCATGCTGACCTTGTCCTGGTTGTGGCACTCGGTCGAGCGCGAGAAGACGCTGGCCGGCATGGTCTGCTTCAGCGCCTCGGCGGTCCAGGCGGAGACGCTGATCTGCAGCGCCTTGAGCCCATGGTTGATCGGCGCGCGCGCACCGGTGGCGCCCGACAGGTTGGACGGCAGGCCGTGGTTGTAGCGCGTGTCGACCAGCAGCGCGAGCTGGCGATCGAGCAGGTCGGCGACGTTGGCGACGGCGGTCTTCAGGCCGTCCATCGCGAACGCGATGTGGCCGCCGTAGAAATGGCCGCCGTGCAGCACCTGCTCGCGCTCGGCGTCGATGATGGGGTTGTCGTTGGCCGAGTTGAGCTCGTTCTCGATGAGCTGGCGGAAGAACGGCAGCGCGTCCTCCAGCACGCCGATGACGTGCGGCGCGCAGCGCAGCGAGTAGCGATCCTGCAGGCGCTGCTCGTTGCGCGCGGCCGGCCGCTCCGAATCCACCGCCAGGTCGGCGCGAATCCGCGCGGCGATGCGCTGCTGGCCCGCATGCGGCTTGACGGCGAACAGCGCCTCGTCGAAGTGGTGCGCATTGCCCGCGCTGGCCAGCACGTTGCAGGCGGTCAGGCGCGAGGCCAGGCGCGAGACGTACTCGGCCCGTTCGTAGGCCAGGCAGGCCAGCGCGGTCATCACCGCGGTGCCGTTCATGATCGCCAGGCCCTCCTTCGGGCGCAGGCGCAGCGGCGCGCGGCCCAGGGCAGCGAGCGCCTCGGCGGCCGGTTGCACCCGGCCCTCGAACAGCACGTCGCGCTCGCCGCACAGCGCGGCGGCGACGTACGACAGCGGCGTCAGGTCGCCGCTGGCGCCCACCGAGCCTTCGGCGGGAATGCGCGGCAGCACGTCGTGCTCGATGAAGGCGGCGAGCTGATCCAGCAGTTCGACGCTGACGCCCGAGACGCCTTGCGAGAGCGACTGCAGCCGCGCCGCGAGCACGGCGCGCGTCTCGGCGGCGTCGAGCATGCGGCCCAGGCCGACGCCGTGGTAGGCGAACAGATGGTGCGGCAACTCGGCCACCAGCTCGGGCGGGATCACGACCGTGCACGAGTCGCCGTAGCCGGTGGTGACGCCGTAGACGACGCCGTCCTCGCGCAGCAGGCGCTCGAGGAAGTCGGAACCGCGGCGGATGCGCGCCCGGAAAGCGGGATCGGCCGACAGCTCGGTGCGGGCGTCGCGCGACGCGATGGCGCAGACGTCCTCGATGGCCAGCGGGCGGCCGTCGAACGTGATGGAACGGGAATCAGTCATGGCGCACGGGCGTTGCGGGCGCGGCGAGCGCCCCGGGTTGATTCCAGAAGGAAAAGAAGTTGAACCATTCGTAGGGCGCCCGCGCGAGCAGGGCCTCGACGAAGCGCGCGAACTCGGCCGTGTGCACGGCGCAGGCGCCCAGGCGGTCGGCGCGCGGCAGCACGATGCGTTCGGCCAGGCGCTGGAAGACGACCTCGTGCGTGTCGCCCTGGCGGATGCAGCCCAGCGCGTAGAGCGGGCATTTGAGCAGCGAGGCCAGCATGCAGGCGCCGGTCGGCCAGGGGGCGTCGTGGCCGAGAAAGGGCACCTGCACCGCGCTCGCGCGGCCGGCGACGATGGGCACGCGGTCGCCGGCGATGGCGACGAACTCGCCGCGCGCGATGCGTTCGGCCAGCAGCACCGCGGTGGCCGGCGTGATCTCCGTGACCTGCATCAGCGAGATGCCGCGCCCCGGCGACAGGCGCTCGAGCATGCGGTTGAAGCGCTCGGCGTGCACCGTGTGCACCAGCACCGTCAGCTCCATGCCGGGCATGGCGTCGGCCGAAGCCTGGCACATCTCCAGGCAACCGACGTGCGCGGTGACGAACAGCGCGCCCTGCTTGGCGCGCACCATGGCCTCGACCATGTCGCGGCCGACGAAGTGCACGCGGTCGAGCCGGTAGTGGCCGCCGACGGCCAGCATCTTGTCCAGGATGGTGTCGGCGAACGACAGGAAGTGGCGCAGCGTGTCGCGCCAGCCCGGCGCATGGCCCAGCGCGCCCGTGGCCTGCTCCAGCCGCTGCAAGTACTCGAGCGACGCCTCGCGCGCCGCGCGGTTGACGGCCCAGTACCAGCCGACGACCGGATACAGCACGGCCCGGAACGGCAGCCGCCCGCCGATGCGAAACAGCACGTACATCAGCCACATGCCGCCGACGAAGGTCTCCTCGCCGATCGCCGACCAGTGCCGCTGCCCGGTGCCCGAGGTGCGTTGCTGCATCGTGCTCACCGCGGCGACACCTTGCGCCACAGCAGCATCGGCGAACGCAGCAGCATGCCCAGCGCGAGCCGGGCGTGCATCTTGGTGATGAGCCAGTTGTCCAGGCCGAGGCGGAAGTGCGACAGGCCGTCCTGCGGATAGGTGACGCGCGTGGGCACGTTGACGATCTTCAGCCCGCGCCAATGCAGCCGCACCAGCACCTCGGGATCGAAATCCATGCGCCGGCCCAGCCGCGCCTCGTCGATGAGCCGCACCACCGGCGCGAGAGGGTAGACGCGGAAGCCGCACATGGAATCGCGGATGTCCAGCGACAGCGAATTGATCCACACCCAGACATGCGTCGCGTAGCGGCCGATGAAGCGGCCCAGCGGCACCGATTCGTCGTACACCGGCGTGCCGCAGATGACCGCCTCCGGCTCGGCGGCCGCACAGGCAATGAACCGCGGGATGTCGCCCGCGTCGTGCTGGCCGTCGGCATCGATCTGCAGGGCGTGCGAATGACCGGCCGCCGCAGCGGCGCGCAGGCCGGCCATCATCGCGCCGCCCTTGCCCTGGTTCACCGCCAGCCGCACCAGCGCGACGTCGGGCGCCTGCGCGAGCGCGTCCAGCACCGCGGCGCAGTCGGCCGAACTGCCGTCGTCCACCAGGATGCAGTGCAGGCCGTGCAGGCGCACGTTGGCGGCGACGGCGCCGACGGCTTCGCCGTGGTTGTAGACCGGGATCACCGCGACGGGACGGAACGCGTTGGCCATCATGCCGCCTGCGCGTCCGCAAACACGATGCGGCCGCTGGAGTGGCGGCCCGCCGTGGAGCGGTACTCGAACTGCAGGGTCGTGGCCGCGGCGTTCCAGTGCAGCTCGAGGTCGATGTGCATGCCCGGCAGCGCGGGCAGCGAGAACTTCAGGGCATCCATGCGGATGAAACGCGCGGGCATCGTGAAGCGTTCACGCGCGAAACCGATCGCCCAGTGCACCTGTGCGACGCCGGCAAGAATCGGCGCGCCCGGGAAGTGGCCGTCGAAGACCGCCAGTTCCGGCGACAGCTCGAGCGAGGCCTGCGCGTGCGCCGGCTCGGCGATGCGCCACCTGGGCGTCGGCCGCAACGGCCGCGCCTGGACGGGCGGCGCGAACAGCGCGCCCAGCAAGGCTTCGGTCGACTTGCCCTGCGCGTTGACGGGCAGCGCCTGGACGAAACGCCAGCGCCTCGGCAGTGCGACCCGGTCGACGGCCGTGAGCAGCAGCGCGCGCAGTTCGGCCACCAGCGCCGCCTTGCCCAGGCGCTGCAGCTTGGCGCGCCCGGTCTCGGTCAGCGCAGCGACCGCCGCGGGACGCACCGCATGCGGCACGACGCTGCCGGCGACGTCGACGACGGGCGGCTCGTCGGCCAGCATCAGCACGCGTGCCTCGGCGACGTCGCCGCTGGTGGCCAGGCGCAGCTCCATCGCGGTCAGCGAGACGCGCTTCTCCTCGATCTTGACGATGCGGTCGGCGCGGCCATGCAGCTCGAAGCCGTCCATGCCGTCGCCGGCCGGCGTGGCGCGATCCGACGTGCGCCACCAGGCGAGGTCGGGCAGGTGCGGCGAGCGCACGCTGAGCTCGCCCTCTTCGATGTGCAGCTCGATGCCCGGCAGCGGCTGCCAGGTGTCGCCGTGCCGCGCGCGCTGGCGCCAAGCGACGCCGCCGGTCTCGGAGCTGCCGTAGACCTCGACCGGCGCGACACCCAGCAGCGCCATCGCGCTGTCGGCGGCCTCGGGCGGCAGCGGGCCGCCGGACGAAAACACGGCGCGCAGGTGGGCCCGCGTGGCGGACCAGTCGACCGTGTCGGGCAGCCGGCGCAGGTGCGCGGGGCTGGCGACCAGCACCGCGGGCCCATCGATGCGCTGCGCGATCTCCTCGTTGAACACGAGGCGCTCGGCCGCGAACGGCCGGCCCGCGGCGAGCGGCCACAGCACCCGAAACAGCAGCCCGTAGATGTGCTGGTGCGTGACGGTGGCCCAGACGACCGGCGGCGCGCCCACATGGGCGTCGCGCGCCAGGCCGGGCACCGCGTTGCCGGCCGCCAGCGTCTCGGGCGCGAGGTTGGCCGGCGCCAGGCCGGTATCGCACAAGGTGCCGAAGCGCAACTCGAGCGCGTGGACCTCCGCGTCCAGCTGCGCCAACTTCTTGGCGATGGCCAGCGGCTCGCCGTTGGTGCCCGAGGTGTAGACCACCAACTGCGTCGCCTCGCGATCCAGCGGCGGGAAGGACGGCGTGGGCGAGCGGCCTGGCGTGGCGAGATGGGGACGGGCCAGCGCGCCCGGCAGGTCGCCGAGCAGGCCGTCGCTGGCGGCGCGCAGGCGCGCGACGGTGTCGTCCTGCATGTCGCCCGGCAGGATCACCGTCTTGCCGGCGTGCCAGGCGCCGAACAGCGCCGCGGCGAACTCGAAGCTGTCCTCGACGAACAGCGCCCAGCGCAGGCCCGGTTGCACGGCCAGCAGGTTGCGCCAAGCGGCGACCTGCCGCGCGAAATCGGCCTCGGACAGCGCTTCGCCGCCACGCCAGGCCAATGCCCTGGAGGTGGCGTCGGTGCGGGGCAGGTTCGTCAGCGGCCGCCAGCCGGCTGTGTCAGCCATTGGCTGCCCCGTCCACGGCGTGGGCCGCCTCGCGAGCGGCGATGCGGGCGCGCACGCGCCGGCGCACCAGCCATTCGCCGCCCATCAACAAGCCCATCGCGACATAGGACAGCAGTCCGTTGTACAGCGCCCAGACCCCGGCGCTGGCCCACAGCGCCGTGGCCGTGGCGACCAGCCCGTTGACGACGAAGAAGCCGCACCAGACCTGGGTGACGCGCCGCGTGTAGGCGACCGCCGCCGGCGGGAAGTGGGGCTCGCGCAGGCGCGCCAGGCGCTCCACCACGCTGGGGCCGTGCCACAGGCTGGTCGCGAACAGGCCGAACATCACCAGGTTGACCAGCGCCGGATAGAGCTTCAGCGGCCCCCACTGGTCGCCCAGCGCGCCGGCCGCGGCCAGCACGCCGGCGAGCGCGGCGGCCACCAGCCAGAAGGACTCGCGCGTGACCGCCGCGCGCGCCAGCGCGAGCGCGACCAGCAGCAGCGCGATCCAGCGCGGGCTGACATGGCCCAGCGCCAGGTACACCACGACCGGATACGCCAGGCTCACCGCCAGCAGCACGGCGGCGAGCAGCGGCGGCGTCTTGCGCGAGGCCGGCACGGCAGTGGCCATCGAGCAGATCACGCGTGCGGCGCTTCGTGCACCAGCCCGTACAGCGCGTCGACGACGTCCTGCACGGTACGCACCGACTTGAAGGCCTCGGGCTGCAGGCGCTTGCCGACCAGCGGCTTGAGCTGCACGATGAGATCGACGGCGTCGATCGAGTCGATGTCCAGATCCTCGCCCAGGCGCGATTCGCGCGTGATGCGCGACGGTTCGATGTCGAAAGTCTGGTGCAGGATCTCGACGATGCGGGCGAAGATGTCGTCCTTGGTCATGTCTGTTTCCTCAGGCCTTGCCTTGTGCGGTGACGAAGGCGGCCAATGCCTTGACGCTGGCGAAATGCGCGCGCACTTCCTCGGATTCGGCCGACAGGCTGACGCCGTAGCGCTTTTGCAGCGCCAGGCCCAGCTCCAGCGCGTCGATCGAATCGAGGCCCAGGCCGTTGACGAACAGCGGCGCGGCCGAATCGATGTCGTCCGGCGTGATGTCTTCCAGCGCCAACGAGGAAATGATGAGTTCCTTGATGTCGTTCTCAAGCTGCTGCATGGGGTCTTTCCGCGCCGAGGCGGCGCGCCAGTTCGTCGGTGAGGCGGCGTGCGGCCAGCGCTTGCGCGCCGTCCTCGGCCAGGTGGCAGGCGATCGGGATGTCCTCGCCGACGTCGATCGTGAAGTGTCCGGCACGCGGCGGCACGCGCCACCATTTGTCGTTCTTGGTCAGCACCGGCTGCGAGCAGCCGATGCGCACCGGCGTGATCGCCAGCTCGCCGCGCACGGCCAGGTTGGCGGCCCCGCGCTGCAGGCGGCCCAGCGGGCTGCCGGGCGGCGTGCGCGTGCCCTCGGGGAACACGATGAGGTTGTTGCCGGCCCGCACCGAGGCCACGCAGTCGTCGATCAGGCCCGGGCCCGAGTCGTTGCACACGAAGCCGGCCGCGCGCACCGGCCCGCGGGTGAATGGATTGCGCAGCAACGCCGCCTTGACGATGCAGTCGGCATGGCGCACCAGCGCCATCAGGAACACGACGTCGATCAGCGAGGGATGGCTCGCCAGGATCAGCAGCCCGCGCCGCTGCAGGCGCTCGGCGCCACGCACTTCGACGCTGAACAGGCCCAGCGCGCCCATCATCGCGACGAAGGCACGAAACAGGTGGTGGATGGCCCAGCGGATGAAGGCCGCGCGGCGCGCGCGGTGCCGCACCACCAGCAGCAGCAGGGGCGCCACCACGCCGCCCAGCAGCAGGCCGCCGATGCCGAACAGCGCGAACGACAGGCCGGTGGCGGCCACGCGCCACCAGCGGTTCAGGCGCGAGCTGGGATGCAGGGTCGCAAAGGTGACGGCCTCAGACATCGCGGCTCCAGACGCAGCGGCGGCCGTCGATCTGCTGGGTCAGCTGCGGGGCATCGGACAGGCCGAACCACAAGGCCTGCAGGCTGGCCGGCAGCTGCGGATGCATGGTCTGGTCGTTCGCGCTCGGAGTCTGCCAGTCCAGGTGCAGCGCCCGCTCACCCGCCTGCGGACGGCGCAGGCGCCAGGCCCAGGCGAAATGTGCCGACGGCTCGTCCTGGAACGAGGCGTAGCCGGCGGGCAGCGGGGCGTCGTAGACCACCAGGCTGGCGCTGCGCGCACCGTCGTCCAGCAACGCGAGCGCCTCCACCACGCCGGCCGCCGCCGTGGCGCGGCCGGCCGCGATGGCCGAGGAGTTGCGGCGGTCGCCGCGGGTCAGCGCGATCATGGCGCCGATGGCGTTGTGCACCGACAGGCCGAAGGCCGTGGGCGACAGTGCGTCGCCGCGCGCCTGGTCGGCCAGGAGCTCGAGGCAGCGGCCGGTCTCGCCGTAGCGCGAGGCATACACCGTGGGGCTGTCGTCCGGGTCAGCGTCGTCGGGCAGCGCAACCGCGCCCGCGAGGTCGAAGGCCGCCTGCGCGGCCAGCCGGCCCAGCGGCGCGAAGCGCCGGCGCAGCATCGGGCTCACCGCCGCCAGCGCGACCTGGGGCTCGCCCTCGGGCAGCCATGGCGCCGCCGCCCACTGCGACCAGCGCTGCGGCGTGTCGACGCCGGGCGCGCACGCCGCCCAGGACTCGATGACGAATGAAAGACTCATTGGCTAGCCTTGACGCCGACGTTCGCCGCGGCTCGCGGCGCCGTTTTTAGTGTTGTGGTCGCGGCTCCCTGCCGCAGGACCTCCAGGCCCGCATCGCAACCCGGCCGATACCCCCGCCGGAGACGCGTTCGCGGCCTCCCCTTCCAAGCCCTCATTTTAGCCTCGACCGCAGGCCATTTCCGGCCACGGACCGGCCGCCTGTCGCGTTCATTCACGAGGGAACGCGGCGCATTTCACGCGAACCCACAGTCCGCTGCCAGCCGCCATCAGGGTTCACCCCCAAAGCGCTGCTCGGCCGCAACGGAGTCGCCGCATCTGGCGCCGTTCGGCGCGCATCCGGCGACGCCGGCTGTCGACTCGTCGCCTGTCGCTGGCGCAGCACCGCCCGCCTGGCGACCATGCGTCCGTTGCCGTTCGATACACCTCGCCAGGAAAGCACACCATGCCCTCTCCGCTCGACATCGTCACCCACACGCCCATCGCGGTCTGGATCGCGCTCGCCGCGATCGTCCTGTTCGGCCTGCGCCAGACGCGCACGGTGCGGATGTCGGCGGGTCGTGTCTGGCTCGTGCCCGTGGTGGTCGGCGTGATCTCGATGGGCAGCGCGCTGCGCAGCTTCGCCGACGCGGGAGAACTGCTGACCGCCGCGTGCTGGGCGGCCGGTGCCGCACTCGGCTTCCTGTCCAACCGCTCGCTCGACCTGCCGCGCCGCGTCAGCGCCAATGCCGATGGCAGCTTCACCATCGGGGGCAGCATCGCCCCGCTGCTGCTGTTCGTGGGCGTGTTCACGGTGCGCTACGTCGTCAACGTGGCGCTGGCCATCCAGCCGGCCCTCGCGCACGACCCGCTGGCCGCCGCCGGTGCCGCGATTGCGTATGGACTGACCGCCGGCCTGCTGGCCGCGCGCTCGCGCAAGATCTGGTCGACGCGGCGCGACGGCGGGACCCTGGCCGCGGCCTGAGGCGACAATCGCGACCTCTGTTCCGCGAACCTGGACCGCCAGCGTGCCGCTCCTGACCGACATCCCGCTCGACGCCACGGCGGCCGACCGCTTCACCACAGGCACCCTGCTGCGTCACGGCGTCCAGGTGGCACTGGCCAACCTGGCGATCGCGGGACTGGTTGCGACGATCCAGGGTGGCCACCTCGGCCACATCCTGCTCTACTCGCAGAGCATCGGGCTGTCGATCTGGTTGTTCGTCGAGTTCGGCCGCTTCCTCGATCCCCGGCGCACCGGACCCTGGCCCGGCGGCTGGCGCGGCCGGCTGCTGCTGGTGGCCGGCTGCACGCTGGGCTACGCGGTCGGTGTCACGGTGGCCGACACGATCTACGGCTACTCGAGCTGGCACGACTACCTGCACAGCCCGACGCACCTGCTGCGCGAGTTCGGGCCGACGGTGATGTTCTGCGCCGTCGTGGCCGGCGGCTTCTGGGCCCGCGGCCAGACGCGCGCCCACCGCGCGCGGGCGGCGGCTGCCGCGCACGAGGCGACGCTGGCGCGCCTGACCCTGCTGCAGTCGCAGCTCGAGCCGCACATGCTGTTCAACACGCTGGCCAACCTGCGGGCGCTGATCGCCGCCGACCCGTCGCGCGCCCAGCAGATGCTCGATCACCTGATCGCCTTCCTGCGCGCGACACTCGCCGCGAGCCGCCAGGGCGAGCATCCGCTGGCCGAGGAATTCGCCCGCATCGACGACTACCTCGCGCTGATGCGCGTGCGCATGGGCGAGCGCCTGAGCGCCAGCACCGCGCTGCCGCCCGAACTGGCAATGCTCAAGGTGCCGCCGCTGCTGCTGCAGCCGCTGGTGGAGAACGCCATCAAGCACGGCCTCGAACCGCAACGCGGGCCGGGCGAATTGCGCGTGAGCGCCCTGCTGTCCGGATCGACGCTGGTGCTGGCGGTCGCCGACTCCGGCCGCGGCCTTGAAGCGGCCGTCGAGGCGCGCGCGCACGAACCCCAGGAGCAAGGCTCCGGCTTCGGCCTGGCCCAGATCCGCGAACGCCTGCACACGCTGCACGGCGATGGCGCCACCTTCACGCTCGCGCCGCGCGCCGAAGGCGGCACGCTCGCCGAGATCCGCCTGCCGGTGCGCGCGCCAGCGGCCACCCCGCAATGCCCATCCGCATGACCACTGCCCTGATCGCCGAAGACGAGCCGCTGCTCGCACAGGCCCTGCAAGTCGAACTCGCCCGCGCCTGGCCGGAGCTGCGGCAGCTGGAGCCGGCGGTCGATGGCGACGACGCCGTCGAGCGCGCCCTCCAGGGGCATCCCGACCTCGTCTTCCTGGACATCCGCATGCCCGGCCGCAGCGGGCTCGAAGCCGCCCAGGCAATCGTCGAGGAGTGGCCGGCCAATGCCGGGGCGCTGCCGCTGATCGTCTTCGTCACCGCCTACGACCAGTACGCGCTGCAGGCCTTCGAGCACGCGGCGGTCGACTACCTGCAAAAGCCGGTGCAGCCGGCGCGGCTGGCGGCCTGTTGCGCGCGGCTGAAGGACATGATCGCGCTGCGCGCGGCCGCCAGTACGGCGTCCGCGCCCGACGAGGCGGCGCTGATGGGGCGCCTGCGCGCCCTGCTGGCCGCACCCGCGCGGCAAGAGCCAGCCCAGGCGCCGCTGACCCTGCTGCAGGCCGGCATCGGCACGACGCTGCACATGATCCCGGTCGACGAGGTGGTCTATTTCGAGGCGGCCGACAAGTACGTGCGCGTGGTCACCGCCACGCGCGAGGCGCTGATCCGGATGTCGTTGCGTGACCTGCTGCCGCGGCTGTCCGCCGAGCGCTTCTGGCAGATCCATCGAGGCACGGTGGTGCGGGCCGATGCCATCGCCACGGCCACGCGCGACGATTCCGGCAAGGTCTTCCTCACCTTGCGCCAGCGACCTGAACGGCTTGTGGCGAGTCGTCTCTACGCGCATCTGTTTCGCGCGATGTGAGCTGGCCGCGCATCGCCTTGTCCCAGCGCTGCAGGCGTTCGGGGCTGACGTCGAAATGCTGGCCGAACAGCAGCGGGCCCTGG
The DNA here is from genome assembly GCA_045810265.1 of Vitreoscilla sp. GTDB lineage: Bacteria > Pseudomonadota > Gammaproteobacteria > Burkholderiales > Burkholderiaceae_C > Scleromatobacter. The sequence goes on along the minus strand of JBJMWF010000493.1, from coordinate 2,376 downwards.
CGCGCCATCATGGTGGCCACGCGCGCCGCCGCCGGGTCGCCGGCATCGGCCGCGGCCGACAGCTGCGCGTAGGCCTGCGGCCACTGCTGCGCCTCGTAGGCCTGCATGGCCATGCGAAAGCGGCCCTGGGGCAGGTCGCCGTGGCCGCCCATGCCGGCACCCGTCAACGCGATGCAGGCGGCGACCACCGCGGTCGCACCGATCAGCACCTGGGCGGCGGTATCGATCCAGCGGGCCGTCGTGCTCATCGTCATCGCGTGCGTCATGGTGCTCTCCTCGTTTTCGTGGCGGATCGACCTTCCGAACCGCCGAGGCGCGAGTATGGAAAAGCGGCGGCGTCTCGGCCATCCCCCTTGAGGGGGAACGCCTGGGCGCCATCTGCACTGCTGGAGTGCCCTGGACACTAGAATCGTCGCGACATGAACACGCCCAAAGCCACCAACGCCTCCGTGCCGGCCGAAGAAGCCGTCAAGCCCGCCAATTTCCTGCGCAACGTCATCGAGCGAGACCTCGAGGCGGGCACGTACGCGAATCGACAGTGGGGCGGCGGCCCGGGCGATGCGGCCAGGCACGCCGCGGGCGCGCCCGACGCGGCGCGCGTGCGCCTGCGCTTCCCGCCCGAGCCGAACGGCTACCTGCACGTGGGCCACGCCAAGAGCATCTGCCTGAACTTCGGGCTGGCGCGCGACTACGGCGGCGTCTGCCACCTGCGCTTCGACGACACCAACCCGGAGAAGGAAGACCAGGAGTACGTCGACGGCATCAAGGAGAACGTGCGCTGGCTGGGCTTCGACTGGGAGTCGCCTCTGGGCAACAACCTCTACTACGCCAGCGACGACTTCGATTTCATGTACCGCGCCGCCGAGGCGCTGGTGCAGGCCGGCCTGGCCTATGTCGACGAGCAGTCGGCCGACCAGATCCGCGCCAACCGGGGCGACTTCAACACCCCTGGCACCAACAGCCCGTTCCGCGATCGCACGCCGGCCGAGAACCTCGAGCGCCTGCGCGAGATGCGTGACGGCAAGCATGCCGACGGCGCGATGGTGTTGCGCGCAAAGATCGACATGGCCAGCCCCAACATCAACCTGCGCGACCCGGCGCTGTACCGCATCCGCCGCGCGCATCACCACAACACGGGCGACCGCTGGTGCATCTACCCGATGTACACCTTCGCGCATCCAATCGAGGACGCGCTCGAGCGCATCACGCACAGCATCTGCACGCTGGAGTTCGAGGACCAGCGCCCGTTCTACGACTGGCTGCTGGAGCGCCTGGTCGAGCTGGGCCTGCTGGCGCACCCGCTGCCCAAGCAGTACGAATTCGCGCGGCTGAACCTGACCTACGTGGTCACCAGCAAGCGCAAGCTGCGCCAGCTGGTGGAAGAAGGCCACGTCAGCGGCTGGGACGATCCGCGCATGCCCACGCTGGTCGGCATGCGCCGCCGCGGCTACACGGCCGGCGCGCTGCAGCTGCTGGCCGAGCGCACTGGCGCGACCAAGAACAACACCTGGATCGACTACGCCTGGCTGGACATCGCGCTGCGCGACGACCTCGAGGCCAAGGCGGCGCGCGCGATGGCCGTGCTCGACCCGTTGCCGCTCAAGCTGACCAACTGGGCCGAGCAGTTCGGCAGCGAGTCCCACCGCGAGCCCTGCAGCGCGCCGGCGCATCCGCATCACCCGGAGATGGGCCAGCGCGACTTCGTGCTGGGCCCGACCGTGTGGATCGAGCGCGACGATTTCCTCGAGACGCCCGTCAAGGGCTACCAGCGCCTGTTCCCGGGCAACAAGGTGCGCCTAAAGTACGGCGTCATCGTCGAGTGCACGGGCTGCGAGAAGGACGCCGACGGCAAGGTCACCGCCGTGCTCGCCACCGTCGTCCCGGATACCAAGAGCGGCACGCCGGGCGCCGATCTGGTCAAGGTCAAGGGCACGATCACCTGGGTGTCGGGGCATGACGGCGTGCCCGTCACGTTCAACCTGTACGACCGACTCTTCGCGGTGCCGCAGCCCGGCAGTGCTGACTCGCTCACGGCCGAGCTGAATCCGCACAGCATGCGCGTGACCCAGGGCTTCGTCGAGCCGTCGGCCGGCACGCTGGCGCCCGAGACCCGGGTGCAGTTCGAGCGCCACGGCTATTTCGTGACGGATCGCGTCGACCACCGACCGGACCGGCCGGTGTTCAACCGCATCACCACGCTGAAGGACAGCTGGGCCAAGTGAGCATGGCGCGGCGCGGTCTTGATTTGGGCCGCGCCATCCCTAACTGAGGCTCAAGGGCGGCAGTCGCCGCCGATGTCTGACCTCAAGGAGTCGTGATGGCTGCCGCCGCGCTGAAGAACCGCATCGAGAACCTGATCGCCATGGCCCAGTTGCT
>JBJMWF010000492.1:0-15929 GCA_045810265.1 Vitreoscilla sp. | reverse complement strand
CGTCGTCGTGCCGTCAGGCGCCATGAACGACGCCGACTTCCTCGCCGGCTACGGCGCCGCCCAGGCCGTGCCCGGCCCCTTGTTCACGTTCGCGGCCTACCTCGGAACCGCGATGTCGACGCCGCTTCATGGCTGGCCCGGCGGCCTGGTGTTCCTGGTGGTGATCTTCGCTCCGGCCTACCTGCTGGTCATCGGCACGCTCCCTTTCTGGGACGAGCTGCGACGGCATGCCCCGATGCGGGCCGCGATGGCCGGCGTCAACGCAGGGGTCGTGGGCATCCTGCTGTCGGCGCTGTACGACCCGGTCTGGACGACGGCCATCCACTCGCGCGCCGATTTCGGCCTCGCATTGGCCGCATTCGGATTGCTGGTGCAGGCCCGGATCTCGCCGCTCGTGGTGGTGCTGCTGAGCGCCTTGGGCGGTTGGATGCTGACTCGGATCTAGCGCTCGGTTGCACACCACCGCGTCCAGTTCCGCAGGCCAGGCACTGATGGCCCGAAACGCCGGTACCCCAGCGCCATGCTCACGCAGAAACAGGAAGGCCCCGGAGCCCTTGAAGATCAAGGATTCACGAGGCCTGGTGTTTTTTGGGGTGGCTAATGGGACTCGAACCCACGACAACCAGAATCACAATCTGGGACTCTACCAACTGAGCTATAGCCACCACCGGAGCCTAAGATTATAGCGCGATTTTTCAGTTGGCGGCCGATGCGGCCTGCGAGGTGAACTTGGCGATGCGCTCGTCGTTGTACTTGACCTTGTAGCGCGTCTTGAGCGAGTCGTAGACGGCCTGGGCTTCGGCTTCCTCGAAGGCGTTGGTCAAGGCGTTCTTGAACTCCGAGGTCTCGTTGGTGTCGGGCAGGTGCGGGGTCGACTTCAGGACGCGAATGGCGGCGTAGCTGCCGTCCGGCAGCGTGAGGCCGACGACCGCCGGGCCCTTGGACAGGTCGGCCTTCAGCGCGGCCTCGACGACCGGGCGCGGGATCGCGCCCGTGCGATCGAGGCGGCTCACGGTGGCGGTCTGCGGCAGCGCCAGGGCCGGATCGGCATTGGCCTGCGCCACGCGGGCTTCGCCATCCTTGCGCGCATTGGCGACGGCCTGCTCGTTGCGCACGGCCGCGACGACCAGGTCGTGCACCTCGGCCAGCGGACGCGTGTGCTGCGGCGTGTACTCGACGACGTGCGCCGCGGCGAGCTGGCTCGGGCCCGACTCCACGGCCTCGGTGTTGTGCTTGTTCTTGATCGAGTCGCTGGCGAACACGGCCGCGAGCAGCTTGGGCGACGCCAGCGGGCCCGTGGCGCCGGCGGCCGGCTGGCGCTGCACGGTGGCGGTCTGCTTGGTCAGCTGGAAGGCCTTGGCGGTGGCGTCCAGGCTGTCGGCCTGTTCGTAGACGGTGTCCTTGAACTTCTCGGCGTCGGCCGAGAACAGCTTCTGCGCCTCCTGCGTCTTGAGCTGCTCCTCGATCTGCGCCTTGACTTCCTCGAACGGCTTGATGGCGCCGCCGCGCACGCCGGTCAGCTTGACGATCTGGAACCCGCCGTCGATGCGGATGACATCGCTGATCTGGTCCGGCTTCATCGAGAACAGCGCGTTATCGAGCGCCGGGACGCCGAGCGCGCCCTTGCGCATGAAGTCGAGGTCGCCACCTTCGAGCGGCCCGCCGTCCTGCGGGATCTTCCTGGCGATGTCGGAGAAGGCGGCCGGATTCTTGCGTACCTCGGCCAGCTCGCTGTCGGCCAGCGCCTTGGCCTTGGCCACGTCGGCCGCCGACGCGTTGGGCGCGACCTTGGCCAGGATGTAGCTGGCGCTGCGCTCCTCGGGCGTGGTGTAGCGGCTCTTGTTGGCGTCGTAGTAGCCCTGTACCAGCGTCGGGTCGGCCTTGACCTGCGCCTGCAGCGCCGGGGCGTCCAGCACCACGTACTCGATCTTCGCCTGCTCGGGCGCGACGAAGTCGGCGGTGTGCGCCTTGTAGTAGGCCTCGACCTGCGCGTCGGTGGGCTGGATCGCGGCGGCGTATTCCTTGGTGTCGAAGCGCTGCCACTGGATGTCGCGCTGATCGAACCAGGCGTCGGTGCTGGCCTTGAGCGACGACGCCGGCATGAAGCCGCTGACCGCGACACCCTGCTGCGCCTGCACGCGGGCGAGATTGCTGCCGATGGTCTGGAACAGCGCGTCGCCACTGAGGCCTTGCTGCGCCAGCACGGCGTCGCGCATGGCCTTGGGCATCGCCCGCAGCTGCTCGAATTCCGGGTTGGTCTGGTACTCGTGGATGATGCGCTCGTCACTGACCGAGAGGTTCTCGTGCGCCACGGTCGCCTGCAGCACGCGGTCGCGCACCAGCGAGTCGAGCGAACGGCGCTGCGCCTCGGGCGTGTCGAGCAGCTTCAGGTCGATCTGCGGGTTGCGCGAGCGGATCTGGTCGATGTCCCTGCGGCGCTGCGCGTCCCAGTCGGCGTGCGAGATGTCGTGGCCATCGACCGACGCGACCTCGACGGCAGATTCGTTGGACTGCAGGTAGCTCTGCAGACCGACGATGCCGAAGGTCGGGATGATCACGATGCCTAGGACCACCTGCAGGACACGGTTGTGCGACCGGACGAAATCAAACATGAAAAGCCTCTTGGGACACTGGGAGTGCGACGAGCAAGCCGCAATGGCAAAAACGACAAAGGCGAACTCGGTGCGGGAGTTCGCCTGATTCGACCGGACTGTGAGGATTCGATCGAGAGGAGTGGTGGGTGCTGACGGGCTCGAACCGCCGACCTACGCCGTGTAAGGGCGCTGCTCTACCAACTGAGCTAAGCACCCGCTGGAACGCTTGCGCGACGCGTGGTCCGGATGCGAACCCCGCGGCGGCCGCGCCATCTCAGTTGACCGCGTCCTTCAGGCCCTTGCCGGGACGGAACTTCGGCACCTTGGCCGACTTGATCTTGATGGGTTCGTTGGTGCGCGGATTGCGGCCGACACGCGCGGCGCGCTTGGTCACGGCAAAGGTGCCGAACCCGACGATCGACACGCTGCCACCCTTTTTGAGGGTGGTCTTCACGCCGCCGATGACCGCCTCCAGCGCGCGCGTTGCCGCGGCCTTGGAGATGTCGGCCTGGCGGGCGATGTGTTCGATCAATTCAGACTTGTTCACGAAGGAACCCCCTCTCGAAAATACGCTGGCGATTGTTTGATGGAAGCGGCCCTGAGCGACCGCGGCGAACCGCCGGAAACCTGGCGTCACGCTGAAAAAAACGTTGGCCTTGACGGCCATGGATGATTACAGACCTTGTGCCCTGACAGTGTCAAGGGAGAGGCGGATTGTATTGGCTTTCGTTACACAGGCTTGCTTGCAGGACAGCAGCACCGTCAGCGCAAACCCTGATCCGGAAAGAGTGCTCACTTTGCTTTCGCGCGGATCTCGGGGATCGCTTTCTGCAGGTAATAGACCATCGACCAGATGGTCAGCACGGCCGCAACGACGAGCAGCCACGTGCCCCACAAGTGGGTGTCGATCAGGCCGAACAGCCGGCCGTCGAACAGCAGGAACGGGATCGCGACCATCTGCATGGTGGTCTTCCACTTGCCGAGCATGTGCACGGCCACGCTCTTGGACGCACCGATCTGGGCCATCCATTCGCGCAGCGACGAGATCGCGATCTCGCGGCCGATGATCACCAGCGCCAGCAGCGCGTTGCACCGATTCAGGTGCACCAGCACCAGCAGCGAGGCACAGACCAGGAACTTGTCGGCCACCGGATCGAGGAAGGCGCCGAACGCCGAAGCCTGGTTGAGCCTGCGCGCGAGATAGCCATCGAGCCAGTCGGTCAGCGCGGTCACCACGAACAGCACCGTGGCGATCAGGTTGCGCAGCGGATCGGCGATCGGCAGGTAGAACACGCCCACGATCAACGGGATGGCGACGATGCGCGCCCAGGTCAGCAGAGTGGGGATCGTGAAGAACATCGGACCATTCTGCCTTGCAATGGGGCGCGCCAGGATGTGGGTGCCCGCAGGGGTCGACGCAGCGCTTGAAGGCCATCCGGGCTAGTCGAGGATGCGCGGCTTGAAGTGGCGGTCGTCGTTGAACAGGAACACCTCGGTGAACTTCCAGGGCTTGGGCACGTGCGAGACGTCGCCGAACGGTGCGGCACGCCGGATGGCGTCCATCGCGATCTGGATCGTGTCGGTGGCCTGCGTGGGCGTGCGCATGACGCCGATGTGGCGCACGCTGCCGTCGGCGTTGAGCTCGAGTTCGAGCACGGGGATCGCCAGCAGGATGTCGGGCGCCCGGCTCAGGTAGGTGATCTTCGGATTGGCGGCCACGAGGCGGGCCGCGATCTGGCGCTGGTACTCGTCGACCGTCTGCGCCGGACGCACGTACGGCGCGGGCGCGGGCGCCGGTGCAGGCGCCGCGCGGGGGGCCGGCGCGGGAGCCGGTGCACGCGTGGCCTGCGGCGCCGGGGACTGGCAGGCCGATACGGCGCACAGCCCCAGCCAGGCCGCGGCGCGGCGCAGGCGCCCGGGCGTGCGCGACGCGTTGTCTCGTTCAGTGCAGGGCACGGTAGATCTCCTCGGCCAGGGTTCGCGAAATGCCATCGACAGCCATCAACTCCTCAACGCTGGCGGCCCCCACGCCGCGGACACCGCCAAAACGTTGTAACAACTTCGCCCGCTTCTTGGCGCCGATGCCCGCGATCTCCTCGAGCTTGCTGCTGCCCGAGCCGGTGCGCACGCTGGCGCGCTTGGCCCGCATGCCCGTGATCGCGAAGCGGTGCGCCTCGTCGCGGATCTGCGCCACCAGCATCAGCGCGGCGGAGTCGGCCGGCAGGGTCAGCTTCTCGCGGCCGTCGGCGAACACGAGTTCCTCCAGGCCCACCTTGCGGCCCTCGCCCTTCTCGACGCCGACGATGCGCGAGATGTCCAGGCCCAGCGACTGGAAAACCTCGCGCGCCATCGACACCTGTCCGCGCCCGCCGTCCACCAGCACCAGGTCGGGCAGGCGCGTGCCGGATGACCGCTTGGCGGCCGGGGCCGTCGACCCGGCGTCCACTGCAGCAGCCGGTTCGGCCAGTGCCGCATCGACCAGCGGCTCCTCGCTGCCGGTGCTCTCGGCCGCCAGCGGGGCGCCGGTCAGTGGATCGGACTGCGCATCGGCGGCGACGTCCTGCGAAACCTGCACGGTCGCCTCGGCTGGTGCGTCGCCTGCCGCTTCGGCGCTGGCCGCGACCGGCGCCACGCCGAAGCGCGCGTAGCGCCGCGTCAGCACCTGGCGCATCGCGGCGTAGTCGTCGCCGCCGATGATGCCGGTGATGTTGAAGCGCCGGTACTGCGAGCTCTGCATCTTGTGGCCTTCGTAGACCACGCAGGACGCCTGCGTCGCCTCGCCGGCGGTGTGCGAGATGTCGAAGCACTCGATGCGCAGGGTGTCCAGATCGTCCGGCACCAGGTCGATCGCATCGGCCAGCGCGCGCGTGCGCTCGCGCTGCGAGCCTTCCTCGGCCAGCAGGCGGCCGAGCGCGAGGTCGGCGCCCTTCTCGCACATCTCGAGCCAGATGCGGCGCTGCTCGCGCGGATTGGACTGCACGTTGATCTTCATGCCGGTCTGCTGCGACAGCGCCTCCACCAGCGACTTGCTCACCGGGTGGCTGGTCACCCACTGCGGCGGCGGCGCGCTGCCCAGGTAGTGCTGCGCGATGAAGGCCTCGAGCACCTGCACGGCCGGCTCGACCGCCTCCGGCGCGGCGTCGTCGTCGGCCAGGTCCAGGCCGATGGCCGTCGCGTCCTCGACGTGCGTCGGGAAGTACGCGCGATCGCCCAGGTGGCGGCCGCCGCGCACCATCGCCAGGTTGACGCAGGCGCGGCCGCCCTGCAGCTTGACGGCCAGGATGTCGACGTCCTTGTCGCGCGCCGACAGGCTGCTCTCGTCCATCGCCTGCTGGTGCAGCACGCGCGACAGCGCCGAGATGCGGTTGCGGTATTCGGCCGCACGCTCGAACTCCAGCGCCTCGGCGTGCTTCATCATCGAGGTCTGCAGCTCGGTCATCACCGTCTCGTGATCGCCCAGCAGGAAGCGCTCGGCGTCGTGCACGTCGCGCTCGTAATCGGGCGCCGAGATCAGGCCCACGCACGGCCCTGAGCAGCGCTGGATCTGGTACAGCAGGCAGGGCCGCGAGCGGTTGGCGAAGACGGTGTCCTCGCAGGTGCGCAGGCGGAATACCTTCTGGATCAGCTGGATCGTCTCCTTGACGGCCCACGCGCCCGGATAGGGCCCGAAGTACTTGTGCTTGCGGTCGACCGCGCCGCGGTAATAGGCCACGCGCGGGAACGGATGCGACACCAGACGCAGATAGGGGTAGCTCTTGTCGTCGCGGAACAGGATGTTGAACCTCGGGTTCAACGTCTTGATCAGGTTGTTCTCGAGCAGCAGCGCCTCGGCCTCGGTGCGCACGACCGTGGTCTCCAGGCGCGCGATGCGGCCGATCATGTGGCCGATGCGCGTGCCGCCGTGATCCTTCTGGAAGTAGCTCGCGACGCGGCGCTTGAGGTTGCGCGCCTTGCCGACGTACAGCACGGTGCCCGCGACGTCGAAGTAGCGATAGACGCCCGGCATGGCCGGCAGCGCGGCCACCTCGGCCAGCAGGCGCTCGCGCGCGACGCGCGCCGCCTCCACGGCCGCCCGGTCGGCCTCCTCGGCCTGGCCGGCGCGGGTGTCCTCGTGCGCCGCGTTGCCGATCCAGGCCTCGACGTCCTCGGCGCTGCCGAGCTGGGCGGACGACACGGGAAACGCCGTCGGGCCGCCCTTCTTGGCGACGGCGGCCGGCACCTTGGCGTCGCCGGGAAGGGATTTAGAAGAGGGGGAACGCGGCATGAGCCCGTCATTGTGCCGCGCCGTCGGCGCCCGCGTGGTCACGGCAAGAAACAGGAAACAGGCCTGCGCATAATCGTCGCGATGCCTGACCATTCCAACGCCGCGCCCTCCCAGCTGTGGGACGTCTTCTGCCGCGTGATCGACAACTTCGGCGACATCGGCGTGTGCTGGCGCCTGGCCTGCAACCTGGCCGATCGGGGCCAGCGCGTGCGGCTGTGGGTGGACGACGCGACCGCGCTGCGCTGGATGGCGCCGGCCGGCCACGCCGGCGTCGAGGTGTCCGCCTGGCTGCCGACGACAAACTTTCCGCCGCCCGGCGACGTCGTCGTCGAGGCCTTCGGCTGCGATCCGGCGCCGGCCTTCCTCGCCGCGATGGCCGCCGCCGGGCAGACGGCCAGGCCGCCCGTGTGGATCAATCTCGAATACCTCAGCGCCGAAGCCTACGTCGGGCGCAGCCATGGGCTCTCGTCGCCGCAGATGGCCGGGCCGGCGCGCGGCCTGACGAAGTGGTTCTTCTATCCCGGCTTCACGCCGGCCACCGGGGGGCTGCTGCGCGAGCCGGCACTCCAGGCCGAGCAGGCTGCGTTCGAACGCGACGCCTGGCTGTCGTCCCAGGGCATCGCGCTGCGCGACGGCGAGCGCCTGGTGAGCGTGTTCTGCTATCCCGGCGCGCCGGCCGAGCGCCTCGTCGCCTCGCTCGCGGCGGACGGTCGCCCGACCTTGCTGGCCACCGCACCCGGCGCCGCCACCGGCGCGCTGCGCGCCGCGCTGGCGACGCTCGGCGACCACGCCGCGCTGCGCCAGCATCCGCTGCGCTGGCTGACCCAGTCCGATTTCGACCGCCTGCTGTGGGCCGCCGACCTCAATTTCGTGCGCGGCGAGGATTCGTGGGTGCGCGCGCAATGGGCCGGCCAGCCTTTCGTCTGGCAGGCCTATCGACAGGACGACGGCGCGCACGGGCCCAAGATCGAGGCGTTCCTGGAGCGGGCGCTGGCCGGCGCGCCGCCGGATGCCGCCGACACGCTGCGCGACTGGACGGCCGCCTGGAACGCGCTCGACGACCCGGCTGCGCCCTTGCCGGGCTGGACGCCCCAGACGCTGGCCGCCACTGGCGCCGCCCTGCGCGCCTGGCGTGACCAATTGACGGGCTTGGCCGACCTCGTCACCCGCCTGCTCGCCTTCGTCCGCGAAAAGCGCTAAAATACAGGGCTTTGCGTTACGTCAGCGGCAGGATGTCCGGCTGCGCGAGCGAATGCCGGTGGCCGGCCCAAGGCCCCGCCGGCGACCCGTCCTCGACCAACAGTAACGCAGCTCTGGAAATCGACCCATGAAAATCGCTCAGGAAATCCGCGCCGGCAACGTCATCATGCAGGGCAAGGACCCGATGGTCGTGCTGAAGACCGAATACAGCCGCGGTGGCCGCAATGCCGCCACCGTCCGCATGAAGATGAAGAACCTGCTCAACGGTTCCGGTGCCGAAGTCGTCTTCAAGGCCGACGACAAGATGGACCAGATCATCCTGGACAAGAAGGACTGCACGTACACGTACTTCGCCGATCCGATGTACGTCTTCATGGACGCCGACTACAACCAGTTCGAGGTCGAAGCCGAGAACATGGGCGACGCCATCAACTACCTCGAAGACAACATGCCGGTCGAAGTCGTGTTCTACGACGGCAAGGCCATCTCGGTCGAACTGCCGACCAGCGTCGTGCGCGAGATCACCACCGAGCCGGCCGTCAAGGGCGACACCTCGGGCAAGGTCATGAAGCCCGCCAAGATCGCGACCGGCTTCGAGATCGCGGTGCCGTCGTTCGTCGAATCGGGCGACAAGATCGAAATCGACACCCGCACGCACGAATACCGCAAGCGCGTCTGAGCCTTTTCGGGGCTCGCCGAAAGGCGCCTGCCGGCAGATGCCGCAGGCGCTTTTTCTTTGAGCGGCGCCTGCTGCTCGAGGTTCCAGGATGCGAGCTCGCGAACGACATCGCTACGGTCGGAGGTGCCTGGCATGTTCTCGTCCGCGCTGCGGTGTGCGCGAGGGAGACCCATTCCCCGCGGACGAGAACGTGCCTGGCGCCGATCCCGAGCGAGCCCGGCGTCAGGCACGTCCTCGAATCGCGATCAGCACCTCGCTCCCCGGCAACTGCCTGACGCGAGACGAGGACGTGCCAGACACCTCCGGCCCGAGCCCGGCGCTTGCACGATCCCCGATCAGCATTCGCCGTCACATCGCCGATGAACCTCATGGTTGGCCTGCCCGCACAATCGCGTCGATGACCCCCGCGCCCATCGTCCCCGCCGAAGTCGACTTCAGCGATCCGCTGTCGCCGCGATCGCCGCGGTTCGACGATCGCTATCACCCGGCCCATGGGGCGTTCGAGCAGGCGGCGCACGTGTTCCTGGGTGGCAACGAGCTGCCCGCGCGGTGGCAGGGGCGCGAGGCCTTCACGATCCTGGAGACCGGCTTCGGCCTGGGCAACAACTTCCTGGCCACATGGGCAGCCTGGTGTGCCGACGCGAGGCGCGGCGCGCGCCTGCGCTTCATCTCGATCGAGAAGCATCCGCTTCGACAGGACGACCTGCGGCGCGCGCTTGCGGGCTCCAGCCAGCCCGAGCTCGCCGCGCAGCTGTGCGAGGCCTGGCCGCCGCTGACACCCGACCTGCACCTGCTGCCGTTCGACGGCGGCCGCGTCGAGCTGCTGCTGGTGCTGGGCGACGCCAGCGAGCGGCTGCGCCAGATCATCGCCGGCGTCGACGCGTTCTACCTCGACGGCTTCGCGCCCGACCGCAATCCGCAGATGTGGTCGCCAGGCATCTTCAAGGCCTTGTCGCGCCTGGCCGCGCCCGGCGCGACGGCGGCCACATGGAGCGCTGCGCGCGCGGTGCGCGACGGCCTGCAGCAAGCCGGCTTCGCCTGGCGCGCGGCCGACGGCATCGGCGGCAAGCGCCACATCACGCTGGCGAAGTTCGAGCCGCGCGCTCCGCTGCGCAAGCCGGTGGCGCGCACCGGTGACGCGCGCACGCGCAGCGTCGCCATCATCGGCGGCGGCCTCGCGGGCGCGGCGTGCGCGCAGGCGCTGGCGCGCGAGGGCCTGCGCTGCGCGGTGTTCGATCGCCATGCGCAGCCGGCCAGCGCCGCCTCGGGCAATGTGGCGGGCCTGTTCCACGGTGTCTTCCATCCCGAGGACGGCATGCATGCGCGCGCGCACCGCGCGGCCGCGCTCGCCGCGCGCGAGGCCGTCGCGCGCGCGATCGCGGCCGGCGTCGCGGGCCAGGGCGCGGGCCTGGTGCGGCTGGTGCCGGAACACGCCGACCCAGCGCCCCTGCAGGCCGAACTCGCACGCAGCGGGCTGCCCGCCGACTACCTGCAGGCCTGGTCGGCCGACCAGGTGGAAGCGGCGGGCGGCCCGGCCTGCGCAGCGTGGTTCTATCCCGGCGGCGGCTGGATCTCACCCGTGGAACTGGTGCATTGGTGGCTGCACGCCGATGGCGTCGACTGGCGCGGCAACGTCGCGGTGTCGCGGCTCGAACGACGCGACGGCGCATGGCATCTGTTCGACACGTCGGGCGCCTCGATGGCGAGCGCGGACGCCGTCGTCTTTGCCAACGCCGGCGACGCGACCGCGCTGTGGTCGCGCGCCGTTGACGCTCAGGGCGCCGCGCAAGCCGCCGACCGTGAATGGATCGCGCCGCTGGCCTCCACGCGCGGCCAGGTCAGCATCGTGGGCGCGGGCACGCCCGGCCTGCGGCCGCCGGCCTGGCCGATCGCCGGCTCCGGCTACGCATTGACATTGAAGGACGGCGGCGTGATGTGCGGCGCCACCACCAGCGTCGACGATCCCGACGCCGACGTCCGCCTCGCCGACCACGCGCACAACCTGCGCCAGCTCGCGGCCATCACCGGCTCGCGGCTGCAGGCGACACGGCCGGAATGGACCGCGACCGCCGACGACGACGAACACCTCGCCGCGGCCCTCGTGGCGCGCGGCCAGTTGCACGGCCGCGTCGGCTGGCGCGCGACCGCCGCCGACCGCCTTCCGCTGATCGGCGCGGTGCCGCTGCAGCCCACCGCGGACGACCCCGCCCTGCCCGACCAGCCGCGCCACTGGCCGCGCGTGCCGGGCCTGTTCGTCGCCTCGGGCTTCGGCTCGCGCGGACTCACCTGGGCACCGCTGGCTGGTCGCCTGATCGCGAGCTGGATCGCGGACGCGCCGTACCCGCTGCCGGCCGACATCGTCGACGCGCTGGACCCGGCGCGCTTCTGCGCGCGCAGGGTGCGCGCGTCGCGGCGCCCGGGCTGATCACGGGGCGTCGCGAAACGTCATCAGCGTTTCGAGCACCCGTCGCGTCGGCGCGGCGAGCTGGGCCATCGGTCGATGCGCGACGCCCAATCGTCGCACCAGCGCGGGCCGCAGCGGACGCACCTGCAGCCGGCCGCCCAGCGTTTCGTCGGCATGCTCGAACGGCAGCACGGATGCACCATAGCCTGCGGCCACCAGCTGGCGCGTCATCTCGTTGATCGTGACCTCCACGCGCAGGTTGGGACGCCGCCCGGCGTTCGCGAACCACGCCGTCACGGCCTGCGCGACGTGCGTTGCCGGCTCGTCCAGGATCAGCGGCCGGGCCGCCAGCCACGCGGGCGTCACGAAGGCCGGTGCCTTCCAGCCGGCCGGCAGGATGGCCATGATCGGCGTGCGCCGCAGCGGGGCCAGCGTCAGCGTCGGATAGCTGGTCTGCGGCAGCGCGACCAGCGCGAGGTCGACGTCCTCGGTGAACAACCTGGCCATCAGGCCGGCCGACGTGCCCAGCGTCAGCTGCACGTCGATGTTTGGATGCGCCGTCTCCAGCGCCTGGACCAGCCGGGGCAGCAGGTAGGTGGTGGCGCCGGCGGAGCAGGCCAGGCGCACGCGGCCCTCCTGGCCATCACGATGGCGCTGCACGGCCGCGACCGCGTCGTCGGCCTCGCGCAACAGGCGGCGCGCGCGGGCCACCAGATCGGTGCCGGCGGCGGTCGGCGTCACCCGGCGGTGGCCGCGCACGAGCAGCGCCGTCTCTAACCGCGCCTCGAGCTCGCTGACATGCAGGCTGATCGTCGGCTGCGCCAGGTGCAATGCGCGGCCAGCGGCCGAGAAGGTGCCCAGGTCGGCGATCGCCACCAGCGTGCGCAATTGGTCGAGGTTGAGCTCTCTCATCAGCTTTCCTGATGGCCGCGCCCAGGATTCTCAACTTCCCCGATGACACGGCCGACGGCAGCATAGCCTGCCATGAGCTCCCGTGCCAACCGTCCGCCCCATGTCCATGTCCTCGTCGCCTTGTGCGTCCTCAACCACGTGGCCTTGTCGGGCGCCCGCGTGGCGCTGGCGCTGCAGGCGCTGCGCCTGGGCGTGCCGTCGGTCGGACTGGCGTTGATGCTGGCGCCATTCGCGCTCGCTTCCACGCTCGCTGCCCTGCCACTGGGACGCTGCGTCGACCGCATCGGCGCGCGCGTGCCGGCACTGGCGGGCATGACGCTGACCACGATGGCGCTGGTCGCCTCCGCCTGGCATCCCGTATCGGCCGTCCTGACCGTCTCGGCAGCCGTCATCGGCCTGGGCTACACCGCGTCGCTGATCGCGCTGCAGAGCGAACTCGGACGCGATCGCGACGAGCGCGAACGGGCCACCGGCTTCGCGGGCTTCGCGATCGGCACCGCGGCGTCGGGTGGCGTCGGACCCTTCGTCGCGGGCCAATGCATGGCCCTGACCGGCGTGCATGCAGCGTTCGGTGCGCTCGCGCTGGTGTCTTTGGCGGCCTGCATCGGCGCTGCCTGGAACGCGCCGCGGCTGCGGCACGGCCCCGCGCTGGCCACGCCGCCGGCACCGCTGCTGCGCGTCTCGCTGAAGGGCCTGGGCGGACTGCGCCGGCTGATGCTGGCCGACCTGTTGATGGCCCTGGCATGGAACGCCAACGGCTTCGTCGTGCCGCTGATCGGACAACGCCAGGGCTGGGGCGCCGACACGGTGGGCAACCTGCTCGGCTGCTTCGGCATGGCGGTGGCGCTGGTGCGCGCGCTGCCGGGCGCGCTACGCGCGCGCGGGGGCGACTGGCGCGCCGTCACACGAGCGCTGCTGACCAGCGGCCTGGTGCTGGCGCTGCTGCCGCTGCTGACGGACATGCCTGCGCCCTGCGTACTCGAAGCCTTGTTCGGGTGCGGGCTGGGCAGCTCGCTGCCGTCGGTGCTGGCGCTGGTGGAGCAAGGGACGCCTGTCGGCCGGCGCGCCGAAGTCCTCGGCCTGCGCCAGGCCGTGCTCGGACTCGGCGCCTCGACGCTGCCGACGGCGCTCGGCGCGCTGGTGTCGGCCACGGGACTGGTCGCCGCCTTGCTGGGATTGGGTGGCGCGCTGGCTGCGGCGGGCGCGGCGATCGCGCCGCGCGTCAACGCTCGTAGGTCAAGGTCTGCACGCCGCCCGCCGTCCCCAGCAGGCACACGTTCGCGCGATGGCGCGCGAAGATGCCCACGCTGACCACGCCGGGCCACTGGTTGATCTCGCGCTCCAGGGCATCGGGGTCGGTGATGGACAGGCCGCGCACGTCGATCAGCGGATGGCCGTTGTCGGTCAGCACGTTGGCGCGCACGCTGGGCTGGCCGCCCATCGCCGCGAAGCGGCGCATGATCTGCGCCACGCTCATCGCGATCACTTCGACGGGCAACGGGAAGCCGCCCAGCACCGGCACGCGCTTGGACTCGTCGGCGATGCAGATGAACCGCTCGGCGAGGTCGGCCACGATCTTCTCGCGCGTCATCGCGGCGCCGCCGCCCTTGATCATGCAGCCGCGCGGGTCGATCTCGTCGGCACCGTCGACGTAGACGCCCAGGCTGGTGACGTCGTTGGCCTCGAGCACCGGGATGCCATGCCCCTTGAGCCGCGCCGTGCTCTGCACCGAGCTCGACACCGCGCCCGCGACACGCACCGGCATCCTGGCCAGCGCCTCGATGAACTGGTTCACCGTGGAGCCGGTGCCCACGCCGACGATGCTGCCGGGTTGCACATACGCGATCGCGGCCTGGCCGACCAGGGCTTTCAATTCGTCTTGAGTCATGCCTCGATTATCGCGCCGCCGTACCACACCGCGGCCGTGACCCGCGTGGATTCTCACGAAGCGCCCGCCATCGCGGACAATGCGGCACCGTCCCGCATCGCCGCCTCCATGTCCCTCGTCCCCTACGCCCTGACCCGCCCGTTCCTGTTCGGCCTCGACCCGGAACACGCCCACGAGATCACGCTGGACGCGATCGCGCGGCTGCAGAACACGCCGCTGCAGTGCCTCTGGAGCGAGGCGCGGGTGGACGATCCAGTGACCATCGCCGGCCTGAAGTTCCCCAATCGCGTCGGCCTGGCCGCCGGCCTGGACAAGAACGGCCGCTGCATCGACGGCCTGGGCGCGATGGGCTTCGGCTTCATCGAGGTGGGCACCGTGACGCCCAAGGCGCAGCCGGGCAATCCGAAGCCGCGCATGTTCCGGCTGCCCGAGGCCAACGCGCTGATCAACCGCCTGGGCTTCAACAACCAGGGCTTGCCGGCCTTCCTGGACAACGTCAAGCGCGCACGCAGCTTCCGCGCGGCCGGCGGCATCCTGGGCCTGAACATCGGCAAGAACGCGGCGACGCCGATCGAGAACGCGACCGACGACTACCTGATCGGGCTGGCCGGCGTCTATCCGCATGCTGACTACGTCACCGTCAACATCTCCAGCCCCAACACCAAGAACCTGCGCGCGCTGCAGAGCGACGAGGCGCTGGACGCGCTGCTGGGCGCGCTGGCCGAGCGCCGTGCGGCGCTGGCCAGCGAGCATCGCCGCCAGGTGCCGATGTTCCTGAAGATCGCACCCGACCTCGACGAAGGCCAGGTGCACGTCATCGCCGCCACGCTGGGCCGCCACGGCATGGATGGCGTCATCGCCACCAACACGACGATCTCGCGCGAGGCGGTCAAGGGGCTCAAGCACGCGGAGGAAGCGGGCGGGCTGTCCGGCAAGCCGGTGCTGGAGGCCAGCAACGCCGTGATCCGCCAGCTGCGCGGCGAGCTGGGCAAGGACTTTCCCATCATCGGCGTGGGCGGCGTGATGTCGGGCGCCGACGCGAAGTCCAAGATCGCGGCGGGCGCGGACCTGGTGCAGATCTACACCGGCCTGATCTACCAGGGCGCGCCGCTGGTGCGCGACGCGGCGCTCGCGCTCAGGCGCTGATCCGGCCTCGAGCGCCCGCTGGCCCCACGGCCGGCTACCAGTGGTCCGAGCGCATCAGCGGATCCCACGCCGCACCGTGCAGCTGGTAGACCGCCACCGCGCCGTAGCGCTGCTCGCCATCAGGGCCGAAGCGCATCGAGTTGGTCATCGGGCAGTTGCCGTCGAAATCCTTCAGCGTCGCCAGCAGCGCCGTCTTGTCCACGCTCGCATTGCGCGCAAGCGCGTCGGCCACGAGGTAGACCGCGTCGTAAGCGTAGTGCGCACCGTAGACCGGGTCTGACTTGTAGGCGGCACGGAACTTCTCGATGAACAGCTTGCCGCCGGGGAACTCGCGTGGCTCCACGATGGACGAGGTCGCATAGACCGCCTTGATCGGGATCGCCTTCTGCAGCAGCTTGTCGGTCTTGATGGTGTCGCCTCCGACGATGGTCATGTTGCCCAGGCCGGCCTTGGCCATCTGCGCCATCAGCGCCTCGACCTGGAAGTCGCTGAGCGTGGTGACCAGCAGGTCGGTCTTGGCGCTGGCGAACTCGGCCACCAGCGGGCCGAAGTCGATGGTCTTCTCGTCGAGCGACTTGCGCACCTCGACATGCTTGCCGGACGCGTCGATCACCTTGGCCGCCGAATCGGCCAGCCCCTTGCCGTAGGGCGTGCCGTCGTCGACGACCGCGTAATGCTCCATGCCCTGCAACTGCACCGCGTAGGAGCCCAGCGCCTTCGATTGCAGGTCATCGCTGGCCACCAGGCGCAGCGTGGTGGCCAGCCCCAGCTTGGTGTATTCGGGCTTGGTGGAGATCGCCAGCTGCGGAATCTTGGCGTTGGCGTAGATCGGGGCGGCGTGG
>JBJMWF010000491.1:0-3334 GCA_045810265.1 Vitreoscilla sp. | reverse complement strand
GCGGCGATGGCGTCGGCGAACGCGGCCACCACGCGGCGCTGCGGCTCCTGCACCTGGCGGCGCTCGTCCTCCTCGAGGAAGCGCACGTCCTCGGTCAGCACGCGATGTTCGTTCTGCGCGCTGGCGTATTCGCGCACGAAGCGCAGGATCAGCGCGCGCAGCCGGGTCTGGGCATCGGCGTCGCGCGTCTCGTCCATCACCTCGAGCACGAACTGCTCCAGCCGCGCCACGTGGCCGCCGGTGATCTGGAACAGCAGCTCGCGCTTGTCGCGGTAGTAGTGGTACAGGCCGGCCTTCGAGACGCCGCACGCCGCGGCGATGTCGTTCATCGAGGTCGCGGTGTACCCCTGGTTGGCGAACAGCTCCGCCGCCCGCGCGAGGATCGCGTCGCGCTGGTCGTCGTAGGTGGCGGAGCGGGTGCGGGCCATCAGATTCTCGTGTCCGGCCTGCCGGTCGCCGCCGGAGGTGTCTGGCACTGTCTTCGTCCGCGCCACCCAGTCGTCAACGGCGACGAACTCGATCGCGGATGAAGGCAGTGCCTGACGCCGATCGCCGGCGAGCGCGGCGTCAGGCACCGCCTCGAATCGCGGCGAGCCGCTGTGCCACCGGCAAGCAGCCCGGCGCGATTCGAGGCGATGCCAGACACCTTCGGCACTCGCCCGGCACGCGGGCAGGAAGGGCATCGTGCGAGCATCAGATCCGGGGCCAGGTTCATGACATGCGCCTAGCGATGGTCGAACGAGATGCGGACTTCGGCGGTGGTCGGGTGCGCCTGGCAGGTGAGGATGAAGCCGGCGTCCAGGTCGCGCTTCTCGAGCGCATAGTTGCGCGCCATGCGCACGTCGCCCGTATCGAGGTGGGCGCGGCAGGTGCCGCAGACGCCGGACTTGCACGAGTACGGCACGTCCAGGCCCGCGTTGGCGCAGGCGTCGAGCAGGTTGACGTCGCTCTGGCGGTAATCGATCTGGTGCGTGACGCCGTCGCGCACCACGGTCAGGTGGCAGTGCGGCGCATCGCCCGGCGCGCTGGCCTGCACCGGCGCGGCCTGCACGCCCATGCCGCTGTCGGCCGGGATCGGCACCCCGAAGCGCTCCACGTGGATGCGCTCGGCGCCGAAGCCGGCGGCCAGCAGCGCGGCCTCGGCCTCGTCGTTCATCATGAACTGGCCGCAGATGAAGGCGTGGTCGATGTGGTCGGCGACGATCAGGTGCTGCAGGAACTCGCCCAGCTTGGCGCGATCGAGCAAGCCCTGGTTCAACGGCGAATCGACGCGCTCTTCCGAGAACACGTGGTGCAGCGATACCCGGGTGACGTACCGGTTCTTCAGGTCCTCGAGTTCTTCCTTGAACATGGTCGAGGCCGCGCGGCGGTTGCCGTAGACCAGCGTGACGCGGCTGCCCGGCTCGTTGGCCAGCACCGTGCGCATGATCGAGATCATCGGCGTGATCCCGCTGCCGCCGGCCACGCAAAGATAGTTGCGCGCCGCCGCAGGCTCGATGGGCACGAAGAAGCGGCCTTGCGGCGGCATCACCTCGATGGTGTCGCCGGCTCGCAGGTTCTCGGCCAGCCAGTTGGAGAAGCGGCCGCCGCGCACACGGCGCACGCCCACGCGCAGCTCGCCGTCGTCGACGCCCGCGCAGATCGAATACGAGCGGCGCACCTCCTCGCCGGCGATGCGCTGGCGCAGCGTTAGGTACTGGCCCTGCGTGAAGCGGAAGCGCTCGCCGAGCTCCTCGGGGATGTCGAACGAGACGACCATGGCCTCGTCGGTCTCGGGGCGCACGCTGCGCACCTTCAGCGGGTGGAAATGGGTGTCGACGGCCATGGCGGTTAGATCGGCTTGAAGTGTTCGAAGGGTTCGCGGCAGGCGACGCAGCGGTAGAGCGACTTGCAGGCGGTCGAGCCGAACGCGGACAGGCGCTCGGTCTGCTTGCTGCCGCAGCGGGGACAGTCCACGTCACGCGCCATCAGCCGAATCCGCGAGACGTTTGCCGTGGTCGCCTCGCTTGCACAAGAGCCCGGCGGCGCGATGCCGTAGGCACGCAGCCTTTCGCGGCCTTGCGGCGTGATCCAGTCGGTGGTCCACGCGGGCGCGCGCCGTTGCGTCACGCGCACCGGCCCGAGGCCGGCAGCGACGATCGCCTCGGCGATCGACTGCTCGATGACCTCGGTTGCCGGGCAGCCCGAGTACGTCGGCGTCACGATGACCTCGAGCGCGTCGCCCTGCTCGATCACGTCGCGCACGATGCCCAGGTCGGTCACCGAGATCGCCGGCACCTCCGGATCGAGCACCTCCTGCAGCACGCGCCACGCCTGCTCGACGCGAGGCGACGCGGCCGGGTCGCGCGCGCTCATCGCGCTCACCACTGGCCGCCCGGGAACGTGCGCTGCAGCGTCTGCATCTCGGCCAGCAGGTAGCCCATGTGCTCGCTGTGCACGCCGCGCGAACCCGTGGAGCGGAAGGCGCCGGCCGTCGGGATGGTCAAGCCCGCGTCGGCGAAGACCGGCCCGACGATGGCGTCCCAGTCCGCCTTGAGCGACACGCGCATCGGGCCCAGCCCGGCCTCGGCGGCCGCGGTGTCGATGTCGTCGGTCTCGAACAGCTCCGCGGTGTAGGGCCACAGGCGGTCGACGGCCTGGCGCGTGCGGCGTGCGGACTCGTCGGTGCCGTCGCCCAGCCGCACGACCCAGTCGGCCGCGTGGGCCACGTGGTACCGCGACTCCTTGACCGCCTTGCCGGCGATGGCGGCGATCTCGGCATCGCCGGACGACTCCAGCTTCGCCCACAGCACGTTCATCCAGGCCGCGAGCAGGAAGTTGCGCACGTTGGTGTCGGCGAAGTCACGGCCGGCGCGACGGCCCGGCAATTCGGCCAGCGTCACGTTGCGGAAGTCGCGCTCGTTGCGCAGGAACGCGAGTTGGTCCTCGTCGAAGCCGGTCTGCTTTCCGACCTGCGTCAGCAGCGCGCGCGCCTGGCCCACGAGGTCGAGCGCCAGATTGGTCAGCGCGATGTCCTCCTCGAGGATGGGCGCGTGGCCGCTCCATTCGGCCAGGCGCTGCGCGTGGATCAGGCAGGTGTCGCCGATGCGCACCAGGTAGACCTGCAGCGGGGTCGGCGCGAAGACGATGGACTCGGTGGTCGTCGAGGCGACCGAGCCCGACGCGCTCGCGATCGTCGGCAAAGGGGCGAAGGTGGTGGTCATGGCGTCGCTCACATGTGGCCGACTTCGGGCGGCAGCTCGTAGAAGGTCGGATGGCGATAGACCTTGTCTTCCATCGGATCGAACAGCATCGCCTTGTCGGCCGGGTCGGACGCGACGATCTGGTCGGAGCG
>JBJMWF010000490.1:0-5149 GCA_045810265.1 Vitreoscilla sp. | reverse complement strand
GCACCTCGGCGAGCTTGCCGTCCTTGAACTCGATCTGCACCGTCTTCAGGCCGGTCAGCTTGCGCTTGTCGCCCAGGAACTCCTTGGTGGCGATGGCGAACTCGCGCGAGCAGCCCTCGTCATGCGAGGACGAGGTGCGCAGCTTGGTCGGCCAGTAGGGCCAGACCAGCGGCTTGTTCTCGCGTTCCGGCGGCATCGGCATCAGTTCGAACTGCGTCACGCTTTTGGCGCCGTGGCGGTTGCTGGTGCCCACGCAATCGCTGCCGGTGTCGCCGCCACCGATCACGATCACGTTCTTGCCCGTGGCCAGCGTCTGGCCCTTGACCTTGTCGCCGGCGTTGACCTTGTTCTGCTGCGGCAGGAATTCCATCGCGTAGTGCACGCCGTCGAGGTCGCGCCCGGGCACGGGCAGGTCGCGCGACACCTCGGCGCCGGCGGCCAGCAGCACGGCGTCGAATTCGGTCTTCAGCTGCTCGGCGCTGACGGACTCCTTGGCATGATTGGTGATCTTCGAGCCCTTGGGCCAGTCGCCGACGACCACGCCGGTGCGGAACGTGACGCCCTCGGCCTGCATCTGCGCGACGCGGCGGTCGATGTGCGTCTTCTCCATCTTGAAGTCGGGGATGCCATAGCGCAGCAGGCCGCCGATGCGGTCGTTCTTCTCGAACACCGTCACGTCATGGCCGGCCCGCGCGAGCTGCTGCGCGGCGGCCAGGCCCGCGGGGCCGGAGCCGACGACGGCGACCTTGCGCCCGGTGCGCAGCGTGGGCTTGAGCGGCGTAACCCAGCCTTCCTGCCAGGCGCGGTCGGCGATCGCATGCTCGATCGACTTGATGCCGACCGGGTCGTCGTTGACGTTCAGCACGCAGGCCGCCTCGCACGGCGCGGGGCAGATGCGGCCGGTGAACTCGGGGAAGTTGTTCGTCGAGTGCAGCACCGTCGATGCGTGCTTCCACTGGTCGGCGTAGACCAGGTCGTTGAAGTCCGGAATGATGTTGTTGACCGGGCAGCCGCTGTTGCAGAAGGGCGTGCCGCAGTCCATGCAGCGCGCCGCCTGGACCTGGGCCTCGTCCGCCTTCAGGCCGATGACGAATTCCTTGTAATGCTTCAGGCGCTGGGGAACGGGCGCATAGCCCTCCTCCAGGCGCTCGTACTCCATGAAGCCGGTGACTTTTCCCATGATCTGTTCCTCGTTCTGGTGCGGGCTTACTTGGCGGGGACGACGACGGCGTCCTTGCCCGTCTTCGCCTTCTCGATCGTGGCGCCGGCCTCGCGCCGGGCGTGGATTTCACCAAGCGCACGCTTGTACTCGTTGGGGAACACCTTGACGAAACGGGCACGCGAGTCGGCCCAGTGGTCGAGGATCTCGCGCGCACGCAGGCTGCCCGTCCACTTGTGGTGCGCCTCGATCATCTGGCGCAGCAGGGTCTCGTCGGCCTCGCCCTTGTGCCAGATCGGGCGATCGATCGCCTTGGACTGCTCGTCGACGGTGAGAATCTTCTCGAGGCTGACCATCGCGGTGTTGCAGCGCTCGGCGAACTTGCCGTCCTCGTCGTAGACGTAGGCGACGCCGCCGGACATGCCCGCGGCGAAGTTGCGCCCGGTCTTGCCCAGGACAACGACCGTGCCGCCAGTCATGTACTCGCAGCCATGGTCACCGGTGCCTTCGACGACCGCCGAGGCGCCCGACAGCCGCACCGCGAAGCGCTCGCCGGCGACGCCGCGGAAGTAGGCCTCGCCGCTGGTCGCGCCATACAGCGCGGTGTTGCCGGCGATGATGTTCTTGGTGGCGTCGCCACGGAACTCGATGCTCGGGCGGATCACCACGCGGCCACCCGACAGGCCCTTGCCGGTGTAGTCGTTGGAGTCGCCGATCAGGTACAGCGTGATGCCTTGCGCCAGGAAGGCGCCGAAGCTCTGGCCGCCGGTGCCTTCCATCTGGATGAACAGCGTGTGGTCGGGCAGCCCTTCGGGCCGCTGGCGGATCAGCTCGCCCGACAGCATGGCGCCGACCGAGCGGTTCAGGTTGCGCGCGTCCTCCATGAACTGCACCTTCTCGCCGCGCTCGATGGCCGGGCGCGAGCGCTCGATCAGCTTGCGGTCGAGCGCCTTGTCCAGGCCGTGATCCTGCACGTCGTTGTGCAGGCGCGAGACCTCGGCCGGCATGGCCGGCTGGTGGAATACCTTGGAGAAATCGAGTCCGCAGGCCTTCCAGTGCGCGATGCCCTTGCGGGTATCGAGGAACTCGCTGCGGCCGATCAGGTCGTCGAACTTGCGGATGCCCAGCTGCGCCATGATCTGGCGCGCCTCTTCGGCGATGAAGAAGAAGAAGTTGACGACGTGCTCGGGCCGGCCGGCGAACTTCTTGCGCAGCACCGGATCCTGCGTGGCCACCCCCACCGGGCAGGTGTTCAAGTGGCACTTGCGCATCATGATGCAGCCCTCGACGACCAGCGGCGCGGTCGCGAAGCCGAACTCGTCGGCACCCAGCAGCGCGCCGATCACGACGTCGCGTCCGGTCTTCATCTGGCCGTCGGCCTGCACGCGCACGCGGCCGCGCAGCTGGTTGAGCACCAGCGTCTGCTGCGTCTCGGCCAGGCCCAGCTCCCAGGGCGTGCCGGCATGCTTGATCGACGACCACGGCGAGGCGCCGGTGCCGCCGTCATGGCCGGCGATCACCAGGTGGTCGGCCTTGCACTTGGTCACGCCCGCGGCGATGGTGCCCACGCCCACTTCGGAGACCAGCTTGACGCTGATGTCGGCACGCGGGTTGGCGTTCTTCAAGTCGTGGATCAGCTGCGCCAGGTCCTCGATCGAGTAGATGTCGTGGTGCGGCGGCGGCGAGATCAGGCCCACGCCGGGCACCGAATAGCGCAGCTTGCCGATGTACTCCGACACCTTGCCGCCCGGCAGCTGGCCGCCCTCGCCCGGCTTGGCGCCCTGGGCCATCTTGATCTGGATCTGGTCGGCCGAGACCAGGTACTCGGTCGTGACGCCGAAGCGGCCCGACGCGACCTGCTTGATCTTGCTGCGCAGGCTGTCGCCGGCATCCAGCTCGAAGTCGGCCACCATGACGCCCTCGCCCAGCACGTCCGACACCTTCGTGCCCTGGGTGATCGGGATGCCCTTGAGCTCGTTGCGATAGCGCGCCGGATCCTCGCCGCCTTCGCCGGTGTTGCTCTTGCCGCCGATGCGGTTCATCGCGATCGCCAGCGTCGAATGCGCCTCGGTGGAGATCGATCCGAGCGACATCGCGCCCGTGGCGAAGCGCTTGACGATCTCGGCGGCCGGCTCGACCTCCTCGAGAGGAATCGCCTTGCTCGGATCGATGCGGAACTCGAACAGGCCGCGCAGCGTCATGTGGCGCTTGCTCTGGTCGTTGATGATCTGCGCGTATTCCTTGTAGGTGTCGAACTTGTTCGAGCGCGTGCTGTGCTGCAGCTTGGCGATCGCGTCCGGCGTCCACATGTGTTCCTCGCCGCGCACGCGCCAGGCGTACTCGCCGCCGGCGTCCAGCATCTCGGACAGCAGCGGGTCGTCGCCGAAGGCGGCGCGGTGCATGCGCAGCGCTTCTTCCGCGATCTCGAACACGCCCATGCCGCCGACCTGCGACGCGGTGCCGCGGAAATACTTGCCGACCACGCTCGTGTCCAGGCCGATCGCCTCGAACAGCTGGGCGCCGCAGTACGACATGTACGTGCTCACACCCATTTTGGACATGATCTTGGACAGGCCCTTGCCCACCGCCTTGATGTAGTTGTAGACCGCCTTGTCGGCCGACAGCTCGCCCGGCAGCTCCGAGTGCAGCTTGCCCAGCGTCTCCAGCGCGAGGTACGGATGCACGGCCTCGGCGCCGTAGCCGGCCAGCACGGCGAAGTGGTGCACCTCGCGCGCCGAGCCCGTCTCCACCACCAGGCCCGCCGTCGTGCGCAGGCCCTCGCGCACCAGGTGCTGGTGGATCGCCGACAGCGCCAGCAGCGCCGGAATCGCGACCGAATCCTTGCCGACGCGGCGGTCGGTGATGATCAGGATGTTGTGGCCGCCGCGGATCGCGTCGACGGCTTCGGCGCACAGCGACGCCAGCTTGGCCTCGACGCCCTCGCGCCCCCAGCTGATGGGATAGACGATGTCGATCTCGTGCGGCTTGAACTTGCCGAAGGTGTGCTTCTCGATGGCGCGCAGGCGCGCCATGTCGTCGAAGTCGAGCACCGGTTGCGAGACCTCCAGGCGCATCTGCGGATTGACCGCGTTGATGTCGAGCAGGTTGGGCTTGGGGCCGATGAACGAGTTCAGCGACATCACGATCGCCTCGCGGATCGGATCGATCGGCGGGTTGGTCACCTGCGCGAACAGCTGCTTGAAGTAGTTGTACAGCGGCTTGTTCTTGTCGCTGAGCACCGCCAGCGGCGAGTCGTTGCCCATCGAGCCGGTGCCTTCCTCGCCGAGCACGGCCATCGGACTGAGCAGGAACTTCAGGTCTTCCTGCGTGTAGCCGAAGGCCCGCTGGCGGTCCAGCAGCGTGGCGGCCGCCTCGGCCTGGCCGGACGGCTCCGCTACGACCGGGATCTCGTCGAGCTTGACCCGTACGTTGTCGATCCACTGGCGATACGGCTTGGCCGACGCGAACTGGTTCTTCAGCTCTTCGTCGTCGACGATGCGGCCCTGCTCGAAGTCGATCAGGAACATCTTGCCGGGCTGCAGGCGCCACTTCTTGATGATGCGGTTCTGCGGGATGTCGAGCACGCCCGACTCCGAGGCCATCACGACCAGGTCGTCGTCGGTGACGATGTAGCGCGCCGGGCGCAGGCCGTTGCGATCGAGCGTGGCGCCGATCTGCTTGCCGTCGGTGAAGACCATCGCGGCGGGGCCGTCCCACGGCTCCATCATCGCGGCGTGGTACTCGTAGAAGGCGCGCCGGCGCACTTCCATCACGCTGTGCTGCTCCCACGCCTCGGGGATCATCATCATCGCGGCGTGCGCCAGCGGATAGCCCGCCATCGTCAGCAGCTCGAGCGTGTTGTCGAAGGTGGCGGTGTCGGACTGCCCTTCGAAGCTGATCGGATAGAGCTTGCGCAGGTCGTCGCCCAGCACCGGCGACTTCATCACGCCTTCGCGGGCGCGCATCCAGTTGAAGTTGCCCTTGACGGTG
>JBJMWF010000489.1:0-17956 GCA_045810265.1 Vitreoscilla sp. | reverse complement strand
GCGCGCCTCGCGCGAGACGCCGTAGTCCAGGCTGCCGACCGTCATCGATTGCACGCGCCCGGCGAGCTCTGCGATGGTGGCCATGTCGCGGCCCTGCACCGTCAGCGAGGTCGTGCCGGACCAGCCGTTGACGATGCCCTTGTTGTTGAAGCGCGGCTGCAGCGAGAAGCCGCCGCCCTGCACTTCGACGTGCCCGTCCGGCCTGGCCACCTGGCGCGCCTGCGCAAGCGCCGTGCCCAAGGCCTCCTTCAGCGCGGCCTGCACCGCGTTCGCGTCGGTGCCTTCCTTGCTGGTGCTGAACTGCACCGTGATCCAGTCGTTGGGCACCTGGACGGTGGCACTGCTGTTGAGCGACACGACGCCCTCCGGTTCCTTCTGCACGGCGGGCGCCGTGGACTGGGCGATCGCCAGCATCGGGAGGGCCGCCGCGAGGACGAGCATCAGCACTTTTGTGTTCATGGTCAGGTTCATGGGTGGATGATCCCATTGAACGAAGCAAAGTCCGAAAAGGGGTGACGAGCACAGGACTATCGAGGCCTCGACGAATTTGTAACAGAACTAAAAGGTCAGGCCGGAAAACGCGCTTTTGCGGTTTTCACCCCGCAGAATCGAGCCTGTTACAAATTTGGAGTCATCATGTCGGCTGTTCCAGGCACCCGCCAAGACCGTATCGTCGTCCTCGACGACGACGCCCGTATCCGCGACCTGCTGCGCCGCTACCTGAGCCAGGAAGGCTTCGACGTCCTCCTGGCCGAGGACGGCAAGGCCCTGAACCGGCTGATGACGCGCGAGAACATCGACCTGATCGTCCTCGACCTCATGCTGCCGGGCGAGGACGGCCTGTCGATCTGCCGCCGGCTCCGCGCCGCCGGCGATCGCACGCCCATCATCATGCTGACCGCCAAGGTCGAGGACGTCGACCGCATCGTCGGCCTGGAAGTCGGCGCCGACGACTACCTGCCCAAGCCCTTCAACCCGCGCGAGCTGCTGGCCCGCGTGCACGCGGTGCTGCGCCGCCGCCCGCCGCAGGAAGCCCCGGGCGCGCCCGCCAAGGACGCCCAGGTGGTGCAGTTCGGCGACTTCGAGTTCGACCTGTCGCTGCGCCGCCTGACCAAGGAAGGCGAGCCGATCGCGCTGACCACCGGCGAGTTCTCGATGCTCAAGGCGCTGGTTCGCCATCCGCGCCAGCCGCTGTCACGCGACAAGCTCGCGCAGCTGGCCCGCGGCCGCGACTTCGAGCCCTTCGACCGCAGCCTGGACGT
The DNA here is from genome assembly GCA_045810265.1 of Vitreoscilla sp. Classification (GTDB taxonomy): domain Bacteria; phylum Pseudomonadota; class Gammaproteobacteria; order Burkholderiales; family Burkholderiaceae_C; genus Scleromatobacter. Next base: position 16,694 of record JBJMWF010000489.1, on the reverse strand, counting down.
GCAGATCTCGCGCCTGCGCAAGATGATCGAGCCCGATCCGTCCAACCCGCGCTACATCCAGACGGTCTGGGGCGTGGGCTACGTGTTCGTGCCGAGCGAGACGGCCTGAGCCTGCGAAGCCGAGGATGGATCGCAAGCTCCTGTCGCTGAGTCTGTTCTGGCGCACGTTCTTCCTGCTGTCGCTGCTGCTGACGGGCGGCGTCGTCGCCTGGGTCCAGACCTTGCGCCAGCTCGAGTTCGAGCCGCGTGCGGTCGTCGCCGCGCAGCAGATCGCCAGCCTCGTCAACCTGACGCGCGGCGCGATGAAGAACGTCGACGGCATCACGCGCATCGCGCTGATGAAATCGATGACCGACCAGGAGGCCGTGCGCGTGCTCCCGCGCGAGCCGAGCGACCGCTGGGAGCCGTACGAGGTCGACGCGTTCACGCGCCGCATCGCGGCCGAACTGCGCATCCGCCTGGGCGAAGGCACGGTGGTGGCGCGCTCGGTCAACGGGCAGGACGCGCTGTGGGTCGGCTTCACCATCGATGACGACCGCTACTGGCTGCAGGCCGAGTCCGCGCGGGTCACGCCACTCACCTCGAGCACCTGGTTCGTCTGGGTGGGCATCGCGATCCTGGCCACCATCATCGGCTCGGCGATGATAGCGGGCCTGATCAACCGGCCGCTCAAGGAGTTGTCGACGGCCGCGGCGCGCATCCGCGATGGCGAATACGACACCCGGCTCGACGAGCGCACCAGCACGACCGAGGTGCGCGCCGTCAACGTCGGCTTCAACCGCATGGCGCGCGAGCTCGCCAAGGTGGAACAGGATCGCACCGTGATGCTGGCCGGCATCTCGCACGACCTGCGCACGCCGCTGGCGCGCATCCGGCTCGAGGCCGAGATCAGCGTGCCCGACGAGGAGGCGCGCAGCCACATCGCCGACGACATCGACCAGCTCGACGCCATCATCGACAAGTTCATGGACTACGCGCGCCCGGGCGTCACGCGGCTCGAGCCGGTGCCGCTGGCGGCTGTCGTCGAACGCGAGGCGCTGGCCTTCCGCGACGCGAGCCAGATCCGCATCGCGATCCAGCTGTCGCCGGTCTCGCGCGTGCTGGGCGACCCGATCGAGCTCGGCCGCGTGTTCGCCAACCTGTTCGAGAACGCGCGCCGCTACGGCCGCGCCTCCGAGACGACGCCCGCCGAGGTGCAGGTCGGCCAGTTGCAGGCCGGGCCCTGGATCATCGTCACCGTGCGCGATCGCGGCCCAGGCGTGCCGGCCGAGAAGCTGACGCAGCTGACCACGCCGTTCTTCCGCGGCGACACGGCGCGCACCTCGGCCACCGGCGCCGGCCTGGGGCTGGCGGTGGTCAAGAAGTCGATCCAGCGCATGGGCGGCAGCATCGAGATGACCAACGGCGCCGAAGGCGGCCTGGTCGCGCACGTGCGGCTGCGGCGCGTCGAAGCGACCTGAGGCGGTTCGCCGGCGCAGGCCCGCGCCGTGCGCGCGATGGCCGGCGTGCGTGCCAGGACCCCCGATTGCCTGTCGAGTAGCTCGAACAACATCGGAGCGGCCACATGAACACCACAATCCTCAAGACAACGTTGGGCGCCGTCGCCCTCGCCTGCTCTGGCCTCGCCATGGCCGACGTCACCTTCTACGAATACGACAACTACGGTGGCCGGACGTTCTCGGTGCGTGACCCGATCGGCGACTTCCAGCGCACGGGGTTCAACGACCGCGCGTCGTCGGTGGTGGTCACGGGGCGCCCGTGGGAGGTCTGCGACGACGCCGGCTTCCGCGGCCACTGCTTCGTGCTGCGTCCCGGCAACTACCCGTCGCTGAGCACCATGGGCCTGAATGACCGCATTTCGTCGGCGCGCGAGATCGATCGCAACGGCCAGATTCCCGACGACCGCATGGCACCGCCGCCGCTGCCTGGCCAGGTGACCTTCTATCAGAACGACGGCTTCCGCGGACGCCAGTTCAGCACCACCTCCGACGTGGGCGACTTCCGCCGCTCAGGCTTCAACGACCGCGCGTCGTCCGCGGTGGTCGTCGGCGAGCGCTGGCAGGCTTGCGATGACGTCGGCTATAGCGGCCACTGCGTCTTCCTGCGTCCGGGCAACTACCCCAGCCTGGCGGCGATGGGCATGAACGACAGCATCTCGTCGGTGCGCATGGTGCCCCCGGGCATGGCGGTGTCCGAATCGAACTGGGCGCCCACCCCGGCGCCGGCCTACGACGCGCGTCCGCGTCCGCACGAGCAGATGTTCCAGGCCCAGGTGGTGTCCTCGCGCGCCGTGTACGCCACGCCCACCCAGAAATGCTGGGTCGAGCAGGCCCAGGTCAAGGACGAACGCAACAAGATCGGCGGCGCCGTGATCGGCGGCATCCTGGGGGGCATCCTGGGCCACCAGGTGGCCAGTGGACACGGCGCGGTGGCCGCCGGCGCCGTCGGCGGGGCGCTGCTGGGCGGCGCCATCGGCAACACCAACGCGGGCACGCGCACTGAAGACGTCCAACGCTGCCGCGACGTGCCGGCCTCGGCCACGCCGCAGTATTGGGATACGGTCTACAGCTTCCAGGGCGTCGAGCACCACGTGCAGACGACGGCCCCGGCCGGCGCGACCATCACCGTGAACCGCGCCGGAGAACCGCGCACCTGAAGCGACGCACGGGCAACGCGGCAGTTCCTGCAGCAACGCCCGTGCTGCGTGGCAGCATCGACGGTGGCTTCGGCCACCGTTTTTCGTTTCAGCGCCCCCAGCGCACGATCGCCGAACACAGGAAGCCGCGTCGCTGGCGGAGGTGCCTGGCATCGCCTCGGATCGCGCCGAGGTCGCACGCGTTTGGAGACGGCACTGATCGCGATTCGAGTCGGTGCCTGGCGCCGGCCCGGTTCGGGATCGGCGTCAGGCACCGGCCTGGAATCCGAAAGATCGCAGCGTGACAGAGGCCGGAGCCAGACACCTCGGCAAGTTGACTCGCTTCGTCCTCAGCGCGCCGTCAAGGGCCGTTGGCGCCAGCCGATCAACGCACCCAGCGCCAGCACGATCGCCGAGCACAGGAAGCCGCGCGCGAGGCCGCCTGGCCCGTCTGCGAGACGGCCCGTGAGGCTGGGGCCGAGGATCTGCCCCAGCGCGAACACGATGGTGAAAGCGCCGATGCCCGATGCCCAGGCCGCCGGCGGCAGGTTGTGGCGCACGAACGCGGTGGTCGAGGCGACCACCGACAGGAAGGTGCATCCGAACAGCAGGCACGACAGCGCGACCACCAGCGGCCGCGCGCTGATCACCGGCAGCAGCGTCGCGAGCGCCAGGATGGCATTCAGCGACGCGAGCGCCTGGCCGCCGCGAAACCGCTGCAGCACGCCGGCCCAGATCCACGACGACGCCACCACGCCCGCGCCCAGCAACGCGTAGAAGGCGGACACCCACGCGACGGCGATGCCCTGTTCGCGCAGCAGCGTCACGATGAAGGTCATGTAGCCGATGTAGCCGAAGCCGAACAACAGGTAGCCGGTCAGCAGCATGGCCATCGGCGTCCACGGCGCAGCGCCGCGCGCCGTCGTCGCGGCGCCGGGCCCGGTGTCCAACACCTCGCGCGCCGCGCGCGCGACGCCCCCTGTGACGAGCGTGCACGCGAACGAGAGCACACCCAGCGCGATCCATGCCTGGCGCCAGGGCAGCGGCGGCACCAGGGCAGTCGCGCCCAGGATGCCCAGGCCGGTGCCGCCGTAGTAGATCCCGATGACGACGCCGGGATGCGGCGCGCGCGAGGACAGGCGCGTGGCCAGCAGGCCGCCGCCGACGAAGGTGGCCGCGCTCGCGACGCCGGCCAGCGTTCGCAAGGCGTACAGCGCCGCATCGCCCGCAGCGAAGGCATGGGCGACGAGGATGGCCGCCGTCGCCAGGCCACCACCGACGGCGATGCGCAGCGCGTCATGGCGCGCGAACCAGCGCGGCGCCAGCAGCGCGCCAACGAGATAGCCGGCGGCGTTGGCGGTGTTCATCGCGCCGGCGGTGAAGTAGCTCCAGTGCAGCTGGGCGCGCATCGGCGGCAGCAGCAAGGCATACGAGAAGCGCGCCAGCCCCAGCGAGACCGCGGCGGCCAGCGCGAGTGCGAAGGCCAGCAGCAGCGGCGTGCGGGAAAGAGTCTGCGGCGGAGCGACGGTCACGCGGCGAGTATCTCCTCGGCCGCGAAAGCTTGCGTGCGGCCATCGGCAAAGCCCCATGTCGTCTAGACAAGTGGCGGGCTGGGAATCGGCCGCGTTTCAGTCGAGAATAGAGGGATTTCCCGCAGCTTCGTCCTCCCCGGCCCAGACATGACCACGATCCTCCAGCACCTGCCCGCCCAGCAAAAGGTCGGCATCGCCTTCTCCGGCGGCCTCGACACCAGCGCCGCGCTGCACTGGATGCGCCTGAAGGGCGCGATCCCCTACGCGTACACCGCCAACCTGGGCCAGCCCGACGAGCCGGACTACGACGAGATCCCGCGCAAGGCGATGCAGTACGGCGCCGAGAAGGCGCGCCTGATCGACTGCCGCGCACAGCTGGTGGCCGAAGGCATCGCGGCGCTGCAGAGCGGCGCGTTCCACATCACCACGGCCGGCAACACCTACTTCAACACCACGCCACTGGGGCGCGCGGTCACCGGCACGATGCTGGTGGCGGCGATGAAGGAAGACGACGTCCACATCTGGGGCGACGGTTCCACCTTCAAGGGCAACGACATCGAGCGCTTCTACCGCTATGGCCTGCTCGCCAATCCGTCGCTGAAGATCTACAAGCCCTGGCTGGACCAGGTGTTCATCGACGAACTGGGCGGCCGCGCCGAGATGTCGGAGTTCCTGACCAAGGCGGGCTTCGGCTACAAGATGTCGGCCGAGAAGGCCTATTCCACCGACTCCAACATGCTGGGCGCGACGCACGAGGCCAAGGATCTCGAGCACCTGAATTCGGGCATGAAGATCGTGCAGCCCATCATGGGCGTGGCGTTCTGGCGCGACGACGTCGCCGTCAAGGCCGAGGAGGTCTCGGTGCGCTTCGAACAAGGCATGCCGGTGGCACTGAACGGCCAGACCTTCAAGGATCCGGTGGCCCTGATGATGGAAGCCAACCGCATCGGCGGGCGCCACGGCCTGGGCATGAGCGACCAGATCGAGAACCGCATCATCGAGGCCAAGAGCCGCGGCATCTACGAGGCCCCGGGCCTGGCGCTGCTGTTCATCGCCTACGAGCGCCTGGTCACCGGCATCCACAACGAGGACACCATCGCGCAATACCGCGACAGCGGCCGCGCGCTGGGCCGCCTGCTGTACCAGGGCCGCTGGTTCGACTCGCAGGCGCTGATGCTGCGCGAGACCGCGCAACGCTGGGTGGCCAGCGCGATCACCGGCGAAGTGACGCTGGAGCTGCGCCGGGGCAACGACTACTCCATCCTGAACACGCAGTCGCCCAACCTCACCTACAAGCCCGAGCGCCTGACGATGGAAAAGGGCGAGCTGAGCTTCACGCCGGCCGACCGCATCGGGCAGCTGACCATGCGCAACCTCGACATCCAGGACACGCGCGACAAGCTGATGACCTACGCGAAATCCGGCTTGCTGGGCTCGGGCACCGGCACGGCGATGCTCAAGCTGGACGACAAGAGCGAGTAAGGCGCCCGGGGCGAGTGTCGCCCGACGCTGCCCCGTCTCGCTCCTGGCCGGCGATACTCGCGGCGGTATCGTTTCCGGCGCTCGTTCCGCAATGAACCTTCCCCTGCCCTTTGCGCTGCTGGCGCTGGCCATCTTGCTCGTCTGGGTGCCCGCCCTGCGCGTCGGCGCATTGAGCGTGCCCCCATGGACGCTGGCATTCGCCGCCGCCTGCGCCTGCGCGCTCACTTCGTCGCCGCAGGTGCTCGACGCAGGTGCGTTCGCCGCGCTGGCGGCGCTTGTGGCGCTGGCCTGGGGCGCGGTCGCGGCGCCGCGCGGGCGGCCGTTGCTGGCCACCGCGGCGACGGTGCTGGCGTTGGCCATGTCCGTGCACCTGGTGCCCGGCTTTCGTCCGGTGACGCTGGTGCACGACCTGCGCCTGACGCCCGACGCCTCGCCCTTCTCGCTCGCCCCCAACTTCGACAAGCCCGCAGCCGGTCTGGTGCTGCTGGCCGCGTTCTGCCTGCGCGCGACATCGTGGCGACAGTTCGGCTCGCAGGCCCTGGCGATCCTCGTCACGGCGCTGGCCACCTGCGCGGTGGCCATCGGCATCGCGCTGGCGACAGGCTATGTCCGCTTCGAGCCGAAGTGGCCCGCGGTCACCCTCGCCTTTCTCCTCACCAACCTGCTGTTCACCTGCGTGGCCGAGGAGGCCTTCTTCCGCGGGCTGATCCAGGAGCGGCTGATGCGGCTGGCCGAGGCGCGCGGCCAGGCGGCCTGGAAGTGGGGCGCGATCGCCGCCTCGACGCTGCTCTTCGGCCTGGCGCACGTGGGCGGCGGCCCGGCCTGGATGCTGGCGGCGACCGTGGCCGGACTGGGCTACGCGGTGATCTATGCCAGGACACGCACGACGGAAGGCGCCATCCTGGTCCACTTCGCGGTGAACGCTGCCCACTTCGTCGGATTCACTTATCCGCGGCTGGCCGGCTGAGTTCGTATGCAGGCGCGGGGCACCACGCCCTTCAGCGCGCCTCGATCCGCTGCACCAGGCACACCGCCCGCGTCTCGATCGCCCGGCCCTCGCCCACCGGCCCCATCTTCTCGGCCGTCTTCGCCTTCACGTTGACCTGGCCGACGTCCAGGCTCAGCGCCTCGGCGATCTTCGCGCACATGGCCGCGATGTGCGGGGCCATCTTGGGCGCCTGCGCGACGATGGTGGAGTCGACATTGACCGGCTCCCAACCCGCCGCGCGAACGCGCCTGGCGGCCTCGGCCAGCAGCACGATGGAGTTGGCGCCCTTGAAGGCCTGGTCGGTGTCGGGAAAGTGCCGGCCGATGTCGCCGAGCGCGGCGGCGCCGAGCAGCGCGTCGGTGATGGCGTGGCACAGCGCGTCGGCGTCCGAGTGGCCCAGCAGGCCCACGTTGTGCGGGATCTCGACGCCGCCCAGGATCAGCGGGCGGCCGGCATGCAGCTGGTGGGTGTCCCAGCCTTCGCCGATGCGAAACGGGATGGTCATGGCTTGGCTTTCGTCAGGGAGTGCGAGCGGCTGCTCAGGAGGCGTTCGGCCAACGCGAAGTCCTCGGGCCAGGTCACCTTGATGTTCTCGAAATCGCCGCGCACGAGTCGCGGCGAACAGCCCGTCGCCTCGATCGCGCTGGCCTCGTCGGTGATGGCGAATCCGGTGCGCGCGAAACCGGCGCGCAAGGCGTCGCGCAGCGCGCCGATGCGAAACATCTGCGGCGTCTGCGCGGCCCACATCGCCTCGCGCGGGACGGTCGTGTCGACGCGGTCTTGCGCGTCGGCGCGCTTCAAGGTGTCGGCCAGCGGCAAGGCCAGCAGGCCGCCGACGGCGTCGTCACGGCAGGCCTCGATCAGGCGATGGATGGCCTCGGGGCGCACCAGGCAGCGGGCGGCGTCGTGCACCAGCACCCAGTCGTCGGGTCGGGCGCCGCGCGAAAGCAGGTCATGCAGGCCGGCGTAGACGGTCTCGGCGCGGGTGTCGCCGCCCACGTTGGCGCGCCAGCACGCGCTCGCGGCCTCGGCGTCGCCTTCGGCGGCCAGCGCCGCGAACTGGGTATCACCCGGCGACAGCACGACCAGCGTGCCATCGAGCTCGCCCACGCGGGCGAGCGCCTCCAGCGTCCACAGCACGAGCGCCCGGCCAGCGAGCGATTCGTATTGCTTGGGCCCGGCCGCGCCCGAGCGCGACCCGCTGCCGGCGCAGGGCACGAGGGCGAACAGGCGTTGGCGGCCGTCGGGATGGGTGAAGGAATCACCTCGCTGGGGGCTGGTCATGAACGGGATTCTAGAATCGCCGGGTTCCAAGCTCGATTTCAACGAGCGCCACGCCTTGCCGGCGCCCCGATCCCGCCGGGGTCAGGTCTTGCCCTTTGCCCCTCCGGGCCCGGCTCTTGCTGCCGGTGCACCGGGGCAAAAGGCAAGACGTGACCCCAACGGGATCGACGCGTCCAAGGCGTGTCCTCATTTCCGACCCGCCATGCAACTGCCTTCGCTCGTTCCCGGACAACGCTACACGCTGCCCCGCCCGCCCGGCGCGGCCGATGCGTTGCTCATCGCCCACCTGGCGTCGGCGCGGGCCGCGCAGGGGCAGTTGACGCTGGTGGTGTGCGCCGAGCCCGCCGACACCCAGCGCCTGGCCGACGAGCTGCCCTTCTTCGCGCCGCACCTGCGCATCGCCGTGTTTCCCGACTGGGAGACGCTGCCCTACGACCAGTTCTCGCCGCACCAGGACCTGGTCTCCGAGCGCCTGGCCACGCTGTGGCGGCTGTACCGCAAGAGCCAGGGGCTGGGCACGGCCAACACGGGCGTGGCGGTGGCGGCGGCCAAGGGCAAGGCGGCGCCGGATCCGACCAAGAGCGTCAGCGCGAACCTGGAGGACGACGAAGGCGTCGACGTCGTGATCCTGCCGGCCAGCACCGCGCTGACGCGGCTTGCGCCGCCGTCCTTCCTGGCGGCCACCACCTTCAACTTCAAGCAGAAGTCGCGCCTGGACGAGGCCGCGCTGCGCGCCCAGCTGACGCTGGCCGGCTATTCGCACGTCAGCTCGGTGGTGTCGCCCGGCGAGTACGCGGTGCGCGGCGGGCTGATCGACCTGTTCCCGATGGGCTCGCCAGTGCCCTATCGCGTCGACCTGTTCGACAACGAGGTCGACTCCATCCGCACCTTCGACCCGGACTCCCAGCGCAGCCTCTATCCCGTGCCGCAGGTGCGCTTGCTGCCAGGCCGCGAGTTTGCGCTCGACGAGGCCTCGCGCAAGGCGTTTCGCGTGCGCTGGCGCGAACGCATCGAGGGCGACCCGACCAAGGCCCGCCTCTACAAGGACATGGGCAACGGCATCGCCGGCGGCGGCATCGAGTACTACCTGCCGCTGTTCTTCGACGAGACCGCGACGATCTTCGACTACCTGCCCGCTTCGGCCACGCTGGTGCTGCACGGCGCGGTCGACGATGCGCTGCAGCGCTTCTGGACGGACACGCGCGAGCGCTACCGCTTCCTCAAGGCCGACCCGGACCGGCCCATCCTGCCGCCCGAGGACATCTTCCTGAAGGATGCGCAGTTCTTCGACGCCACGCGCGCGCATCCGACGTTGTCGTTGCGGCCTCAAGCGGGCATCGACGACGTCACGGCCTGGGCGCGGCCCCTGCCCGATGTCAGCGTCGAGCGCGGCGCGACTGCGCCAATGGCCCGCCTGCAGAAGCACATCGACGCCACGCCCTACCGCATCCTGCTCGTCGCCGACAGCGAAGGCCGGCGCGAGACGCTGCTGGACATGCTGCGCGACCACGCGATCGAGCCGATCAGCGTGGGCACGCTGGCCGAGTTCGAGGCCAGCGACGAGAAGATCGCGATCACCGCCGCGCCGATCAGCGAAGGCTTCTTCTGGTTCGAGCCGGACCCACCGGCTCCGCGAACCATCCAGTTCATCACCGAAAACGAGCTGTTCGCCACCGGCAGCACGCCACGGCGCCGGCGTCGAGGGCAGGAACAGACCAGCAGCGTCGACGCGCTCATCAAGGACCTGTCCGAGCTGAAGCTGGGCGATCCGGTGGTGCACGCGTCGCACGGCATCGGCCGCTACATGGGCCTGATCAACATCGACCTCGGCGAGGGCCCCAGCGAGTTCCTGCATCTCGAATATGCCGACAAGGCGACGCTGTACGTGCCGGTCGCCCAGCTGGCGCTGATCAGCCGCTACACCGGCGTCTCGGCCGAAGAGGCGCCCCTGCACAAGCTGGGCTCCGGCCAGTGGGACAAGGCGCGCCGCAAGGCCGCCGAGCAGGTGCGCGACGCGGCCGCCGAACTGCTGAACCTCTATGCGCGCCGCGCCGCGCGCGACGGCTATTCGCACCGCTTCTCGCCGCACGACTACGAGGCCTTCGCGACCAGCTTCGGCTTCGAGGAGACGCCCGACCAGCGGGCCGCGATCCACGCCGTGATCCAGGACCTGGTGAGCCCCAAGCCGATGGACCGCCTGGTCTGCGGCGACGTCGGTTTCGGCAAGACGGAGGTCGCGCTGCGGGCCGCGTTCGTCGCGGTGCACGGCGGCAAGCAGGTGGCGTTACTGGCGCCGACCACCCTGCTGGCTGAGCAGCACTTCCAGACCATCAGCAGCCGCTTCGGCCAGTGGCCGGTGAAGGTGGCGGAGATGTCGCGCTTTCGCACGGCCAAGGAGGTCTCGGCCGCGATGAAGGGCCTGGAGGACGGCACCATCGACATCGTCGTCGGCACGCACAAGCTGCTGTCGGGCGACGTCAAGTTCAAGCGCCTGGGCCTGCTGATCGTCGACGAGGAGCATCGCTTCGGCGTGCGCCACAAGGAGGCGATGAAGGCGCTGCGCGCCGAGGTCGACGTGCTCACGCTCACCGCCACGCCGATCCCGCGCACGCTGGGCATGGCGCTCGAAGGCCTGCGCGACCTGTCGGTGATCGCCACGGCGCCGCAGCGGCGCCTGGCGATCAAGACCTTCGTGCGCAGCGAGACGCAGGGCACGATCCGCGAAGCCATCCTGCGCGAGCTCAAGCGCGGCGGCCAGTGCTACTTCCTGCACAACGAAGTCGAGACGATCCAGAACCGGCTCGAGAAGCTGTCGCAGCTGATTCCCGAAGCGCGCATCGCGATCGCGCACGGCCAGATGCCCGAGCGCGAACTGGAGTCGGTGATGCGCGACTTCGTCGCCCAGCGCATCAACGTGCTGCTGTGCTCGACCATCATCGAGACCGGCATCGACGTGCCCACCGCCAACACCATCGTCATCAGCCGCGCCGACAAGTTCGGCCTGGCGCAGCTGCACCAGCTGCGCGGGCGCGTCGGCCGCTCGCACCACCAGGCCTATGCCTACCTGATGGTGCCCGACGTCGAGGGACTGACCAAGCAGGCCGCGCAACGCCTGGACGCGATCCAGGCGATGGAGGAGCTGGGCTCGGGCTTCTATCTGGCCATGCACGACCTGGAGATCCGTGGCGCCGGCGAGGTGCTGGGCGAGAACCAGAGCGGCAACATGATGGAGGTCGGCTTCCAGCTGTACAACGACATGCTGTCCGAGGCCGTGCGCGCGCTCAAGTCCGGCAAGGAACCCGACCTGCTCTCGCCCACCGGCGCCTTCGGCGGCGGCATCGACATCAAGCTGCATGCCCCCGCCCTGCTGCCCGACGCCTATTGCGGCGACGTGCAGACGCGGCTGTCGCTGTACAAGCGCCTGGCCACCGCCGACCGCCCCGAGACGCTGGACAACCTGCTCGAGGAGATCACCGACCGCTTCGGCAAGCTGCCGCCGCAAGGCCAGACCTTGTTCGACACGCACCGCCTGCGCGTGCTCGCCAAGAGCTACGGCGTGCTGAAGGTGGACGCCAATCCGAAGGTGATGAACGTCACCTTCCGCCCGAATCCGCCGGTCGACCCGATGCGCATCATCGAGCTCGTGCAGAAGAACAAGAGCGTCAAGCTGGCCGGCAACGACCGGCTGCGCATCGACCGCGAGATCGCCGAGCCGCACGATCGGGCGCAGTTCGTGCGCGACCTGCTGCGCTCGCTGGGCCCGCCGAAGGCGTCGGACTGAAAGGCTCAGTCGCGAGCGCCGCGTGAGGCCAGCGCCTCCTGGTAGGCGACGCTGATCGCCTTGGACTTGGCTTCAGCGAGCTCGCGCAACTCGCGCCCGAGCGAGGCGACCTTGTCCGGATGGTATTGGCTCATCAGCCGGCGATAGGCCTCGCGGATCTCGTCCAAGCCGGCGTCCGCGGGGATCTCAAGCACCTTCGTCCAGCCGGGCGCGAACGCGCCCTGCGGCGGTGGCTTCGGCGGTGCCGCCGGCGGCGTCGGCTTGCTCATCACCAGGTGGATGACGCCGTAGCCCAGCACGCCGCAGCCGATGATGGCCAGGATGTCACTGTTGTTCATGGGCAAGCTCACTTTCGAAGCGCGGCCGCGCGGCGCGCAGCGCGCGCGAACGCGGGGAATCCTCGGCCGCCCAATCGAGCTCGTCGTCGATGCGGGCCAGGCATTGCGCATGGACGGCGGCCAGCGCCGGCGCATCGAGCAGGCGGGCGGCGGCCGCCAGCAGATCCTCGTCGACCGGCCGCTGCAGCGACAGTCGCCGCACCAGATTGGCGGCGTAGGGCGCGCAGGCCAGCACCTCGAACGCCAGCACGCCGAAGGCCGAGCCGGTCAGGCCCAATGTCGCGCGCTGCCGCCACACGAGCAGCAGGCTCAACACGATGCTCAGGTACAGCGCGCCCAGCACGGTGAAGATCACCGTCAGGCCGAGCTGCGCATAGAACGCGGTCGGCAGGCCGACGAACAACAGCAGCCAGACGAGGACGACCCAGGGTCCGAGCCGCAACGGAGGCGGCACGGCCGGCGCGGCAGGAGACGGCAGCGGCCCGGCGGCGGCGTCCCAGCGCAGGCGCAGCACCGGCTCCCAGGGCTTGAAGGGATGACACAGGTACGGCTCGCGACGGCGCAGCCGCCAATCGAGCAGGCCGAAGCCGGCTCGCCAGCGCCCGCGCCAGCCGCGCACCAGCACGGCCTCGTCGCGCTGCAGCAGCAGCAAGCAGTCCTTGAGGTACAGGGCCACCAGGGCCGGACCGACCAGGAGCTGGGCGTCGACGTGCACGCGAACCTTCAGCGACCCGTGGCGCGTCCGAAGAACCGCTTGATGCCGGCAACCACGGCGACGGCCGCGGCCGCGACGAGCTTCCAACCCGCCGCCAACGCCACAAGCAGGCCCTTGAACCAGCCCGCCTTGACGGCCGCGGCCGCCGCGCCGCCCAGCACCAGCGCGCCCAGGCCGAACTCGGCGACGTGGTCGCCCGGCCGGAACTCGCCATAGGTCTCGCCGGCGTTGAACTTGAAGCCGCCAAGCACCTGGTGCAGGTCCTGCACGTCCTGGGTGAGCGTCTCGGGGCGGGTGACCAGCGTCACCGTCTCGTAGCCGTGGCGGGACAGCAGGCGCATGGTGTAGTTGACGACCGGCTGCGAGCTGGCCGACGAATGCAGGCGCACGCCGTACTCCAGGTACTTGGTGGCCGGGTCGTAGTGCGGCAGCACGATCCAGCCGTCGGTGCTCAGGGTGTCCATGCCGCGCTTGCGGCGCTCCTCGTTGCTGGACTCCTCGTTCTTGCGCATGGCGGCCAGCAGCGCGTCGGGATCGAGCTTCTCGTCGTCCTTGACGTAGCCCGAGTCGTCGAACGACAGCGTCGCCCACCAGTCCTTGTGGATCAGGACCGTGTCGCCAGGCTCGGGCAGGTTGCCGGTCAGCTCGAGGAAGCGGCTGCCGCTGGATTCCGGCAGCAGGCGCGCCCCATCGGGGATGTCGAGCTTGGAGTGGCTGCCGACCTCGCCCGTGCCCGGGCCGACCTGCCAGGGCAGCTTCTGCATCTCGGCGCGGACGTCCTGCTCGGATTCGGCTGCCAGGGCGGGCAGCGCGCATGCGGCGGCCGCGGCCACCGCGAGGGCGCACGCGGGCGCGCGCCAGTTCTGGTTCGACATGGATTTCCTCCCTGCTGTTGGACTCGATTCCTGCGGGTGCGGCCCCGGGCCGTTCCCACATGGTTATGCGCCGATTATGTCGCGGCCAGCTCGACCGCAGCCGCGCGCCCCGGCCATCGGAAACCCTCGGCCAACGGAGGCAGGTGCTGGCCGCTGGCTCAGCGTGTGAGCGAGCGCGGCGGGCACAATCGCCTCATGAATCCGGTTTCCCCTTCCCTGCTGGCCGTCGTCGCCATCGTCCTCCTGCTTGCCTTCGTGGGGGGCCTGGGCCTCGGGCTGGCATTGGCCCGTTCGCGCACCCGCGCCGCGATCGATGCCGCGCTGGCGCAGTCGGGCCATGCGGCGCAACTGGAGCTCGCGCAAGCGCGCGAGCGCCTGCATGCGAGCGCGCAGGCCGTCGCGGCGGTGCAGGCCGACCTCGAACGCGCGAGGGCCGAGACCCAGACCGTCCGCCACGACCTGGACGCATCGCGCGCCCAGGTGCTGCGGGCCGCCGCCAGCGAGGCGCAGAAGCACCAGCTCGTCGCCTCGCTCGACGACCGCGTGGCCGCGCTGGAACGCGACCTGGCGGTTGCTGCCGACCAGGCCGGCTTGCGCGCGAAGGAACTGCAGGCGGCGCATGCCGAACTCGCGCAGGTGCGCACGCGGGCTGACGCGGAACGCGCGAGCGCGCTGGAGAAGCTGCAGTTGCTCACCGAGGCCAGGACGGCGCTGTCCGACCAGTTCAAGACGCTGGCCACCGAGATCCTCGAGGAGAAGTCCAGGCGCTTCGCCGAACAGAACCAGCACAACCTGGGCACGCTGCTCGATCCGCTGCGCACGCAGCTGAGCGAGTTCAAGGGCAAGGTCGAGGAGGTCTACGTGCAGGAAGGCAAGGAGCGATTCGCCTTGTCCGAGCAGGTCAGGCAGCTGATGGAGCTGAACAAGACGCTCAGCAACGACGCCAACAACCTGACCAAGGCGCTCAAGGGTTCGGCCAAGACGCAGGGCAACTGGGGCGAGCTGATTCTCGAGCGCGTGCTCGAGGCCTCGGGCCTGCGCAAGGGATTCGAATACCACGTGCAGGACAGCCAGCTCGACGAGGAGGGCCGGCGCCTGCAGCCCGACGTCGTCATCCATCTGCCAGAGGATCGCCGCCTCGTGGTCGACGCCAAGGTGTCGCTGGTGGCCTACGACCGCTTCATGGCGGCCGAGGGCGAGGACGAGCGCAGCGCGTCGGTGCGCACCCACCTCGACTCGGTGCGGCAGCACATCCGCGGGCTCTCCGCCAAGCGCTATCAGGACCTGTACGGACTGAAGTCGCTGGACCTGGTGGTGATGTTCGTGCCCATCGAGCCGGCCTTCATGCTGGCGGTGACGCACGACGACGCCCTGTTCATGGACGCCTGGCAGCGCAACGTGCTGCTGGTCAGCCCGTCGACGCTGCTGTTCGTCGTGCGCACCATCGCGCACCTATGGCGGCAGGAGGCGCAGAGCCGCAACGCGCAGGACATCGCAACGCAGGGCACCAAGCTCTACGACAAGCTGTCGGCGTTCGTCGAGGACCTGCAGAAGGTGGGCGCCAAGCTCAAGGAAGCGCAGTCGGCCTACGACAGCGCCGAGAAGCGCCTGTCCACCGGCCGCGGCAACGCCATCAACCAGGCGGCGGCGCTCAAGAAGCTGGGGCTCAAGACCGCCAAGTCGCTGCCGCCGTCGCTGGTCGACGCCTCCGGGGCCGACGAGGACGACGAGGCGACGCCGGCCGTGACGGAGCCGGCGGGCCTGCAGCTCGCGCTGCCGTCGTCGCCGTCGCTGTTCGACGCGCCGCAGGACGACTCGCCAGCGGCCTGACGCCGGCACTCAGCCCCGGGTCGCCACGCGACCCAGCCAGTACACCGCCTGCGCCATCGCGCGGTCCGCACCCGGCTCGCCCTGCACCAGCAGGGCCAGGGCATCGGAGATCAGCTGCTCGACGCGCGTCGATCCCAGCGTGAGCGCCGCGGTGCGGCAGACGTCGGCCTTCTGCATGAAGGCCGCCTTGGAATCGGAGCCGGCGGCCGGCGTGGCGAGCTCGTGCGCCAGGCCGGCCAGCACCTGGAGCTGCTGCGCGAACGCGCCGACATAGCGCGCGTGGCGCTCGCCGTCGATGCGCAGCCTCGCCGTGGCCGCCTCGGCCGGCTCCAGGATACTGGCATCGAGCTGCCCAAGCGCACGCAGGATACGGGTGACGGTATCCGGCCCGACCGGCTTGACGATGATGCCCTGCAGCTCGCAACGCGTCGCGCCCAGCACGGTCTCGCGGTCGGCGGTGGACGTGATCAGCATCGTGGGCACGCGCTTGAGCGCGGGCGCGGCGCGCAGGCGCGCCACCAGTTCCAGGCCGTCGGGCGGCGGCATGCGCACGTCCAGGCAGATCAGGTCGAAGCAGCGCTCACCGGTCATCTCGCGCCACGCGCCGGGGCCGTCCTCGGCCTGCACGATGTCGGGGACGCCGCACTGGCGCAGCACGTCTTCCATCGCCAGGCGCGAGACGAGGTCGTCGTCGGCCACCAGGATTCGCATTGTCTGGCTCCCTGTTCTTGTCGATCCCCAGGGTATCAGTGCGCGGCCATCCAGTCGGCGATGCTTTCCCGTAGCGCCGCCCAGTGGCGCTGCACGCCCTGGTCGTCGGCGGCGTCGCAGGCGTTTTCCAGGCCGCCCGCGTCATCAGCCAGCTGTTCGCTGTGGATGTAGAACGCGCTGCCCTTGATGTTGTGGGCGATGCGCGCCGCGCGCGCAAGATCGCGCTGGGCGATCGAGTCGGCCAGGTCGGCCAGCAGGCGCGGCGTCTCGTTGCGGAAGGCTTCGGCCAGGCGCTCGGACAGCGAGCGAACCGCCGGCGCGCCATCGACGAAGGCGGACGGCGGCGCGGCTGGCGTGGCTGGCGCGCTGGCGGTGGCGGTGGCGGCCTCGTCATCGAGGAACAAGGCGTCGAGCGCCGCCGTCGAGCCGCCGGCCATGGCCATCGTGTCCAGCCGTGGCCGCAGTTCACGGCCACGCGCGCGCAGCGCTGCGACGCTGCGATGCAGTGCCTGCGCCAGCAGGC
>JBJMWF010000488.1:0-6269 GCA_045810265.1 Vitreoscilla sp. | reverse complement strand
CAGGATCTGGTCGGCGCCGACGCCGAAGCGGCGGTCGCCCAGCCGGCGCATCTCCTCGGCCCCGAGCGCCAGCGGCTCGCGCGTGGCGTCGAGCACGACGAAGTCATTGCCGGCGCCTTGCATCTTGGTGAAGCGAACGCGGGTCGGGGAGGGCAGCATGCGGCAATTATCGCCGGGCGGCAGATGTCCGCGTCGTCCATGCGCGGAGGAAACCCGGTCAACCGCCGCCGGAGGGCCGGTGCAGGACGCCCCAGACCATGCGGAACAGCGCCTCCTCGAAGCGCGGATCGTCCAGCATCGCGCTCTCCTCGACGGCCGCGGAGCGCACCGCGCCGATCACCGCGCGCGTGAGCAGGTACAGCGTCGGCTCGTCGGGCACCACGAGTTGCGGATCGTCCAGGCGGGCCAGCGCGGAGCGGATGCGCTCGGCGCCGTCGTCCATCGCGGCGACGATGGCCGCCGGGGCATCCAGTTGCCAACCGAGCCTGGCCAGCAGCCGCTGTGCCTTCTGGCCGCGGCCGAAGGCGTCGACGATGTGGCGCAGGTACAGGCGCAGCGCGTGCTCGGGGCCGTACTCGCCGCACACGCAGCGATCCAGCATCACGTCGAGTTCGCGCAGCACGCGGTCGCGATGGCGCCGCACCAGGGCGACCACGATCGCCTCCTTGCTGGGAAAGTACTGGTACAGCGTCCCGATCGAAAAACCCGCCCGCTCGGCGATGCGGTTGGTGGTGAAGCCGGCTTCGCCCTCGCTGGCCAGGATGCGAGTGGCGGCTTCGAACAGCGTGTCCACGGTGCGCAGCGCGCGCGTCTGCGACGGCGTCTTGCGCAGCGGGTTGTCGACGGGTTCGCGGGGAGCGGCCATGGACGGACTCTACCGGCTTGGCGACCGGCCGACGTTCCGACGCCGGGCCGGCAAAAGCGAGTAGACCGCGGCGGCGGCCACCCTTACGCTATCTGCCAGAGACAAATCATCCCATCCAGAACATGAATGCACCGATCGAACTGCCCGTCGCTTCCGAGGCCGCGCGCCGCCTGCCGATCCGGCGGCTGCGGGTCGACCTGTCCCAGGGGTTCCCGCCACTGTGGAACGGCGGCGATGCCTTCCGCACGCACTACATGAATGCGCTGTCGATGAGCTTTCCGGTCGGCGAGCAGTTCTTCATCGATGCGGTCAGGAAGGGCGTCGCCATGCTGCCGCCGGAGCAGCAAGCCGCCTGGGCGGACGAGGTGCGCGGCTTCGTCGGCCAGGAGGCGACGCACCGCTTCCTGCACGCCCAGTTCAACGCCGAGCTCGAGCGCCAGGGCCTGCGCAACTACTGGCAGGGCTGGGCCGCCTGGCGCATCAAGCGCGGCGAGGGCATGCACCCCGTCAACCACGTGGCCGTGACGGCCGCCTACGAGCACTTCACCGCGGTGATGGCCACCGGCCTGCTGACGCATCCGAACTGGCTCGATGGCGCGACGCCCGACCTGGCACTGCTGTGGCGCTGGCATGCGGTCGAGGAAAGCGAGCACAAGACGGTGGCGTTCGATCTCTACCGCGCGATGGGCGGCAGCGAGCTTCGACGCCGCCTGTGGTTCGTCTACATCTCGGTGCAGTTCCTGTTCGAATCCAGCGTGCAGACTTTCATCAACCTGTGGTGCGCCGGCCAGTGGTGGCGGCCACGCACCTGGTGGCGGGGCGCGCGCTACCTGTTCGGCCCGCGCGGGGTGTGGGCCGCGAGCCTGCTGCCGCTGCTGCAGTACCTGCGGCGCGACTTCCATCCAAACGACCTGGACAACGCCGGCGAGATGGCGCAGTGGCTGCAGGCGCAGCGCGAGGCCTATTCGATCGTCGCCGGATGACCAGGCTCAGCGCGGGCCGGGACCCATGCGCACCGAGCGCACCAGCTCCGCCTGCGACCTTTCCAGGTCGAGCTGCGGTGACAGCAGGATCTCCGGATAGGCCTCGCAGCGTGCCTGGAACGAGCGCATGCCGCGGGTGTGGAAGTCCTGCCGCAGGCCGGCCTTGTTGGCGTCGACCTTGGCCTTGAGCAGGTCCACCGTCAGGCCTTCCTTGCGCGCCTGCTCGGAGGCCTGGCCCCAGTACTTGTCGATGATCAGGAACTGGCCCTCGACCTCGTCGACGAAGGGGCCGTTGTCGACCCGCCAGACCTCGTACGCATGGCGGTTGGTCTCGGCAGTCGCGGGAAAGGTCTCGCTGCAGATCTCCTCGATCCACTTGACGCTGCGCACGCGCACGATCAGCTCGCCGAAGTCGTGGAAATAGTCGCCGGTGGCCTGGCTGCTCGCCCGCGCGGCCGCGAAGGCGCTGGGCGGCGGCTTGGGCAGCGTGATCGTCGTCGCGGCGCTGGCCGGCGGCTGGGCCGCGGGTGCCGCGGGCTGGCCCAGGGGCGTGCCCCATTCGGCGCCCGACGCCCGGGAGGCCGGCGCCGGTTGGGCCAGCACCGGCAGGGCGACGGCGAGCAGGGCGAGCGGCAGCAGGGATTTCATTTCGTGTAGTCGAGCGTCTTGCAGGCGTCGCGGATGTCGCGGGCGCGCTGCGCGGCCGTCGCCTTCTGGTGCGTCGGCACCACGACGTTGCCGCCTTCGGCGCAACGCGCGTGGACGACGTGCTGGCCGCGCGAAACGATCTTGTAGTTGCCGCTGCGGGGCTTGGGCTGGTCGGGCGAGGTGGGCGCCTTGCCGAGCGCGGCCGCGTCCACGGCCGATGCGGCCAGCGGCAGCGCGGCGAGCAGGGCCGCCGCGCACAGCGTGGCGATGGACGGGAGTGGGTGGCGGGTCATGGTGGGCGCTTCGGATGTCGGGTTTGGCTGGCGGCAATCGACGAGCCGCAAGCCGGCCGTTCCCCGGCGCGGACGAGCACCGATTCTTCCACAGGCGCCGGCCGGCCTTGTGGAGGCTGGCTGACGCGCCGGCGCGGTGTCAGGCAGAATCGTTTCAAGCATGGATCCCGCTGGTGGCGCCTGACCCGCTGGGCGCCACCGGCCCACCACGAGGCTCCGCATGAAATCCCCGTTGCTGCTCGTCCTGGCGCTGTCGTCGATGGCGGTCGTCGCCGCACCGCCCGCGGCCGACACGCCGGCTGCGCCGGTGCGCGCCGACCACCCGTTCCTGGGTGCCTGGCAGCTCACGCGGCGCGACGACGACTGTGCGGAGATCTATCGCATCGACCGCAGTGGCCGCACCCTGATCACCAGCGCGGACGAGGTCGCGCAGTCCACCTTCTCGATCTCCGACCAGCCGAGCGCCCGTGGCTACTACAAGTGGGTTGACACGCTGGTCAAGGACAACGGCAAGAAGGACTGCTGGGGCCAGATCACCAAGCCCGGCAAGACCACCACGCGCTACGTGATGATGAACCAGGCCGGCGATCGCTTCATCCTGTGCACGGCCGAGGACGGCAAGCAGTGCTTCGGCCCGTTCATCAAGGTCGAGGGCGGCGACGTCTGAGTCGCCCCGTCCAGGACCACGCCAGGCGTCTCAGTAGAGGCTGGGCTCGCCCGGCGGGCGCGTCTTGAAGCGCTTGTGCACCCAGTAGTACTGCGACGGATTGCGCCGCACCTCCGAGGCGATCCACTCGTTCATGCGCGCCGCGTCGGCGACGGGATCGTCGGAAGGGAAGTCGGTCCACGGCTCCAGGAACCGCACGCGGTAGCCCTGGCCGCCGGGCAGGATCTCGGCCAGCACGGGCTGCACCTTCATGCTCAGGGCCTTGGCCATCTTGGACGGCGCCAGCAGCGTGGCCGCGGGCACGCCCATGAACGGCACAAACACGGCTTCCTGCGGCCCGAAGTCCATGTCGGGCAGGTTGAAGAAGGCCACGCCGCGCCGGATCGCGCGGATCAGCGGCAGTGCCTTCTCGTGGCGCGAATAGATGTCGCCGTTGCCAAAGCGCACGCGGCCCTTGCGGATCGCCTTGTCGAACACCTCGATGCTCTGCTTCTGATAGATCGAGCCGACGGGGCGAGTCTGGAACAGCTGCGTCGCCTGGCCGGCCACGTCCAGGGCCACGAAGTGCGGCGCCAGCCACATCACCGCGCCCTTCTCGCGTTCGGCGAAGCCGGGGTCGCCCTCGACCCGGATCAGCCGGCGCAGCCGTTCGGGCGGGGCGTACCAGAGCAGGCCGCGCTCGAGGAAGCTGCGTGCGATCCACTGGAAATTCTCGTAGGCGATGGCGCGACGTTCCGCCTCGCTCTTGTCCGGCATGGTCAGCTCGAGGTTGCGCAGGGCGATGCGCCTGCGCGAACCCGCCGCCACCCACAGCAGCGTGCCCAGGCCGCGGCCGATGGCGGCCTGCAACGCCAGCGGCAGCCAGCTGAGCGTCCACAGCAGGGCCAGCACGATCCGTGCGAAGACGTTCATTCGCTTCCTTCGGCGCGGGCTTCGAGGCTTTCGGCCGCGCGCGGCGCCTTGTAGCGGTTGTACCCCCACAGGTATTGGCCCGGATCGCTCAGGATGACTTGTTCCATCGACTCGTTGATGATGGTGGCGGCCTCGAGCTGGGAGGCGGGATCGGTGCCGGCGGGCAGCGGCCGCACCAGTTCGGACGAGTGGATCACGTAGCCGCGGCCGCGGGGCAGCCGTTCGCAACGCAGCACGATGCAGCGGGCGCCGGTCTGCTGCGCCAGCCGCGCGGCCAGGGTCATGGTGTAGGCCGGCTGGCCGAAGAACGGGGCCCAGACGCCCTGGCCCTCGGGCGGCACCTGGTCGGGCAGCAGGCCGACCGATTCACGGCGCTTCAGTGCGCGCAGCATCTGGCGCACGCCGGCCAGGTTGGCCGGCGCGGTGGGCATGGTCGGACGCTTGCGCGCCTGTTCCTGGAACTCGCGCAGCGCGCGCTGGCGTGCCGGGCGATAGAGCACGGTGACCGGCTGCAGGTGGCCAAAGCGCGCGGTGTATGCACGCGCCGCCACCTCGAAGCTGCCCATGTGCGGCGTCAGGATCACCAGCGGACGGCGCTCGGCGATCACCGCCTCCAACGCCTCCGGATTGCGCCAGCTGACCTGGCGCGAGAGATCGTCGTTGCTCGCCCGCAGCCACAGCCACGGCGTCTCGGCCACCATGCGGCCTGTCTCGGCGATGGAGCGGCGGCGGGCGGCCGCCGGCACGCCGGCGAGTCCGGCGTTGGTGCGCAGGCGGCGGCGATACGTGGGCGAGAGCAGCCACACGAGCCAGCCCAGCAGCCCGCCGGCGGCATGCAGCAGGGCCAGGGGCCAACCCGAAATCCAGCGAACGAGGAACATCCTGCCTCTTTGGCAACAATGGCCGGCGATTATCCCCGCAGGCCGGTTGCCCTTGTCGCGCGCCGCCGACGCGGTCGCCGGTTCGCCAGCAGGGATATCGGCGCGGCGCGATACAGTCGCCGGATGCACTCGAACCACCTCGCCCACGACCGCTCGCGCCTCGCCGCGGGCCTGACGCTCGCGCTGGCCCTGGCGGCCGCCGCGCCCGCACACGCCGAGACCGGCGCCGGCACCGCGCTGAAGAACACCGCCATCGCCGGCACCATCGCCACCTGGACGGTCGCCGCGCTCAAGGGCGCCCCGTTCTTCGGTTGCCTGGCGCACGGCCAGAGCGGCAACGACGCCTGGGGCGGCCGCGTGGCGGCCGGCAAGGATTCCGAGCTGTCGTACGAATCGATCGGCGCCGAGCGCCACGAGTGCCAGCTGACCAGCGTCTCGGGCTTCGCGCTCGACATGTCGCCGGTGATCTCGGCCAGCGCCTGGCAGGCCAAGTCGGACAGCCGCTACTCGCACAGCGCCTGGGACATCGCGCTGGTGCCGATGATGCACTGGCGCTATCCGGTGTCGGCAGGTGCGCGCCTGGACCTGGAGTTCGGCATCGGCCCGAGCTACCTGAGCGAGTCCAACATCGGCAACCGCCAGAAGGGCAGCAACTTCCAGTTCTCCGACCACTTCGGCATCGGCGTCAGCAGCGCCGACGGCCACTGGCGCGCGGGCTTCGCGTTCCGCCACATCAGCAACCTGTCGATCCGCACGCCCAACAACGCGGTGGACTTCAAGGGCATCGCGCTCGAATGGACGCCCTGAGACGCTGATCCCACGCACTGAAAGGGCAACCTGTTGGTTGCCCTTTTTCATTTGGCGGCGAGCGCCTCGCGACGCCGGCGGGCGCGTCGCCATCGCAAGGCCACGTGGCGCAGCCAGGCCTCGCGGATCAGCCAGCCGCTGCCCCACACGGCCAGGCCGGCGAACAAGGTATCGCTGAGGAAATGGCCGCCCTCGGCGATGCGCGCCAGGCTG
>JBJMWF010000487.1:0-6105 GCA_045810265.1 Vitreoscilla sp. | reverse complement strand
GCGAACAACTGCTCCAGCTGCTGGCGCCCCGCGCGCGCCAGCGAGATCAGCTTGGACTCGTCGCGGAAATGCGGCGCGAACTCGTGCAGCTGCTGCACCGAATGGCGCCGAAAGCGCATCGCCAGCGTGCGCGCGCGATGCGGCTCGAAGCCCATCGCCTCGAGCACGCTGCGTCCGCTCATCAGCGCGGCGTCCAGCGTCTCGCGTTCGATGAACTTCACGCCGCGCTCGTTGAGCTGGTACCAGTGCTGCACGTTGCGCGCCCGGGCGACGATGGTCAGGTTGGGAAAGTTCTCGCGCGCCATGTCCACCAGCTCCAGGCTGGGCTCGATGGCGTCGACGGCCACCACCAGCACGTGGGCCCGCGCGGCGCCGGCCACGCGCAGCAGGTCCAGCCGCGTGGCATCGCCGTAGTGCACGCGAAAGCCGAAGCGGCGCAGTGCCTCGATCTGTTCGGCGTCGTGCTCCAGCACCGTCGCCTGGATGCCGTTGACGTGCAGCAGGCGGGCGATGATCTGGCCGTAGCGGCCGAAGCCCGCGATGATCACCGGCGCGTCCTGCGGTTCGGCGAGCTCCGATACCTTCGCGCGCGGCCGCAGCTGGGCCAGCAGCGGAATCCACCAGCGGTCGGCCAGCAGGATCAGCACCGGCGTCAGCAGCATCGACAGCGTGATCGCCGCGGTGAGCACGCCGGCCTCCCCGGCGGCGATCACCTGCTCGCCCTGCGCGGCCTGCAGCACCACGAAGCCGAACTCGCCGCCCTGCGCGAGCAGCAGCGTGAAGATGGGCCGCTCGAGCCGCGGGATCGGGATGCCGATCTCCATGCCCCACAGCACCAGCGCCTTGACGACGAGGAAGCCGGCGACGATGGCGGCCACCTGCCACGGATGGTGGATCACGACGCCGACGTCGATGCCCATGCCCACCGCGATGAAGAACAGCCCCAGCAGCAGGCCCTTGAAGGGCTCGATGTCGGTCTCCAGCTCGCGCCGGTATTCGCTCTCGGCCAGCAGCACGCCGGCCAGGAAGGCGCCGAGCGCCATCGACAGTCCGACCGCCTGCATCAGCGCCGCGGTGCCGACGACCAGCCCCAGCGCCGCGGCGGTGAAGATCTCGGGGGTCTGGCTGCGGGCGATGAAGCGCAGCGCGGGCCGCAGCAGCAGCCGGCCGCCCAGCACGATCACCGCGATCATGCCGAAGGCGCGCGCCGCGGCCAGCAGCGGGTGGCCGGCGTCGGCGCCCGCGACGCGGTCGGGCGCCATCAGCGGGATCAGCGCGAGCAGCGGGATGGCGGCGATGTCCTGGAACAGCGACACGCTGAGCACCGACTGGCCGACCGTCGTCTGCAGGATGTTGCGTTCATCCAGGGTGGCCAGCCCGATGGCCGTCGATGACATCGCCAGCGCGGCGCCGGCGATGAGCGCCAGGCGCCAGCCGTCCGGCCAGAAGCCCATGCAGGCCCAGGCGATCGCCGCGATGAGGGCCAGGCTGCCGAGCAATTGCACGCTGCCCCAGCCGAAGATGGGCCGGCGCATGGACCACAGCCGCTTGGGCTCCAGCTCCAGGCCGATCAGGAACAGCATCAGCACGACGCCGAAGTCGGCCAGGTCGACGATCTGCGACGGATCGGTCACCAGCCGCAGGCCCCAGGGCCCGATCGCGAAGCCCGCGCCGAGGTAGCCGATGATCGCGCCCAGGCCCAGCCGGCGCGCCAGCGGCACGAAGATGACCGCCGCGGCGAAGTAGGTGAGGGCGAGGGTGAGCCAGTTGCCGTGGGACATCGGATTCTCGGTGGTCCTGCTTCAATCGTCGGCGACGAGGCGGCGCTCGTCGGGGCCGACCTCGGGTTGCGGCGCGACGCCGTTCGCGCGCGCCTCGCCCGCGAGCGCCAGCAGGCGTTCGGCGAAGGCGTGCGCGTGCGCGTGAACCTCGTGTGCCTCGGCCTTGTGGGCGCCGTAGAACACCTGCGGCTCGAGGAAGCGCATGCCCACCAGTTCGGCGGTCTGCTGGTAGGCCGGCAGGAAGCTGTCGAACGGATGGCGATTGCTGCCGACCGCCTGGTACGACGTCTCGCTGCCGCCGGTCGACACCACCAGCCACAGGCACTTGCCCGCCAGCGCGCGCCCGCCCGGGCCGTAGGCCCAGCGGAACGCCAGCACGTCGTCGACCCACAGCTTCATCAGCGCCGGCATCGAGTACCACTGCACCGGATGCAGCCAGACGACGGTGCGCGCCTGCGCGAGGGCGGCCTGCTCGGCCTCGATGTCGATCACGTAGTCGGGATAGAGCGCATAGAGGTCGCGCACTTCGACCGCGTCGGGCGGCAGCAGCCGCGCCTGCGCGGCCAGCGTGCGGTTGACGCGCGAACGCGCGATGTCGGGATGGGCGACCAGCACCAGAACGTCTGCCATGAGCCCCATTGTGGCGGGTTCGGTAACATCGGGGCCTGCCGTCGAGCTACAAGAACAACCGGAGAGCGCATCCATGTCGGTCATCGTCGTTGCAAATCCCAAGGGCGGAGTCGGCAAGAGCACGCTCGCCACGCAGATCTCGGGCTACCTGGCGTCGCGGGGCAAGGCGGTCACGCTGGGCGACCTGGATCGCCAGCAGTCCTCGCGCCAATGGCTGGACGCGCGGCCGGCGCACCTGGCGCGCATCCAGCCCTGGGAGATCTCGCGCGACGCGATCGCGCGCCCCGCCAAGGGAGCCACGGATGCCGTCATCGACACCCCCGCCGGCCTGCACGGCAATCGCCTGGACGCGGCGATGAAGGTGGCCGACGTGATCGTCGTGCCGCTGCAGCCCAGCCTGTTCGACATGCAGGCCACCCATGCCTTTCTCGAGGAATTGCGCCAGCACAAGCGGGCGGGCAGGGTGCGCATGGGCCTGGTGGGCATGCGCGTCAAGGAGCACACGATCGCGCAGGACCGCTTCCTGGAGTTCGTCGCGACGCTGGGCATCCCGCTGATCACCTCGCTGCGCGACACGCAGAACTACGTGCACCTGGCCGCGCACGGCCTGACGCTGTTCGATGTCGCGCCAGGCAAGGTCGAACGCGACCTGGCGCAGTTCGAGCCGCTGGCGCGCTGGCTGGCGCAACCGGCCAAGGGCGTGCCGCTCGAATGACGACGTTCCCGCACCTGGCCGACCTGGCGGCGCTGGAAGGCCAGGAGATCGGCCGCAGCGACTGGGTGGTCGTCACGCAGCCGAACATCGACCAGTTCGCGCAGGCCACCGGCGACGAGCAGTGGATCCATGTCGATCCGGTGCGGGCCGCGGCCGGCCCGTTCGGCGCGCCCGTCGCGCACGGCTTTCTCACCCTGTCGCTGCTGTCCCGGCTGTTCGCCGACGCCGTCGCGTTCGGGGACGTGCGCATGAGCCTGAACTACGGCCTGGACCGCGTGCGCTTTCCGTCGCCCGTGCCGGTGGGCAGCCGGTTGCGGGCGCTGTGCGTGCTCGACACGTTCCAGGCGATCGAAGGCGGCGCGCAGGTCACGGTGACCGTCACCATCGAGCGCGAGGGCGGCGCCAAGCCGGCCTGCGTGGCGCAGTGGGTGACGCGGCACTTCGTCTGAAGCCCGCTCGCGCCGTGCCGTTGCGGCGAATACGTCACGCCAGCTGGACAGTCGTTTTCCCTGCCCCCCCCATCGGGGGGTCGGCAAGCGGTGACGTAGCCGATACGATCTCGGCGAGGAGTGCGTTGCCCCACCCGCGGGTCATGCAGGGCCACCTAAAACGAGAGTCGGAACGGAAATATCCATGAAGGTCTTGCTGGTCGATGACCACCCGCTGATCCTGTCGGCACTGCAGGCAATGATCCAGGAGCTGGACCCGGACGTGAAGGTCACGGCCGTGGGCAGCGCCGGCGCGGCGCGTTCCGCGCTGGCGGCCGACGCCAACTTCGACCTGGTGCTGCTGGACCTGCAACTGGGCGACGCCAGCGGCTTCGACGTGCTGGTGGAGATGCGCCAGGCCCATCCTGCCCTGCCGGTGGTGGTGATCTCGGCGTCCGACCGCGCCAGCGACGTGATCCAGGCGATCGACCTCGGCGCCATGGGCTTCGTGCCCAAGCGGGCCTCCAACGACACGCTGGTCGACGCGCTGCGCCTGGTCATGGCCGGCGGCATCTACGTGCCCGCGATGCATCTGGGCAGCTCGCAGGGCCCGGCCAGCCGCGCGGCCTCGCCGGCCATCCCGGCCGCGGAGACCGCCACCTACCAGGTGACGCCGTCGTTCGAGGAGCTGGGCCTGACGCCGCGCCAGGCCGACGTGCTGACGCAGCTGCTGCAAGGCAAGCCCAACAAGGAGATCGCGCGCCGCCTCGGCCTGTCCGTCGAGACGGTCAAGGATCATGTGCAGGCCGTGCTGCGCGCCCTGGGCGTGAGTTCGCGCACGCAGGCCGTGCTGGCAGTCAGCCAGATGACGCAGCAGCGCCTAGAGCGCCGCGCGACGGCACGTTGAGCCCCACGCGCGTGCGTCGCGGCCCTGCGCAGGGCCGCTCGGATCGGCTCGGATGCGAGCCTCGCTTCCCGAGAGCCTGGATGGGCCTGCGCTCGGCGCGACACCACGCCTACTGACACAGGCCTGGGCATGCGCGTCGCGATCATCTCCGTCTTCGTCGACTACCACCGGCGCGGCGAGCACCACCGTGGCGTGCTGCAGCCGCAGGTCGGGCCGCTGATCGCCGCGCTGCTGCCCGATTCGGCCGACATCGACATCGTCAACGACACCTGGGTGGACCCCGACTGGTCGCGCCACTACGACCTGGTGTTCCTGTCGTGCATGCACGCCGAGTTCGACCGCGCGCGCCAGATCTCCCATTACTGGCGCAAGCGTGGCGCGCAGGTGGTGATCGGCGGCTCGATGGCGTCGATGTATCCGCACCTGTGCGCGCCCTGGTTCGACGCCGTGGTGGTGGGCGATCCCGAGGACACGGTGCCGCACGTCTACGAGGACGCCGCGCGCCACCAGCTGCAGCGCCTCTATCGCTCGGGCGGCGACGCCTCCGCGCGGGCGCCGACGCCGCTGGTGCACCGGGTGGCCGACCAGCAGATCTTCCCGCTGGCGCTGGAGGTCACGCGCGGCTGCCCCTACACCTGCGACTTCTGCGTGCTCACCGGCATGGGCACGCGTTTCGACACGCGGCCGACCACGCGCGTCGAGCACGACCTGGTCACGCTGCGCGAGGCGCTCAAGGGCCGGGTCACCGGGCCGCTCAAGAGCAAGCGCCGGCGCATGGCGATGTTCTACGACAACAACATCGCCGGCAACCTGGGCTACCTGCGCGAACTGTGCGACTTGATGCAGCGGCTGGGCCTGGAATGGGCCAGCTCGGTCACCTTCAACGTGCTGACCAACAAGCCCTTGATGCAGCGCATGTTCGACAGCGGCTGCCGCGCGCTGTACGTCGGCCTGGAGACCTTCAACCCGGCCGCGCTGGACGACTTCAACAAGCCGCAGAACCGGCTGCCGCTGATCCGGCGCGCGCTCGACGACGCGCGCGACGTCGGCATCCTGGTCACGGCCGGCATGATCCTGAGCCCGCAGCACGACGACGTCGCCTACATCCGTTCGCTGCCGCGGCGCCTGCGCGAGAGCGGGCTGCACGTGCCGACCTTCCTCGCGTTCGAGACGCCGTTCCCGGGCACGCCGTATTTCCACCGGCTCGCCGCCCAGAACGCCCAGCGGGTGGCGCGCGGCGAGCGCGCGCTGTTCCTGCCCAATGCGCTGCTGCGCGACTTCACGTCGTATACCCTGGTCGTCGAGCCCACGCTCGCCTCCTCGCAGGACTACGTCGCCGCCTATCGCGAGACGGTCGACGAGATCTACGCGCCGCGCCGCCGGGTCGCCAAGCTGCTGCACGACCTGCCGTCCTTCGCCCGGCGCCGCGCCTGGACCAGCGCGCTGCTGGACGTCGGCGACATGCTCACCGCCGGCCTGCCGCGCGCCGAGGGCCGCACCTACCTGGCCGGCACCGACCTCGCGCCGCCCGAGCGCGTGCCGCTCACCGAGGCCGACTTCGCCGACGAGGCCGAGGCCGCCGCGCTGCTTGTTCCCACCGCCGTCACGGACGCATCGGGCCGCCTGTTGCCACAATGGGCGCCT
>JBJMWF010000486.1:0-9669 GCA_045810265.1 Vitreoscilla sp. | reverse complement strand
TGAGGCTTGACCCTATAACTTTGACTCCAAGTCAAAGAGTCGTGGTTTGCCCTTCTGTTGAAGCAGTCATAATACCGATTCGAATTCCATGATTTGGCTGTCACGTTCGTGTGAACGCGACAGCATCCAGTTAAGCCTGATGACCATAGCGAGGTGGTCCCACTCCTTCCCATCCCGAACAGGAAAGTGAAACGCCTCTGCGCCGATGATAGTGCGGGTTCCCGTGTGAAAGTAGGACATTGTCAGGCTAATATCAAGTAAACCGCCCGAGCTAGCAATAGCTCGGGCGTTTTGCTTTTGGGCGAGCGAAATGGCTTGCCACCTTGCTGCCGATGACGATTCACGCCGGCTTGGAACGCGAAGAGCAGACCAACTGCCGCAGCTCCTCGATCGTCGGTTGGGCGCCGAGCATCAGGACACGCCACGTCGGCGCGGTTGCCAACACCAGCGCTGCCGCCAGCGCCCCGCGCGGCAACCATTTCGCGTCTCGTCGGCCCGGGCGCACGCCTACGACCCCACCCGCTTGGCCGCGCCGCCAGTGCGAGCCAGCGCCGCCTGGTCGGCCTTGCCCGTCCGCAGCAGCCACCAACCCGCCAGCAACATCGCGGCGCCCCACGCGAGAAACCCCATGTCCCAGGCGATGCGTTGGTGAACGTCCGCCAGCTCGTTGACATGGTGGACGCCCAGCAGCTCGTGGTCGACGAGGCCCTCGACGACGTTGAAAAGTCCCCAGCCAAGCAGCAGTGCGCCCCACATCAGCGTGCCGGACCAATACAGGTGCTGGCGATGCGCCGCCTTCCAGAACGCGTGGAGACCCAGCACGACGAACACGTAGGTGGTGCTGTGGAAGATGCCATCCCAGAGCGTGTTCAGGCGAAGGTTCTGGACCGTGACGGGCGGGTACCAGCTGCTGACCATGTGATGCCATTGCAGCACCTGGTGCAACACGATGCCGTCGAAGAAGCCACCCAGGCCCAGGCCAAACAGCACGCCCGAGGTGGTGGGAAACGTACCGTGTGGGGTCGATTCGAGCATGTCCCGGCCTCCTGATTCGAGGCCGGTTCCCGGCAAGAGCGCTGCCCGAGCCGGTGCTGAAAAAGGCGCCCGCTCGCCGGGCGCTGCGCATCGACCGGCAGGCGCCGTCAGTTCAGCGAGAGCAACAACACGCCCTGGCGCGCCCAGAGGTCGGCTTCCTCGCGCAAGAGGTAGGCCGTGCGCGGATGTTGCTCGGCCCATTCCGCGGAGAACGCCAGGCGCGCCTGGCCGTCTTCCGTGCGGCTCAGCGCCAAGCCGCTGGCGTCGACCTCGCCGCGCGCATGACACTCGATCACCGCCAGGCGCAGGCAGAGCACCTGCCACGCCGTCGTCTCGCGCGACAGGCCTGCCTCGATCTTGCGCAGGCCGCCGCGCTGGCCCAGCACCAGTTCGCCCAGCCGCCGCTGCTGGCTCTGCGAGAACCCCGGCGCGTCGACATTGGAGACGATGTAGGCACTGTGGCGGTGGTGGTCATGGTGCGACACCATCAATCCGACTTCGTGCAGTGCGGCGGCCCAACGCAATTCCTTGTGCATCTCGGCATCGCCTGTCGGCCAGGCCGCCTCGAAGAAACGCTGGGTGGTCCTGGCGACGCGCTCGGCCTGGTCGGTGTCCACCCTGAAGCGGCGCTGGAGCTCCGCGACGGTGGCGTCGCGCAGGTCGTGACCGCTGGCCTGGTTGCCCGCGGCCAGCCGCTCGGACAGGTCGACGATCACGCCCTGGCGCAACGCGCCCTTGGCGGCGACCAGCTCGTCGATGCCGAACTGTGCGCAGATCGTGTAGAGGATGGCCAGTCCGCCCGGAATCACGGCACGACGCTCCGGCTTCATGCCGGGGATGTCGAGCTTGTCGATCTGGCCCTGTTCGATGCAGCGCTCGATCAGCCAGCGCAGCCCGTCGGTGGTGATGCGGCCGTCGGTCTTGCCGCTGGCACGCAGGATGTCGGCGACCGCGCCGGCGGTGCCGGAGGAGCCGAGCGCCTCGCGCCAATGGCGGCGCGCGAAGGGCACCAGCGCCTCCTCGAGCTCGGCCCCGGCGGCCACCTGGGCCGCGCGGAAGGCCGAGCGTGTGTAGCGGCCGTCGGGAAAATAGCGCATCGACAGGCTGACGCAGCCCACCTGGAACGACTCGGCCACGCGCGGCGCGCGTCCATCGCCCAGGATCATCTCGGTCGAGCGCCCGCCGATGTCGATCACCAGCCGCGGCTTGGTCGACGGCTGCAGGAAGGCGACGCCGGCGTAGATCAGGCGCGCTTCCTCGCGCCCCGAGATCACTTCGATCGGATGGCCCAGCGCCGCCTCCGCGCGCACGAGGAACTGGTCGCGATTGCGCGCCTCGCGCAGCGTCTGCGTGGCCACGGCGCGGATATGGATGGGCGCCGAAGTCTTGAGCGTCTGCGCGAAGCTTGCCAGGCAGCGCAGCCCGCGCTCGCTGGCTTCCTCGGTGAGCATGCCGTCGACGTCGAGACCTGCGCCCAGGCGCACCGTCTCCTTCAGGTAGAGGTGGCGGCGATAGCGGCCGTCCTGCACCTGGCCGATCTCGAGGCGGAAACTGTTGGAGCCCATGTCGATCGCGGCGAGCGGACCGACGGCGGAAGGG
Organism: Vitreoscilla sp.; assembly: GCA_045810265.1. Lineage (GTDB taxonomy): Bacteria > Pseudomonadota > Gammaproteobacteria > Burkholderiales > Burkholderiaceae_C > Scleromatobacter. The sequence continues at coordinate 7,035 of JBJMWF010000486.1, read as the reverse complement.
GAGATGGCAGACATGCGCGCGATTGTGCCTTCCCGGAAAGTCAGGAAGGCGGCGGCATTCGAGAAGCCGACGCCCGCCGCGGGCATGAACCCATCGTGCCGGGAGGCGACTACTTGACGACGAGCACCGGCACCTCGCAATGCACCAGCACGCGCGTCGTCTCGCTGCCCAGCAGCAGCGCACTGACGCCACGCCGGCCGTGCGAGGCCATCACGATCAGGTCGCAGGACTGGGATTTCGCATGGTCGACGATCGCCTCCCAGGGATGCGTCGCCTCCACGGTGAAGGCCTGGCAATCCAGCCCGGCCGCGTCGGCGGCCGTCACCACCTCCTTGACCCGGTTCAGCGCGATGCGCTCCTGCGCGTCGTAGAACTCCTGCGGCGGGATCGGCTGCATCTCCGAGATGGCGCTGTACGGGAAGGGCTCCTTCACGGTGATCGTGCTGAGCCGTGCGCCGAGCGCCTTGGCGAGCGCGATGGCGCTGGCGACCGCCTTGGCGGTGATCTCGGTGCCGTCGGTCGGAATGAGGATGCTGCGGAACATGGCGGTCTCCTGTCGTGGCGACCAGGAAAGTGTGCGCCTTTCGCCTGCCGCGCGCACCTTCGCCGATCAACGGCGATTGACGCAGCTCAACCGATCGCGACCGGGCGTCCCGAATCGGCCGACCACTCGCTCCATGAGCCGGGGTAGAGCGCCGAGCCCGACAGCCCGGCGACTTCCATCGCCAGCAGGTTGTGACAGGCCGTGACCCCGGAGCCGCATTGATGCACCACCTGCGCTGGCGCCGCACCGAATGCGGCAAAGGCGGCGCGCAGCTCGGCTGCCGGCTTGAAGCGGCCCTGGGCGTCGAGGTTGTCCTTGAAGAACCGCGAGCGGGCGCCCGGGATGTGGCCGGCCCGCTTGTCAAGCGGCTCCACTTCACCGCGATAGCGTTCGCCGGCGCGCGCGTCCAGCAGCGTGACGCGGCCCAGCGACTTCTGCAACCAGTCGGCATCGACCGAGGTGACGAGGCTGTCGCCGATCGGATAGGGGGCGGCTGCGGCGACGGGCGCCAGCGCACCGGATTCGACCGTTCCACCGGCCGCTTTCCACCCGGCCAGGCCGCCATCGAGCACGCTGACCGCGCGATGGCCGACCCACAGCAGCATCCACCAGGCGCGCGCGGCGTACATGCCGCCCTGTGCGTCGTAGACGACCACCGCGCGTGCGGGCGTCACGCCCAGGCGCGCCAGCGTGGCGGCCCAGTCGGCGCGCGCGGGCAGCGGATGGCGGCCGTTGCGGCCGGTCTTGGCGCCGGCGAGATCGTTGTCGAGGTGGGCATAGACGGCGCCCGGCAGGTGACCGGCAGCGAACGCGCGTTCTCCGGCGCCAACGTCGGCCAGGTCGAAGCTGCAGTCGATGATCACCGGCGCGGCACCGGCGGCGAGCGCCGCCAGCAGCTGTTCGGGCGAGACCAGGGGCGTGGGCAGGGTGGGTGCGGTCATGTCAGGTGTCCGAAGGAGGCTGGATGGTGTCGGGGGCGGTGGCCGACAGCGTGGTCGCACGCAGGCGCGAAGCGGTGAGTCCGGCCCCGACGATCAGCACCATGCCGCCGACCGCCGCCCAGGTCAACGGATCGTGGAACAGCCAGATGCCGAAGATGAACGAGAACGCGATCCCGAGGTATTGCAGGCTGGCGTTCGACAGCGGCTTGCCGATCGCATAGGCCCGCGTCATCAGCACCTGCGCCGCCGTGGCGAAGACACCGGTGGCCACCAGCAGCGCCAGTCCGCCCAGCGTGTGATGCAGGTGCCAGCCCTGCGTCGATGCCAGCACGATCCCGGCCACGAAGCCGCCGATCGAGAAATAGAAGACCACCCGCAGCTCGGGCTCGCCGACGCGCCCCAGCGTCGCGACTTGCAGGTAGGCGAGCGCCGACAACATGCCCGAGCCCAGACCGATGACGCCGGGCACCATCTGGTCGCGCGCGATCGAGGGGTGCAGCACGAGCGCGACGCCGGCAAAGCCCACCAGCACCGTCGCCACCAGGCGCGGGTCGACGCGCTGCGCGCCCACCACGACAGCGCCGCCGATCAGGAACAGCGCCATCCATACCGAGGACATGTAGTTGAGCGTCACCGCGGTGGCCAGCGGCATGTGGCCGATGGCATAGAACCACATCGTCAGCGACGTGACGCCCACCACGCTGCGCCATGCATGCATGCCCGGCACGCTGGTCTTGAGCGAGATGCCGCGTGCCCGCGCCATCAGCGCGATGCCCACCACGCCGACGAGGCCGCGGTACATCACGATCTCGCCGGCGCCATAGACAGCCGACGCGAACTTCACGCAAACACCCATCGCCGCGAACAGCAGCGTGGCGCAGATCATCAGGAGCGGAGCAGACATCCGGCCATTGTGCCGGCGTCTCGGCGCCGATCAGCGTGCGGGCTTGAGCGCCTGGCGATACCACTCGTGGAAGTGGCGCATGCCATCTTCCATCGGGCTCTGGTACGGCCCGGCCTCGTCGTCGCCGCGCTCGTACAAGGCCTTGCGGCCGGCGTCCATGCGCAACGCGATCTCGTCGTCCTCGACGCAGGTCTCCAGATACGCGGCCTGCTCGGCCTCGACCAGCTCGCGCTCGAACGCCGCGATCTCCTCGGGGTAGTAGAACTCGACGACGTTGGTCGTCTGCTGCGGCCCCTTCGGGTACAGCGTTGAGACCACCAGCACGTGCGGATACCACTCCACCATGATGTTGGGGAAGTAGGTGAGCCAGATCGCGCCGTGGCGCGGCGGCTGGCCGTCACCGAAACGCAGCAGCGCGTCGTGCCACTTGCGGTAGGTGGCGCTGCCAGGGCGCGCCAGGCCGTTGGCCACGCCGACGGTCTGCACCGAGTAGTTGGCGCCGAACTCCCACTGGAGGTCGTCGCAGCTCACGAAGCTGCCCAGGCCCGGATGGAAGGGGCCGACGTGGTAGTCCTCGAGATAGACCTCGATGAAGGTCTTCCAGTTGTAGTCGCACTGATGGACGTGCACCTTGTCGAGCACGTAGCCGCTGAAGTCGAGCTCGGCGCGCGGGCCCAGGCGGGCCAGGTCGGCGGCGATGTCGCGGCCGTTGTCCTCGAACAGCAGGCCGTTCCAGCTGCGCGTCCTGTAACGGTTCAGATGCAGGCAGGGATCCTGCGCGAAATGCGGCGCGCCCAGCAACTGGCCGTCGAGCCCGTAGGTCCAGCGGTGCAGCGGGCAGACGATGTTGGACGCTGTCTGGCCGCGGCCCTTGAGCATCACGGCCTGGCGATGGCGGCAGACATTGGACAGCAGCTCGACGCCGCCGTCGGGCGCGCGCACGAGCACGCGCCCCTCGCCTTCCTGCGGCAGTGCGTAGTAGTCGCCGATTTCGGGAATCGCCAGCTCGTGCGCCAGGTAGCGCGGTCCGTGCTGGAAGATGAGTTCCTGTTCGCGGCGGAACAGATCCTCGTCGAAATAGGTGGAAACGGAAAGTTGAGAGCGCGCGCGCTCCAGAGCTTCAAGCGTAATGCTCAGGTCCGACATGATCCCCAGGATCCCAAAAAACAATGTCATAACCCCCACCCGGTGGCCCCGCGGGTGGATCTGTACAAATCGTTCGGCGGCCGCTGACGCGTGCGTCCTGTGCCCGGCATGCCGAACCTAGCATTTTAACCAATTGCGACAGATCGCTCCATCCATGCCCTCATTTCTGGCAGAGAGTGCTGCTAAAAGGAGCAGTCGGTTGCAATCCCCTACCGGCCCGGGTATCGAGGTGACTACAATCCCGCTTTACCCGAGCCTGACCCGATGGACCGAACCGAAGCACCGACCCCTGCCAACGCGCCTGCAAGTTTCGAGGATGCACAAGCGGAGCTGGATGAACTGGTGAGGGCCATGGAAACAGGCCAGATGCCGCTCGACGGCCTGCTGAGCGCCTACAAGCGAGGTGCGCAGCTCCTGGAATTCTGTCGTTCCAGGCTGGATGCCGTCGAGGAACAAGTAAAAGTCCTGGAGGAGGGCCAGTTGAAGCCCTGGACTCGACCATGAAGACTGACGATTTCTCGCACTGGGTGCTCGACCGGCAACAGGATGTCGAGCGCGCGCTCGAGCGCTGGGTTTCCAACGACTCGCCCGCCGGGCTGGGCGCCGTCATGCGCTACGCCGTCCTGGACGGTGGCAAGCGCCTGCGCCCGCTGCTCGTCATGGCCGCTGCAGAAGCGGTGTGCGGCGACAGTGCTGCCGCCTTGCGGGCTGCCGTGGCCGTCGAACTGATCCACGCCTACTCGCTGGTGCACGACGACATGCCCTGCATGGACAACGACGTCCTGCGCCGCGGCAAGCCCACCGTCCACGTCAAGTACGGCGAAGCCCAGGCCATGCTCGCCGGCGATGCGATGCAGGCCCTGGCGTTCGAGGTGCTGACGCCCGACGAGGGCATGCCGCCCCAGCTGATGTCCACGCTCGTGCGCCTGCTCGCGCGCGCCTCGGGCCACGACGGCATGGCCGGCGGCCAGGCGATCGACCTGGCCAGCGTCGGCCGCCAGCTCGACGAGCGCTCGTTGCGCGACATGCACCGCCGCAAGACCGGCGTGCTGTTGCAGGCAAGCGTCATGATGGGCGCGGCCTGCGGCCCGGCCGACGCCACCGCGCTGGCCGCGCTGAACGAATACGGCGCGGCCGTCGGCCTGGCCTTCCAGGTGGTCGACGATGTGCTGGACGTCACCCAGGATTCCAAAGTGCTGGGCAAGACCGCTGGCAAGGACGTCGACCAGAACAAACCCACGTTCGTCTCGTTGCTGGGCCTGGACGCCGCGCAGCGATACGCGCACGACCTGCGCGACCAGGCTCATGCCGCACTGGCCCGCAGCGGTCTAGGGCAGGCTGCCTACCTCGCATGCCTCGCGGACAAGATCGTCGAGCGCGACAATTGATGACCAAGCGCTTCTGGCCACCCGGCCGGTTGCGCCGCTTGCCGGGGACCACGAACGCCACATGACCAACAATCTCCTCGCGACCATCGCCAGCCCAGCCGACCTGAGACGCCTGTCCCGCGCCGAGCTGCGTACCCTGTGCGATGAACTGCGGCAGTACGTCCTGCACAGCGTCAGCAAGACCGGCGGTCATCTGTCGAGCAATCTCGGCACCGTCGAACTCACCGTCGCGCTGCACTACGTCTTCAACACGCCGTACGACCGCCTGGTGTGGGACGTGGGCCACCAGACGTATCCGCACAAGGTCCTGACGGGCCGGCGCGACCAGATGAGCACGCTGCGCATGTACGGCGGGCTGGCCGGCTTTCCCAAGCGCGACGAGAGCGAGTACGACGCCTTCGGCACCGCCCACTCGTCGACCTCGATCTCGGCCGTGCTGGGCATGGCCCACGCGGCCAAGCTCAAGGGCGAGAACCGCAAGGCCGTGGCCATCATCGGCGACGGCGCCATGACCGGCGGCATGGCTTTCGAGGCGATGAACAACGCGGGCGTGTCGATGGCCGACATGCTGGTGATCCTCAACGACAACGACATGTCGATCAGCCCGCCGGTGGGCGCGCTGAACCGCTACTTCGCCCGCCTGATGAGCGGCAAGTTCTATTCGAAGGCGCGCGAGGGTGCCAAGTCGGTGCTCAAGAACACGCCGCTGTACGAATTCGCGCGCCGCTTCGAGGAACACACCAAGGGCATGGTCGTGCCCGGCACGATCTTCGAGGAGTTCGGCCTCAACTATGTCGGACCGATCGACGGCCACGACCTCGATTCGCTGATCCCGACGCTGGAGAACCTGCGCGACGCCAAGGGGCCGCAATTCCTGCACGTGGTCACGCGCAAGGGCATGGGCTACAAGCTGGCCGAGGCCGATCCGGTCAACTACCACGGCCCGGGCAAGTTCGATGTCGCGGTGGGCCTGCAAAAGCCCGCCACGCCGCCCAAGCAGACCTTTGCCGAGGTCTTCGGCACCTGGCTGTGCGACATGGCCGAGGCCGACAAGCGCCTGATCGGCATCACGCCGGCGATGTGCGGCGGCTCGGGCATGACCGACTTCGAGAAGCGCTTTCCCGAGCGCTACCACGACGTGGGCATCGCCGAACAGCACGCGGTCACCTTCGCGGCGGGCCTGGCCTGCGAAGGCCTGAAGCCGGTCGTCGCGATCTATTCGACCTTCCTGCAGCGTGGCTACGACCAGCTGATCCACGACGTCGCCCTGCAGAACCTGCCGGTGGTGTTCGCGCTCGATCGCGCCGGCATCGTCGGCGCCGACGGCCCGACGCACTGCGGCGCCTACGACATCGCGTTCATCCGCTGCGTGCCGGGCATGAGCCTGCTCACGCCGGCCGACGAGCGCGAGACCCGGCGCGCCCTGAGCTCGGCTTTCGCGCAGAACCATCCGGTTGGCGTGCGCTATCCGCGCGGTGCCGGCGCTGGTGTCAAGCCCGAGGCCGATCTGGACGTGCTCGAGTGGGGCAAGGGCGAGAAGCGTCGCGAAGGCCGCCGGGTCGCGCTGCTGGCCTTCGGCCCGCTGCTGTATCCGGCGCTGCAGGCGGCCGAGAAGCTCGACGCCAGCGTCGTCAACATGCGCTTCGTCAAGCCGCTCGACGTGGAGCTGGTGCTCGAGATGGCACGCACCCACGAGGCGCTCGTCACGCTCGAAGAGGGCAGCATCATGGGCGGCGCGGGCAGTGCCGTGCTCGAGGCGCTGGCCGCCGCCGGCGTGCAGGTGCCGGTGCTGCAGCTGGGCCTGCCCGACCGCTTCGTCGAACACGGCGATCCGGTGCGCCTGATGCACGAATGCGGCCTCGACGCCGAGGGCATCGAGCAGTCGGTGCGCCGCCGCTTCGGCCCGTCGCTGGCCGTGGTGCGTTCTACCGCCGTCAACTGCTGAAGGCTCGCGGGCGCGCACGCGCCCGAAGCCGGTATCGACGCAGGGCTTCGGCGCTGATCCCGCGGCAGCGCCGGCGGGCCTCCGCTAAAGTGGGTCATCGCCCTGCGGAGACCTTCATGCAACGACGTTCCGTTGTCCTTCTCGGCGCCGCCGTCCTGGCCGCGCCT
>JBJMWF010000485.1:0-5117 GCA_045810265.1 Vitreoscilla sp. | reverse complement strand
CGCCAGGACGCCGAGGAACAGGATGGCGCACAGCGCGCTCAACAGCCGGCCCGGCACGGGGCGGCGGTCGAGCTGGCACAGCGCCGTGACGCTGCAGGCCCGTCCCAGCAGGATCAGGCCATTGCCCACCAGCGCCGGCAGCCACAGCGGCGTCAGTCCCTGCAGCCCGTGCAACGCGGCCGCCAAGCCAAGCAGGAAGTTGGAGACGGCCCACATGCGCAGGCCGGGAATCGGCTGGCGCAGGCGGCGCTCGAGCGCGAGGGCGATCAGGCCGAACAACAGGCACAGTGCCGCGGTGACCGCGAGCAGCGATCGGCCGTCGATCGTCATCGCGGGACGTCCGTGGGCGGTTCCTCGGGGCGGCGCATGCGACTACCTCCTGGCAAAAATTCTAGGCGGTCCGGCCACACTTCGAAACACATTTGTGGGGCATCGCATACTCGACCATCGACGCGATCAGCGCAATGGCCCGCGCCAAAGCGATATCTCAGCGTACTCGCGCGAGTGCCTGGCGCACGACGGGCGCCAGGGCGGCGACGAGTGGCGCGATCTGCGAAACGGGTGTCGCCGCGAACGACAATACGAGCCCGCGCCAGGGCACGCGCATCGCGTAGACCGACAGCGGGATCGCCGTGACGCCGTGCGCGATGGCGTCGCGCGCGACGGCGCGGTCGTCGACGCCGGCGGGCAACGCGAGCGTCAGGTGCACGCCGCGCGCGCCGGACACGACGCTCAACCGCTGCGACGCGAACTGCGCAGGCAGCGCGTCGAGCAGCGCGCGCAGCATCGCCTCGCGCCGCAGTCCGTACTCGCGCCGCAGGGTGCGCACGTGCGCCGCGTAGTGGCCCTCGCGCATGAAGTCGGCCAGCACCTGCTGCACGATCTGGTCGCCATCGCGGTAGAAGTCGGCCGAGGCGTCGGCGAACACGCCTTGCAGGCCTTGCGGCACCACGAGGAAGGCCACGCGGATGCCGGGATAGACGGTCTTGGAGAACGTGCCCAGATAGATCACGCGGCCGGCGCCGTCCTGGCCCTGCAAGGACGGGAAGGGTGCGCCTTCATAGCGGTATTCGCTGTCGTAGTCGTCCTCCAGCAGCAAGGTGCCGTGGCGCGCCGCGAACTGCAGCCATTCCAGCCTGCGTGCGAGCGGCATCACGCCGCCGGTGGGGAACTGGTTGGACGGCGTCAGGTAGGCCAGCCTGGGCGCGCGCTGGCCCTTGCGCAGCACGGGCACGGGCAGGCCCTGCGCGTCGACGGGCACCGGCTGCAGGCGCAGGCCGTGGTCGGACAGCACCTGCGTCGCCGCCCAGTAGCCGGGATCTTCGAGCAGCACGGCGTCGCCCGGATCGCACATCAGGCGCGCGACGAGGTCGATCGATTCGCCGGTGCCATCCGTGATGATCACCTGGTCGGGCTCACAGCGCACGCCGCGCGTCGCACGCACGTGCTCCGCGATCGCCTGGCGCAGTTCCGGCGCGCCGCCGGGCTCGCCCTGTTCGAGCTGCACCGGATCGGCGCGTCGCAGCTGCCGCTGCTGCAGGCGGTTCCACAGCCGGTGCGGGAACAGCGCGAAATCGAACTGGCCGGGGCAGAACGGTTGTCGAGTCCAGAACTCGTGCAGCGGATGGCTGTGATAGCGGCGGCCACGGCGCGAAAAGGCGAGCGGCGTGGCCGCGCGCGCCGGCTCGATTGCCTGCAGCGTGTTGGCGGCCAGGGGCAGCGCATCGGCCGCAATCCGGCAAACGTAGGTGCCCGAGCCCTGTCCCGCGACGACGAAGCCCTCGGCGCGCAACTGTTCGTAGACCGGCACGGCGGTATTGCGGGCGATGCCCAGCGCCTGCGCCAGCGCGCGCGTCGACGGCAACCGGTGCGCCGGTGGCACCACGCGGTCGAGGATCGCGCGGCGGATCAGCTGCGTCAGGCGGGCACCGATGGCCTGTCCGGCCTCTGCTGCGCCGGGATGGGCCCACGCCTGCTGCAGCCAGTCGACGAGCGCGTCGGCGCGGGCGTTGGCGGCAGTCGGCGGGCTGGTCGTTGGCATGGCGGTCCACGCATCGTACGCTCCTATGCGAAAAGTGGCCCAGTCGATGCAGCGGCAAGTGGCCCTTCCGGCTGGGCCACTGGTTGAGTAAGCTGCCGGCCATGGACGCCTCGACCGCCTTGCCCTCCTCTTCGCCGCTCATTGCGCCGCAGCGCGACGCCGTGCGCTCGGCGCTGATCCAGCTTTCCGACGCGCTGGGCGGCGTGCCCGTGACGGCCATCGAATGCGCCGTCGGCGATTTCACCTCGGTGGCGCGCGGCAAGTCCGTCGGCCAGCAGGATTTCATCGGCATGGCCGGCTGCCGCTTCCCGTCGGTGGTGTTCGGCCTGACGTTGACCGCCGGCGAGCCCGAGGCCGTGTTCGGCCCGCTGCTGCCGGCGTCCTATCTGGACATCAGCCTGGTACCGGATCTGGCGACGCTGTGCCCGCAGCCAGGCCGCAAGGGCACGGGCGCCGTCATCTGCGAGCCGGCCGGCCCGCTGCACGCCCAGCGCTACGATCGCACGATCTGCGCCAGCGAGCTCTCGCCGCGGGCGGCGCTGCGCCGCGTGCTGGCGCGCCTGGAGCGCGCCGGCCTGGTCGCCACGGTGGCGCCAGAGCTGGAGCTGTTCCTCGTCGATCGCCGGGAGCAGGATGGCCAGGTCGCCCTGCAGGCGCCCGCGTCACGCGAGGGCGCGCCCGCGCGCGAGCGCGCCTGCGAGGCCTACTCGCTGGAGCGCACCGGTCACTTCTCCGAGTACTTCGACGCGCTGTTCGCGGCCTGTCACCTGCAGGGCATCCCCGTCTGCGGCCATGCCCACGAGGCCGCCTACTCGCAGTACGAGGTCAACTTCATGCCGGGCGAACCGCTGGCGCAGGCTGACGCGGTGTTCCGCTTCAAGCGCCTGGCGCGCCAGGTCGCCGCGCAGTTCGGCTTCCTCGCCACTTTTGCGCCCAAGCCCTTCCTGGACCAACCCGGCACCGGCATGCACTGGCACTTCAGCTTGCAGCACCGCGACGGCGCCCTCGCCGGCGAGCCGGCGTCGCACACCAGCGCGTTCGCGCACCCGGATGGTCGCGACCGCGACGCGCTCGGCGCCTTCATCGGCGGACTGCAACGCCACGCCGACGCCGCGATGGCATTCTTCGCGCCGCACGACATGGCATTCGACCGCATCCGCCTGAGCAATGCCTCGCCGTCGTCGGCCAGCTGGGGCCACGACGACCGCGCCGTTGCCTTCCGCATTCCGCAGGCCAGCGCGCAGAACCGCCGCATCGAGAACCGCCTGCCCGGCGGCGACGCGAACCCTTACCTGATCGTCGCGGCGACGTTGGGCCTGGGCCTGGCCGGCATCGAGCAAGGGCTGGCGCCCGCGAGCGAGTCGGCCGGCGTCGCGCTGCCGCGCACGCTGCCCGAGGCCTGCGACGCGCTCGAGGCCAGCACGCTGATGCGCGAGCTGTTCGGCGATCCGCTGGTCGACCTGTTCGTCGCGCTCAAGCGCCACGAGAGCGCCGAGCGCCGCGCCGCCGCCGACCCACGCCACCACTGGGATCTCGTGCACCTGATCGAGCTCGCCTGAATTTCCGTCATCCCGCATCCCGAGAGAGTTCCATGTTCCGTTCCGACAACGACCACGTCGATTCGTACTACGCCGCTTCGTCGCGCCACCTGCAATCGATCCGCCCTTCGCTGCAGCAGGATCTGGACGTCGACGTCTGCGTCGTCGGTGCCGGCTTCTTCGGCCTGTACAGCGCGATGGAGCTGGCCAAGGCCGGCAAGCGCGTCGCGATCGTCGAGGCCAGCCGCGTCGGCTGGGGCGCCTCGGGGCGCAACGGCGGCCAGATGATCATCGGCTTTCCGTGCGGCATGCAGCGGCTGAAGGGGGCGATGGGCCACGAGCGCGCCAAGCGCATGTTCGACGCCTCGCGCGAGGCCGTGGCCGACATCCGCGCCATCATGGCCGAGCACCACATCGACTGCGACCTCGTGCAGGGCCATCTCGAAGTGGCCGTGCTCAAGCGCCGCATCGGCGATCTCACGGGCTGGATCGAGGAGTGCGTCAACGAGTGGGGCTATGACAAGCTGCAGCTGGTCGAGAAGAAGGACCTGCCCAGGTACATCAACTCGCCGCGCTTCCAGGCCGGCATCATCGATCCCGAGGGCTGCCACATCCACCCGCTCAAGTACGTGCTGGGGCTGGCGCGCGCGGTCGAAGGGCTGGGCGTGCCGATCTACGAAAGCAGCAAGGCCGATGGCTACGTCGAGAAGCCGGACCACATCGAGGTCAAGGTCGGCCCGCACGTCGTGCGCTGCCACCAGTTGGTGCTGGCGGCCAATGCCTACGTCGACAAGCTCGATTCGAGGCTCGCCGCACGCACGCTGCCGGTGGGCACCTTCATCGGCACCACGGCACCGCTGGGCGAGGCGATGGCGCGCAGCCTCATTCCGCACAACCACGCCGTCTACGACAACCAGTTCATCCTCGAATACTTCCGCATGACCGCGGATCACCGCCTGCTGTTTGGCGGCAAGTGCACCTATCTCGGCGGCACGCCGGTCAACCTGCCGCAGGCCATGAAGCGCAACATCTCGCGCGTGTTCCCGCAGCTTTCGAACGTGCAGATGGACTACGCCTGGGGCGGCCACATCGACATCACCATGCGCCGCATGCCCGACTGGGGCCAGCGCGACGGCCGCGTGTTCTGGGCCCAGGGCTTCTGCGGCCACGGTCTGGTGCCCACGCGCGTCGCGGCCAGGGTGGTCACCGACAAGATGCTCGCCCGGTCCGACGAGCTCGACTGGTTCGCGCCCATCGTCAACCCGCCGTTCCCGGGCGGCGAGGCGATCGGCGGGCTGATGCAGGCGGTCGGGATGACCTACTACCGGGTGCGCGATTTCGTCTGAGCGTCGCCCCGACTTGTCAGCGTCCGGAGGATGCGCGAGCATGCCGGCGATGAACCATCGCACCTTGCTTCGCCAAGCCCGCGCCGGCTTGATCGCCGCCGCCTTCCTGGCCACCGGTGGCATCGCCGCTGCCATCGATCCCGCAGCGGCGGGCGCCTCCGCCGCGCAGGGGCGCATCGAAGCCTTGATCGG
>JBJMWF010000484.1:0-4268 GCA_045810265.1 Vitreoscilla sp. | reverse complement strand
GAAGAGCGCCCCCGATTTCATCTTCGAATGGGAAGGCAAGGACCGCACCGGCAAGCTCGTGCGCGGCGAACTGCGGGCCGGCGGCGAAGCCGCCGTCAGCGCCAGCATGCGCCGCCAAGGCATCATGGTCACGAAGGTGAAGAAGCGCCGCCTGAGCGGTGGCAAGACCATCACGGGCAAGGACATCGCGATCTTCACCCGGCAGCTCTCCACCATGATGAGGGCTGGCGTGCCGCTGCTGCAGGCGTTCGACATCGTCGGCCGCGGAGCCACCAACCCTCGCCTGACGCGCCTGCTCAACGAAATCCGCGGCGACGTCGAGACCGGCACCAGCCTGTCCTCTGCGTTTCGCAAGCACCCGCAATACTTCGATCCGCTGTACTGCAACCTGGTCGAGGCCGGCGAGGCCGGCGGTATCCTGGAAGAGCTGCTGGCCCGCCTGGCGATGTACCAGGAAAAGACCATCGCGATCAAGCAGAAGGTCAAGTCGGCGCTGATCTACCCGACGTCGGTCATCGTGGTCGCCTTCGCTGTGCTGTCCGTGATCATGATCTTCGTGATCCCGTCGTTCAAGGAAGTGTTCACGTCGTTCGGCGCCCAGTTGCCCACACCCACGCTGGTCGTGATGGCCATGAGCGACTACTTCATCCACTACTGGTGGCTGATCTTCGGCGTCATCTTCGGCGGCGGCTACATGTTCATCCAGACATGGAAGCGCTCCGAGAAGATGCAGTTCTTCATGGACCGCCTGCTGCTGAAGATGCCGATCTTCGGCGACCTGGTGATGAAGGCGGTCGTCGCCCGTTGGACGCGCACGCTGTCGACGATGTTCGCTGCCGGCGTGCCACTGGTCGAGGCGCTCGATTCCGTGGGCGGCACGGCCGGCAACCTCGTGTTCACGCACGCCACGCAGCAGATCCAGCGTGACGTCGCGGCCGGATCGGCCCTGACCACCGCCATGACCAGCGCCAACGTCTTTCCGACCATGGTGCTGCAGATGTCGGCGATCGGCGAGGAATCGGGCGCCCTCGACGACATGCTGGCACGCGCCGCCGAGTTCTACGAAGAGGAAGTGGACGACATGGTCAAGGGCCTGTCCACGCTGATGGAGCCCATCATCATCGTCGTGCTGGGCACGCTGATCGGCGGCATCGTCGTCGCAATGTACCTGCCCATCTTCAAGCTCGGCCAGGTGGTCTGACCGTTGGACGCGACGCTTTCGGACCCGTGGGTGCTCTGCGGGTCTCCAGTCCTGCTGGGCATCCTGGGGCTGCTGATCGGCAGCTTCCTGAACGTCGTGATCCATCGCAAGCCGATCATCATGATGCGCGAGTGGCTGCAAGACACCGGCGGCATGCTGGGCGAAGGCGAGGTCTGGAAGGCCGTCTTCGGCCAGGCGCAGCCGGCTGAGCTCGCCCAGGCCGGCCGCACGATCGACACCCACCTCGAAGGGCTGGCGCCACTCGGCCTGGCCACGCCGCGCTCGCGCTGCGGCGCCTGCGGCCACCAGATCCGCTGGTACGAGAACATCCCGCTGGTGAGCTGGCTCGCGCTGCGCGCCAGGTGCTCCGCCTGCGGCACGCCGATCTCGGTGCGCTACCCGCTGGTCGAGCTGACCACCGGCGCGCTGTTCGCGCTGGCGGCGTGGAAGTTCGGCCCGCAGGTGGCGACGCTGGCCTGGTGCGCAGCCATCGCGCTGCTGGTCGCCATGTCGCTGATCGACCTCGACACCAAGTACCTGCCTGACGATCTCACCTACCCGCTGCTGTGGGGCGGCCTGGTGGTCGCGGCGCTCGGCTGGACCATCCCCCTGTCCGCGGCCGTGTGGGGCGCCGTCGCCGGCTACGTGCCGCTGTGGCTGATCGCCAGCGGATTCGCGCTGCTGATGAAGCGCCAGGGCATGGGCGGCGGCGACCTGAAGCTGCTGGCCGCGCTCGGCGCCTGGCTGGGCTGGCAGGCCATCCTGCCCATCATCCTGATCGCCTCCATCGCCGGACTATGCGTCAACGTGCCGCGCATGCTGCTGGGAAAGCACCAGCGCCACGAGCAGTACCCGTTCGGCCCGTTCCTGGCGGCCGGCGGCCTGATCGTGACCTTCGTCGGGTCGGACACCTTGCTGGCATGGGTGGGCATCAGCTTCACGGCGTGAGGCCGGGCCTGACGGTGGGCCTGACCGGCGGCATCGGCTCGGGCAAGAGCAGCGTGGCCCGGCGCCTGGCCTGGCTCGGCGCGCTGGTGGTCGACACCGACGCCCTCGCCCACGCCTTGACGGCCCCCGGCGGCGCGGCGATTCCCGCCATCGCGGCCGCGTTCGGCGCCGACATGATCGCCACCGACGGCGCGATGGATCGCGCGAAGATGCGCGCGCTCGTCTTCAGCCAGCCCGCCGAGCGGCAGCGGCTGGAGGCCATCCTGCATCCGATGATAGGGCAGGCCACGCGCGTGCAGGCGTCCCGCGCGAGCGCGGGGCAGGCCGTGGTCTTCGACGTGCCGCTGCTGGCGGAGTCGGGCGCCTGGCGCGGGCGCGTCGACCGCGTGGTGGTGGTCGATTGCACCGAGGCCACCCAGGTCGCGCGCGTCGTGCAGCGCTCGGGCTGGACGGCCGAGGCGGTGGAGAAAGCGATCGCGCAGCAGGCCTCGCGGGCGCAGCGTCGCGCCATCGCCGATGCGGTGATCGTCAACGAAGGCCTGTCCCTGGCGCAGCTGGACGCCGAAGTGGACGCGCTGTGGGCGGCGTGGGGCGCGGGCTGCTAGGGCCTGTTCCTTGTAGGACAAAGCTGGAGATTGCGCGCGCTTGCGCCTTGGGGAGCGCGAAGGACGTAACGCGTGTGAAACAATCGCGGTCACAGCCGAACCAGAGAACGCCTTGGTCCTATACGAATACCCGTTCAACGAAGGCATCCGCACGATGCTTCGCCTCGAACACCTGTTCGACCGCATGGCCGGCCTGATCGCCCGCGACGACCCGGTCGACCACCACTACGCACTGGCCTCGATGTTCGAGATCATGGACGTCGCCGCGCGCGCCGATCTGAAGTCGGACGTCCTCAAGGAGCTGGATCGCCACAAGCAGCAGCTGATGAGCTACCGCGGCAATCCGGCCATCTCGGAGGCCGTGCTCGACGACGTCATCACGCGCATCGATGTCGCGTTCAAGGATCTGAACGAATCGCCCGGCAAGGCCGGGCAGGCGCTGACGGCCAACGAGTGGCTGATGAGCATCCGCAGCCGCATCGGCATCCCCGGCGGCACCTGCGCGTTCGACCTGCCGGCCTACTACGCCTGGCAACAGCACCCGCCCGAGCAGCGGCGCGCCGACCTCGTGCGCTGGACCGACACGCTGGCCCCGTTGTCGATCTCCCTGCACCTGCTGCTGGGCCTGCTGCGCGAGTCCGGCGTGCCGCACAAGGTGGTGGCCAACGGCGGCCAGTACCAGCAGAGCCTGCCCACGGCGCGCACCTACCACCTGCTGCGCGTGAAGCTGCCGCGCGAGGCCGACCTGGTGCCCGAGATCAGCGGCCATCGGCTGATGGTGTCGATCCGCCTGATGAAGGCCGACGGCGAGGGACGGCTGCGCCCCTTCACCGACGAATGCGCGTTCGAACTGGCGCTCTGCGCCTGACCTGAACGCCCGAGAGATAGAGAGAACACGGCATGACTGCGTCCGCCATTCCCCCGGGACTCGCCGGCCCCGAACGCGACATCACCTGCCCGGCCTGCCGCAAGCCCTGCAAGTACGGCCCGTCCAACCCGTCGCGGCCGTTCTGCAGCGACCGCTGCCGCAACGGCGACTTCGGCGCCTGGGCGACCGAGAGCTACCGCGTGCCGGCAGCGCCGGATCCGGTCGACGAGCAGGACGCCGAAGGCGCTTGAGCCAGGCTCAGACGTCGACGCCCAGCCACTGCTTGAGCACCTGCGTCGTGTGCTCGCCCAGCACCGGCGGCCCGCGGTCGTAGGCCACCGGCGAGGCGGACAGTCGGATCGGATTGGCCACGCCCGGCACCGTGCCCGCCACCGCGTGCGGCAGCTCGATGCGCAACCCGCGCGCGATCACCTGCGGATCGGCGAACACCTGGTCCAGGCGGTTGATCGGCCCGCAAGGCACGCCGGCCGATTCGAGCGCGGCGATCCACTCCTGCGTGGTGCGCATCACCGTCGTCTGGCGCAGCAGCGTGACCAGTTCGGTGCGGTGCTTGACGCGCGCCGCGTTGGTGGCGAATCGTTCGTCGCTCGCCCAGGCGGCCTTGCCGGCCGCCTCGCAGAAGCGG
>JBJMWF010000483.1:0-4049 GCA_045810265.1 Vitreoscilla sp. | reverse complement strand
TGCGGCGCGAGCACCTGCGCTGATCATTCGGCTGGTGGCGCCGACAGCCAGCCGCCTCGGAAGTCGGCGCGCTCCAGGCCGCGCCGGATCGTCGCGCTGCGCTTGATGAGCTCCCAGGGCAGGCCGCTGCGGTAGTTCTCGATCATCAGGATCACCGGCCCGCTGTTGAGCGCGAAGCGCCAGGGCGAGACCCACCCGGGCGCGCCCCTTCCGTCGTCCCACGTGGGGTTGAACGAGCAGCCGGGCGTGTAGTTCTCGTGCTGGCGCACCATGCGGGCGATGTGCTGCATGGTCGGGATGACGACATCGGGCGCGAACGGCAGCGAGGCCACCGAGGCCCAGGGCGCGACCGTGCCGTCGTCCGGCCCGAACGGTGCGCCGCGAGCGGCGTAGCCCAGCAGCTTGCGCTTGCGGCCGTCCGCGACGATCTCGCGCGGGCCCGGGCCGTCGCAGGCGGTCAGGCCCCAGCAGTTGCGGCAGTAGTCCTTGAAGTGCTTGGGATTGCGGATCGCGTACTCGCGCTGCACCAGCGTCGCCCGGCGGCTGTTCTCGAAGTAGTCGATGCCGCGCTCGCGCATGAAGGCGTCCTGGATGCCGCGGAAGTCGATCCACATGTGCGAGTACTGGTGGATGAACAGCGGCCCGGCGGCCAGGTGCTCGTGGCCGTAGATGCGGCGCCAGCGGTAGCCCTCGAGCCAGTCGTCCCAGGTCGACGCCGGCACCGCGTGATGCTTCGAGCCCAGCGCCAGCGCCATCATCAGCAGGCCCTCGCAGTAGCCGCGCCAGTGGTAGCGCAGGAAGCCGCGCTCGGGCTTCCAGCCGTGGCAGATCGCGCCGCCGGTGTTGCGCATCCAGTCCCATTCGACGCGGTCCTCGAGCATCTGGGCGGTGGCCCTTATCTCGGCCTCGTGCGCGGTGTCGCGGTCGAAGTAGGCCGCTGCCGCGATCACGCCGGCGATCAGGAACGAGGTGTCGATGCTGGACAGCTCGCTCTTCCAGGCGCGCCGGCCGGTGTGCATGTCCAGGAAGTGGAAGTAGAAGCCGCGGTGTCCGCTGGACTGGGGCGAGCCGGACATGTCCGCGTCGGCGAGCAGGCGCAAGGTGCGCAGCGTGATGGCGACGGCCTGCTGGCGCGTCATCCAGCCTCGCTCGACGGCGATCGGGTAGGCGGTCAGCGCCATGCCCACGCCCGTGATGCTGCTGGGGCTGTCGGGCTGGGTCGAGTCGAGCACGAGGCCGCTCACCGGATCGGTGGTGGACTCGAAGAAGTCGAACGAGTGGTGCTGCGCCCGCTCGATGAGGCTGGCGACGTCGAGGTCGGCGTCGTCGCGCGGGGCATGCTCTTCGGGAGGTGACGGAGGGGTGAGTGCGGCGACCTTCATGCTGCGATGCAGCGTATCCGATCGCGTTCCCCGGCGTGCGGCGCAGGGCTTGTCCCGGCGCGGCCTGGCGGCCCTAGATCCCCATCGCCGACAGCATCAGGAACGCCGCGAACAGCACGAAGTGCGTCAGGCCCTCGATGGCGTTGGTTTCGCCGTCGTGGATGTTGATGGTGGCCACGAGCAGTGTCAGCAGCGTCATCACCATCTGCGGCACGGTGAGCGCCATCTCGATCGGGTGGTGCGTGAACAGCGCCAACGCCTCGATCACCGGCACCGTCAGGACGACCGTGGCCAGCGAGGCACCGAGCGCGATGTTGACCACCGGCTGCATGCGGTTGGCGAGCGCCGCGCGCAAGGCCGTGAGGATCTCGGGGCTGGCGGAGATCGTCGCGACCACGAGCGGCGCGACGATGGGCGGCGCGCCGGTGCCGGCCAGGCCTGTCTCGAGCGTCTTGGCCATCACCTCCGACAGCATGCCGATCAGCGCGATGCCCGCCGCGATGCCCAGCAGCGGCGCCGCGAGGCTGCCAGCCGGGTGGCTCTGTTCGCTGGAGTCCGGCGCCTCGGCGCCCAGCGGCTTCTGCGCATAGGCATAGCTGAAGAAGTAGCTGTGGCGGCCGGTCTGCAGGCGCAGGAACAGGCTGTACAGCACCACCATGACGACGATGGTGAACAGGGAGTAGCTGCGCCAGTGCGCGGCGGGCACGAACCCGGGCAGCACCATGGCCACGCCCAGGCCCGTCAGGATCATCACGATGTAGGTGTTGCCCGAGTCGATGTTGTACGGCTGCTCGCCGTGGCGCAGGCCGCCCAGCAGCGCCGACAGGCCCAGCAGCGCGTTGATGTCCAGCTGCACGGCCGAATAGATGGTGTCGCGCGCCAGTGTGGGCGAGGGCGACTTGCTCATGATGATGGCCAGGATCACCACCTCCACCAGCACGGCGCTGAGCGTGAGCACCATCGTCCCGTAGGGCTCGCCCAGGCGTTCGGCCAGGGTCTCGGCGTGGTGGGCGACGCGCACAGAGGCCACCAGGATCGCCCCGATCAACAGGACGGAGGCGGCCAGCGACGCCGCCTGCCCGGCGCCGAGGATGGCGTGCTCGAGCGGCCAGGCGACCGCCAGGGCGATGGCCGCGGCCACCAAGGACCATTCGCGGCGAAGAAGCATCAACATGCAGGCGGGCTTCAGGATGGAGGAGCGCCGATCATAGGGGAGCCTGCGATGCGGCCTGCACCGGCGGCAGCTGTTGCGGCCGCTGGACGGCCGCCGGCGTCGTCGACCGCGTCTCGTAGTCGACGCCGCTCAGCCCGACCTGGATGAACCAGAGCCCCAGCCCCGCGGCCGCCACCAGGCGGATAAGCGGCCCCGATTCGCGCAGTCGCATGAAGAGCCAGGCGACGATGGCGGCCTTGATCCCGGCGATGACCAGGCCGCTGACCATGTTCCAGGGCCCGAGCTTGAGGTAGGCGCTGCCCAGGCTGGCGAGCATCAGCAGCAGCAGCGCGGCCCAGGCGAAGCCCAGCGTGCGCGCCGTTCGGGCGAAGGTCCTGTCAGCCATGGCGTTGCACCAGATACAGCAGGGGGTACAGGAAGATCCAGACGATGTCGACGAAGTGCCAGTACAGCGCCGCGACCTCCAGCTGCCGCGCGCGCGCCCACTCGCGTTCGCGCGAGCGCCCGCGGGCGAGGATGGCCAGCACCGCGACGCCGACGATCATGTGCACCCCGTGCAGGCCGGTCATCACGAAATACAGCGCGAAGAACGCCTGCGCGCCCGGCACGGGCAGCGCGAACTGCGGGCCGGGCAGCAGGTGCTCATCCCACTCGGCGTGCCACTCGAAGCCCTTGATCGTGAGGAAGACGAGGCCCAGCGCCGCGGTCAGCGCCAGCAGCTTCGCACTCCAGCGCCGGGCCCGGGCGTCGTCCTCGCAGGCCACGGCCAGCGCGACGACCGCGCTGCTCGTCAGCAGCACCGCCGTGTTGACGGTGCCCAGCACGACGTCGGTATGGCGCGACGCCGCGGCCCAGCCCTGGGGCCAGTGCGTGCGGCCGTACAGGTAGGCGACGAACAGGCCGCCGAAGAACAGCACCTCGCTGGCGATGAACACCCACATGCCCAGCTTGCCGATGTCGGGCTCGTCGGCGGGCTCGGTCAACGCGGCGCTGGTCATCGCGCGGCCTCCGTGATCGGCGGCGGTTCGTCCGGTGCGTAGTCGTAGACCTTGGAGGGCACGATCGGTGGCGTGTCGAAATTGCCGGTCGGCGGCGGGGAGCGGGTCTGCCACTCGAGTCCCTTGGCTTCGAACGGGTTGGCGCCGGCGGTCGCGCCCCTTCGGATCGACCAGGCGAAATAGACCAGCGGCATCAGGTAGCCGATCGCCAGCACGACGGCGCCGGCTGACGAGAACAGGTTGAGCACCTGGAACTGCGGCGGATAGGCGTGATAGCGCCGAGGCATGCCTTCGACGCCCAGCATGAACTGCGGGAAGAAGGTCAGGTTGAAGCCGACGAACACCAGCACCGCGGCGATGCGCGCCCAGACCTCGGCATACATCCGCCCCGTCGCCTTGGGCCACCAGAAATGCAGTCCGGCGAAATAGGCCATCACGGCGCCGCCGACCATGATGTAGTGGAAGTGGGCGACGACGAAATAGGTGTCGGTCAGG
>JBJMWF010000482.1:0-5292 GCA_045810265.1 Vitreoscilla sp. | reverse complement strand
TCGTCGCGGTTGATCGGGTGCATCGCCAGCAGCGACCAGCCCGGCTCCAGTTCGATGGTCCAGAAGCTGTTGAACTTGAGCGCCGACTGCGTGCCATGCGCGAGCGGCGAGCCGGCGATCTGCTCGGGCACGTGGAAGCTCAGCGGCGCCCGTGGGTGTCCCTGCAGGGTCAGCTCCGGCAGCGGCCAGTCCCAACTGAACTTCATGCCCGGCGCGACCGCCACATCGCAGGGCAGCACCAGCATGAAGCCGTGGCGCATGGCGTCGACGAAGGGCGGGCACTGCTTGACGGTGCGGATCTCGCGCCCGTGCACGGCCGAGGGCGCGCGCGGCGCCAGCGCACGCAGCCAGTCAGGCAAGGCGGCCCGCGCCGGCACAGGGCGCGGCAGCAGGTCGACCAGGGCGGGATCGCAGCGGAAGGTGATCTTCATCGGGTGCCAAGAATAACGCCCCGGACGTCTTGCGGCGTCCGGGGCGTCGAGGGGTCCGGCCTGCCGACCGGACCAGG
The DNA here is from genome assembly GCA_045810265.1 of Vitreoscilla sp. Lineage (GTDB taxonomy): Bacteria > Pseudomonadota > Gammaproteobacteria > Burkholderiales > Burkholderiaceae_C > Scleromatobacter. Next base: position 4,784 of record JBJMWF010000482.1, on the reverse strand, counting down.
AGACAACTTTTCGAGGCGGCGCCGCGGTCACCCGCGACGCGAATCGACTACCTGACCTTGCCGGCCTTCCAGGCGTTCAGCAGCGTGTCATAGGCGATGGTCTCGCCCTGGGGCTTCTCGTTGGGCAGCTTGGCCCACGGCGCGCCCTTGTTGCTGAGCCACTTGGACGGCGCGCTCTTGGGGTTGAGCTTGGGCGCGCAATGGGCCATGCCGGCGCGTTGCAGGCGGCCCATCACGTCGTCCATCTCGTTGGCCAGGTTGTCCATCGCCTGCTGCGGCGTCTTCTCGCCGGTGACGGCCACGGCGACGTTCTTCCACCAGAGCTGCGCGAGCTTCGGGTAGTCGGGCACGTTGTTGCCGGTGGGCGTCCACGCCACGCGCGCGGGGCTGCGATAGAACTCGATCAGGCCGCCGTACTTGTTGGCGTTCTTGGTGAAGTAGTCGGCGTGGATGTCGGAGTCACGGATGAACGTCAGGCCCACGATGGACTTCTTGAGCGAGGTCGTCTTGGCCGTCACGAACTGCGCATACAGCCAGGCGGCAGCAGCGCGGTTCGGATCGTTGGACTTCAGGAAGGTCCACGAGCCCACGTCCTGGTAGCCGTTCTGCATGCCCTGCTTCCAGTACGGGCCGTTCGGGCCGGGCGCCATGCGCCACTTGGGCGAACCGTCGGCGTTGACCACCGGCAGGCCCGGCTTGATCATGTCGGCGGTGAACGCGGTGTACCAGAAGATCTGCTGCGCGATCTGGCCCTGCGCGGGCACCGGGCCGGCTTCGCCGAAGGTCATGCCGGTGGCTTCCTTCGGTGCGTAGGCCTTCATCCAGTCGATGTACTTGGTCAGCGCGTACACGGCCGCGGGCGAGTTGGTCGCACCGCCACGCTCGACGGACGCGCCCACCGGCGTGCACTTGTCGTCGGCCACGCGAATGCCCCACTCGTCCACCGGCAGGCCGTTGGGAATGCCGACGTCGGCTTCGCCGGCCATCGACAGCCAGGCGTCGGTGAAGCGCCAGCCCAGCGACGGATCCTTCTTGCCGTAGTCCATGTGACCGTAGATCGGCTTGCCGTCGATGGTCTTGACGTCCTCGCTGAAGAACTTGGCGATGTCCTCGTAGGCGCTCCAGTTGAGCGGCACGCCCAGGTCGTAGCCGTACTTGGCCTTGAACTTGTCCTTCAGGTCCTGGCGCGCGAACAGGTCGGCCCGGAACCAGTACAGGTTGGCGAACTGCTGGTCGGGCAGCTGGTACATCTTGCCGTCCGGCGCCGTCGTGAAGCTGGTGCCGATGAAGTCCTTCAGGTCCAGGCCAGGGTTGGTGTACTCCTTCCAGGCCCCCGACATCTGGTCGGTCAGCGCCAGCGCCGTGCCGTAGCGGTAGTGCGTGCCGATGTGGTCGGAGTCGTTGATCCAGCCGTCGTAGATGGACTTGCCCGACTGCATCGAGGTCTGGAGCTTCTCGACGACGTCGCCCTCCTGGATGATCTCGTGCTTGACCTTGATGCCGGTGATCTCCTCGAACGCCTTGGCCAGCGTCTTGGATTCGTACTCGTGCACGGTGAGCGTCTCGGACACCACCGAGATCTGCGTCACGCCCTTGGCCTTCAACTTGGCGGCGGCGTCGATGAACCACTTCATCTCGGCCATCTGCTGATCCTTGTTCAGCGTCGACGGCTGGAACTCGGAATCGATCCATTTCTTCGCCTCGGCTTCACCGGCCCACGCGGCCTGGCCCAGGGCCAGCGCGGCGGCAGCGAAGGCCACGGCATGCATGCGGTACTTCATCTTTGTCTCCTGTGTGCCTTCCCGTCTTCTCCCACGACTCCGGCTGGGAAGGATTCGCCGGCGCCTCGATTCGATTTCGTCCGTCAGCCTTTTCGGATGATGAGCGCGAGCAGCAGCATCGACACGACCAGGCTGATCCAGATCGACGGTTCCTGCTCCAGGTTGAACCAGGTCATCGCCTTCTCGCTGAACGCGACGAAGCCGAGGTTGACCCAGGCCGCGGCCATCAGGCCGATGAACAGGCGGTCGCCGCGCGTCGTCGGGATCGGCAGCCAGCCGCGTCGCATCACCGTCGGCGACCGGAGCTCCCACACGGTCATGACGACCAGCATCAGCGCGATGCAGCAGAAGAAGACCGCGACAGGAAGAGTCCATGCCATCCATTCGAACATCTGTCTGACTCCTCAAACTCGACCCATCGCGAAACCCTTCGCGATGTAGTTACGGACGAACCAGATCACGATCGCGCCCGGCACGATGGTCAGCACGCCGGCGGCGGCCAGCGTACCCCAGTCCATGCCCGAGGCCGAGACCGTGCGCGTCATCACCGCGACGATGGGCAGCGCGTTGACGCTGGTCAGCGTGCGCGCCATCAGCAGCTCCACCCAGCTGAACATGAAGCAGAAGAACGCCGCCACGCCGATGCCGGCCTTGATCAGCGGGACGAAGATCGTCAGGAAGAAGCGCGGGAACGAATAGCCGTCGATGTAGGCCGTCTCGTCGATCTCGCGCGGGATGCCGCTCATGAAACCCTCGAGGATCCACACCGCCAGCGGCACGTTGAACAAAAGGTGCGCCAGCGCCACCGCGATGTGCGTGTCCATCAGGCCCAGCGTGGTGTAGAGCTGGAAGAACGGCAGCAGGAACACGGCCGGCGGCGTCATGCGGTTGGTCAGCAGCCAGAAGAACACGTGCTTGTCGCCCAGGAACGAGTAGCGCGAGAACGCATAGGCCGCCGGCAGCGCCACCGTCAGCGAGATCACCGTGTTGATGGCCACGTAGATCAGCGAGTTGATGTAGCCCGAGTACCAGGACTCGTCGGTGAAGATCAGCTTGTAGTGCTCGAACGTGACGTGCTTGGGCCACAGGCTGAACGCCGCCAGGATCTCCTCGTTCGTCTTGAACGACATGTTGATCATCCAGTAGACCGGGAGGATCGCGAACAGCAGGTAGGCGAACAGGAACAGCGTCCGCTTCTTGAAGCGCTTGTCATCCATGAGCGGTCTCCCCTTCGGACACGGTGCCCACGCGCTGCATCCAGGTGTAGAGGATGAAGCACAGCAGCAGGATGATGAGGAAGTAGATCAGCGAGAACGCCGCGGCCGGGCCGAGGTCGAACTGGCCGACGGCCTTCTGCGTGAGGTACTGCGACAGGAAGGTGGTGGAGTTGCCCGGCCCGCCGCCGGTCAGCACGAAGGGCTCGGTGTAGATCATGAAGCTGTCCATGAAGCGCAGCAGCACTGCGATCATCAGCACGCCGCGCATCTTGGGCAGCTGGATGTAGCGGAAGACGGCGAACTTGCTGGCGCCGTCGATGCTGGCCGCCTGGTAGTAGGCGTCGGGGATGGCGCGCAGGCCGGCGTAGCACAGCAGCGCGACCAGCGGCGTCCAGTGCCAGACGTCCATCGTCAGCACCGTGAGCCAGGCGTCGTGCGGGTTGCCGGTGTAGTCGTAGTTCAGGCCCAGCCGCGACAAGGTGGCGCCCAGCAGGCCGATGTCGGTGCGGCCGTAGATCTGCCAGATCGTGCCGACCACGTTCCAGGGGATCAGCAGCGAGATGGCCACCAGCACCAGCACGGCCGACGAGCGCCAGCCCTTGGCGGGCATGGCCAGCGCCAGGCCGATGCCCAGCGGGATCTCCACCAGCAGCACGGACAGAGAGTAGACGACCTGGCGCACCAGCGCCGCATGCAGGTCGTCGTCGCGCATGACCTGCTTGAACCACTCCGTGCCGACGAACACGCGGCGCTCGGGCGAGATGATGTCCTGCACCGAGTAGTTGACGACGGTCATCAAGGGCAGGATGGCCGAGAACGCCACGCAGATCACCACGGGCAGGATCATCAGCCAGGCCTTCTGGTTGACGGGTTTCATGCGGCAACTCCTCGTGCGGGCTCGCCGCCGGATTCGATCAGCAGCTCGTTCTGGTAGAGACAGGTATGCGGGCCGTTGATCTGCAGCCAGGCGGTGTCGCCCGCCTTGGGGATCGCCTGGTGCGGATGCAGCCTCGCGCGGATGCGGGTGCCGTCGGCGGCGTGCGTGGTCAACAGCCAGTAGGTGCCGATGTCCTGCGCCTGGTCGACCGTGACTGGCACGGCGCCAGGCGTGTCGGGCACGGCGATCGTCACGTACTCCGGGCGCACGCCCAGCAGCGTCGCGGACTGGACGGCGCTTGCCGCCGCGCGGCCGGTGACGGCACGACCCGCCACTTCCAGGCCGTGCTCGCTCCAGCGGGCCGGCAGCAGGTTCATGCCGGGCGAGCCGATGAAGTGGCCGACGAAGGTGTGCTGCGGGCGCTCGAACAGATCCGAGGCGCTGCCCACCTGCACCGCGCGGCCGCGCGTCATCACGATCACCTGGTCGGCGAAGGTCAGCGCCTCCACCTGGTCGTGCGTCACGTAGATCAGCGTCAGCTTGAGCTCGTGGTGGATCTGCTTGAGCTTGCGGCGCAGCTGCCACTTCAGGTGCGGGTCGATCACGGTCAGCGGCTCGTCGAACAGCACCGCGCTGACGTCCTCGCGCACCAGGCCGCGGCCGAGCGAGATCTTCTGCTTGGCGTCGGCGGCCAGGCCGGCGGCGCGCACGTCGAGCTGGTGGCTCATCTCCAGCATCTCGGCGATGCGCCCCACGCGTTCCTGGATGCGCGCCGGCGCCACGCCGCGATTGCGCAGCGGGAACGCGAGGTTATCGGCCACGGTCATCGTGTCGTAGATCACCGGGAACTGGAACACCTGCGCGATGTTGCGTTGCTGCGGCGTCTGCGCGGTGACGTCGCGGCCGTCG
>JBJMWF010000481.1:0-3646 GCA_045810265.1 Vitreoscilla sp. | reverse complement strand
TGTTACCGTTCGACTTGCATGTGTAAGGCATGCCGCCAGCGTTCAATCTGAGCCAGGATCAAACTCTTCAGTTCGATCTTGAATTACTCATAAAGGAATTGAAGAAACTCGAAACAAGTTTCATTCAATCTTCATGAGCGTTTAAAGTCCATAAGACCTTGAAACATCGCTTTTGACAGCTAGTTTCTTGGCACTCGCCTTCAAACGCCCACGCTTATCGGCTGTTGATTTTTAAAGAACTGTCGCGAACAAACCGTTGTTTGCTGCGTTTGCGCTGTTATCAGCACAGAAGCGGAATTATGATCTGCTTTCAAAACCTTGTCAAGCAGTCGACTTTCGCGCTTCGTTTTCGCTGACTGCTTATCGGCTTTCGGGTTGCTCGCTTTAGCGTTGCAATCGAAGGCTGATTTGTTATCAGCGAAGCCTTTAATTCTATGCTTGATTTCAAACTACCGTCAAGCACTGATTTTCAGACTCTTCGCTGACCGCCGGGTCGTCGACTCGAGATGCACCGGGGAACCTTCCGGCCCACCCACCGCATCGCGGTCAAAGCTGACTTGTGATCAGCGAAGCCCACGATTCTATGACATCGAATCGGGGCCGCGCAAGCTTTTTCCAAAAAAGATCTACTGCGGAGGCCTACAGGCCTTCGGCCGTCCGCACCGCGATGATCTGGACCTCGGCACGTCCCTCACGGGGCCGATGGCGCAGCCACCATACGCTCCCTTTCTTGATCGTCCATGGGTCGCCGAAGCGCGCCGACTCGCCTGCCATCAGGTAGGCGGCAACCCGGCCAAGCGTGGGCTGGTGCCCGACGACGAGCACCGCCTCGCGCGCATCGGGCCAGCGGGCAGCGGCGAGCAGGCCCTCGACATCGCCGTCCGGGCCCAGTGCCGGTGTCTTCTTCACGCGCCGCCCAAGCGCCGCCACTGTCTGTTGGCAGCGCAGCGCCGGACTGGCCAGCACCCGCGTCGAATCGGGCAGGAACTGGTTGAGCCAATCCGCGACCCGGCGCGCCTGGCGCTCGCCCTTGGAGGTGAGCGGGCGCTCGAGATCGGCTGCGGCGTCCACGAGAGGGTCGCCCGCTTCGGCGTGCCGCCACAAGATCAGATCCATTCCGCGTGCCTCCTGGCAGCCGTCGACTACTTGCTTCGAAAGCGGGCCATCAGGGCCTGCTGCGCACTCACGCCGTCGCTGCTGACGCGCTCGTATTTCCCATTGGACTGCAACAACCATGCATCCCGTGTGTCATGCAGGTAAGGCACGAGGCATTCGTCGATCACGCGCTGGCGCATCGCCGCATCCCGGATCGGCCACGCAAGCTCGATGCGGCGCAGCATGTTGCGCACCATCCAGTCGGCGCTCGAAAGGAACAGCGCCTCGTCGTCGTCGGACTCGCCCCAGCGCAGATAGACGATGCGCGAGTGCTCCAGGAAGCGTCCAACCACCGAACGCACGCGGATGTTGGTGGTCAGGCCCTCGACCCCCGGCGGCAGGGTGCAGGCGCCGCGCACGATCAGGTCGATGCTGGCGCCGGCCTGGCTGGCCTCGACCAGGGCCTCGATCAGCGAGGCGTCGGTCAACGCGTTGACCTTGACGACGATGCGTGCCGGCCGGCCCGCGCGCGCCGCGTCACGCACCTGCCCGATGTGCCCGAGCAGGCGCTTGTGCAGCACGAAGGGCGCGGTCAGCAGATGGCGCGGCGGCTTCATGCGCGTCAGACTGGCGATCTGCTGGAAGATCTGGTCGGCGTCGGCGGTGATGCCGTCGTCGGCGCTCAGATAGCCGATGTCGGTGTACAGGCGCGCCGTCTTGGGGTTGTAGTTGCCGGTGGACAGGTGCACGTAGCGGCGCAGCCGCGGGCCGCGGGGCGAGGCCTCGCGGCGCGTCACGAGCAGCAGCTTGGCATGCGTCTTCAGGCCGACGATGCCGTAGACCACCTGCGCGCCGACCGCCTCCAGGCGTTCGGCCCAGTTGATGTTGGCCTCCTCGTCGAAGCGCGCCTTCAGCTCCACGACCGCCATCACTTCCTTGCCGCGCCGCGCCGCCTCGATCAGCAGGTCCATCAGCACGGACTTCTCTCCGGTGCGGTAGATCGTCTGCTTGATGGCCAGCACGTCGGGATCGAGCACCGCCTCGCGCAGGAATTCCACCACCGGCTCGAAGCTCTCGAACGGATGGTGCAGCAGCACGTCGTTGTCACGCAGGCGCTCGAACATCGAGCCGGTGCGCGGCAGCCGCCCTCGCGGCCAGGACGCCTCGTAGGGCGCGAAGCGCAGCACCGGGCCATGCAACGGGTCGGTGGCCTGGTCGATCAGCTCGTTCAGGCGCACCAGGTTGACCGGCCCGTTGACGCGATGCAGCGCCGCCTCCGGCAGGTCGAACTGCGCCAGCAGCAGGCGCCACAAGGCCTCGGGGCAGCTGTTGACGACCTCGAGCCGGATCGCGCGGCCGTAGTGGCGTGTCGTCAGTCCGCGGCGCAGCGCCTGGCGCAGGTTGCGCACGTCATCCTCGTCGACTTCGAGCTCGGAGTCGCGCGTGACGCGAAACTGCGAGAACGATTCGACGATCCGCCCGGGGAACAACTCCGCCAGGTGCGCGCGGATCACGCTGGACAACAGCACGAAGTGCTGTTCGCCCTTGGGACAGCAGCTCTCTGGCAGCTTGATCACGCGCGGCAGCACGCGCGGCACCTTGACGATGGCGATCGTGTTCTCGCGGCCGAAGGCGTTCCGGCCGCCGAGCTGCACGATGAAGTTCAGCGACTTGTTGGCCACCTGCGGGAACGGATGGGCCGGGTCGAGCCCCACCGGCACCAGCAGCGGCCGCACCTCGCGCTGGAAGAAGGCGTCGACCCAGCGGCGTTGCGCCTCGGTGCGCTCGGCGTGGTTGACGACACGGATGCCGTGCAGGCCCAGCGACGGCATCACTTGCTCGTTGAAGATGGCGTATTGCTCGTCGATCAGCGCGTGGGCCTCGACCGAGATCACGGTCAGCTCGCGCAAGGCGTCGCCCGCCCCCGGCATGCGCGCGGCCTCCAGCGCGTCGGCGAAGCGCACCTCGAAGAACTCGTCGAGGTTGGACGACACGATCGTGACGTAGCGCAGCCGCTCCAGCAACGGCACGTCGGCCCGCAGTGCCTGGGCCAGGACGCGCCGATTGAATTCGAGAATGGAACGCTCGCGATTGAGCAGGGGCAGCCGCAATGCGGGGACAGCCGTGGGAACGTCGGTCATCGCCTCAGTTTATGAAGCTTTGATGACATTTTCGAGACAAGGGCCCGGGCTTACCCGTGGAAAGCCGCCAGCCACCGCACATTTGCGCTCGACAGCGGCGTTCGCGGCCCCTCAATGCGACGATCCGGCGGCCTGCACGCCCACCAGTTCGGCGCCCAGCGTGCCGCGCATCAACTGCAGCGTCACGGGACCGCCCTCGGCCGCCTGCTGCCACACCGCCAGGGCGACGCATTCGTCGTACGGATGCGGCACCGCGCCGCCGTCCGCCGGGGCGCTGGTGACCACCAGACGGAAGCGGCAGTCCGCGTCGGTTGTCTGGGGCACGCGCTGGGACACGGTGCCCGGCTCGGTGGCAGGCGCGCCAGCCAGCGCCGTCAGCGTCGCGGGGATGGCCTGCGACACCAGCAGCC
>JBJMWF010000480.1:0-3017 GCA_045810265.1 Vitreoscilla sp. | reverse complement strand
GCTCGTCACGCGCGAACCCATGGGCGTGATCGGCGTGATCGTGCCCTGGAACTACCCGATGATCATGGCCGCCTGGAAGCTGGGCCCGGCGCTGGCCGCCGGCAACTCGGTGGTGCTCAAGCCGAGCGAGAAGAGCCCGCTCACCGCGCTGCGCCTGGCCGAGCTCGCGCTCGAGGCGGGCCTGCCACCGGGCGTGTTCAACGTCGTGCCCGGCTACGGCCACGAAGCCGGCGAGGCGCTGGCGCTGCACATGGAGGTCGACGCCATCGGTTTTACCGGCTCCACGCGCGTCGGCCGCCGCATGTACGAGTACGCCGGCAAGTCCAACCTGAAGCGCGTCTACAACGAGCTGGGCGGCAAGTCGGCCTTCGTCGTGTTCGAGGACTACGCCGACGTCGCGCGTGCCGCCAAAACGGTCTCGGGCGGCATGTTCTTCAACCAGGGCGAGTCGTGCAACGCGCCCTCGCGCGTGCTGGTGCACGAATCGATCGCCGACGAATTCGTCGCCACGCTCAAGACCGAGGCACCCAAGTACGCGCCGGCCGACCCGCTGGACGCCAAGACGGAGATGGGCGCGCTGGTGGACGACACCCAGCTCAGGACGGTGCTGGGCTACATCGAGGCCGGCCACGCGCAGGGCGCGCGCGTGGTCAGCGGGGGCAGGCAGGTGCGCGGCGAGACGGGCGGCTACTACGTCGAGCCCACCGTGTTCGACCAGGTCACCAACGACATGAAGATCGCGCAGGAAGAGATCTTCGGCCCGGTGATGTCGGTGATCCGCTTCAAGACCGAGGACGAGGCGATCGCGCTGGCCAACGGCTCGAGCTACGGCCTGCAGGCCAGCGTCTGGAGCGACAACATCAACCGCGCCCACCGCGTCGCGCGCGGCCTGCGCGCCGGCACGGTGCACGTCAACTCGTACGACGAGGACGACATCACCGTGCCGTTCGGCGGCTACAAGCAGAGCGGCAACGGGCGCGACAAGTCGCTGCACGCGTTCGACAAGTACACCGAGCTGAAGACCACCTGGATACGGATCGACGGCCAGAGATAGCCGAAGCGTTCAGAGGCAGGCCAGCGCCGCGACCAGCGCCAGCGGCATCGCCAGCGCGCCCACGCGCAGGAACTCCCACGCGGAGACGTGCTCGCCTTCGCGCCGCAGCGCGGCCAGCCACAGGATGGTGGCCAGCGAGCCGGTGACCGAGAGGTTGGGCCCGAGGTCGATGCCGATGGCGATCGCCGAGCGCACGCCGTCGGGCATCGCGCCCGAGTTGGCGGCGGTGCCCGCGACCAGGCCCGCCGGCAGGTTGTTCATCAGGTTCGAGGCGAACGCCACCAGGGCGCCGGCGCCCCACGCCGTCTCGCGCGGCGCCGCGTGCGCGGCCGCGCGCAGGCCCTCGGTCAGCGCCGCGACCAGCCCCGTCTGAACGACCCCGGCCACCAGCACGAACAACCCCGCGACCAGCGGCAGCACGCTCCACGAGACGTGCTTCAGTAGCGCCCACGGCGCCTCCCGCTTGCTCGCCTGCACGCCGCCGATGGCAATGAGCGCCGCGATCAGCGTGGGCGCGCCCAGCGGGAAATCCAGCCACGACGCCGCCAGCATCGCCAGCACCACGCCCACGATGCCCAGCGCCGCCAACCTGCCGGTGCCCGACAGCTTGGGCACGCGCGCCCCGCTCTCCACCGGCTCGGCCAGCTCCTTGCGGAACACCAGCGCCAGCACCGCCCAGGTCACGACGACCGAGGCGACGGATGGCAGCGCGAACGCGCGCGTCCAGGCTGCCAGCGGCGGCATGTGGTCGCCGAAGACGACCAGGTTGGCCGGGTTCGAGATCGGCAGCACGAAGCTGGCCGCATTGGCGATGAAGGCGCACGCGAACAGGTAGGGCAAGGGCCTGGCGCCGGCCTTCTTGGCCACCACGTAGACGGCCGGCGTCAGCACGACGGCGGTGGCGTCGTTGGACATGAACACCGTCACCACGACGCCGATGCCGTAGACCAGCGCGAACAGCCGCCGTGCCGACCCGCCGGCGTGCTGCACGGCCCAGCCGGCCAGGGTGTCGAACAGGCCCTCGCGGCGCGCCAGCTCCGACAGCAGCATCATGCCGGTCAGGAACAGGTAGACGTCCCAGCCCTCGGCGACCGCCTGCAGCGCCGTCGACAGCGAGATGAGCCCGCACAGCAGCAGTGCCAGGGCGCCGCCCACGGCCCAGACCGCCTCGGGCCACTTGCCGGGGCGCAGGATGACGGCAGCCGTGGCCGCCGCGGCGATGGTCCAGATGGCGATGTGGGAGAAGCCGGCGGTGGGCCAATGGATCATGCGTTGGAGTGCTTCGGTAAGTGGACTGGACGGCGCTGCTGAACGGCAGTTGCCGTGCCCTGCATTGCCTTTCCAGGAACAGCGGCCGGTTTGTCGGCCAATTCACCCGTGCCCGCGGCCACCGGAAGGTCTAGCATGCAGACTTTCCGATCCTCCGTTTCGCCGCCGCGGACTGCCCCATGACGCAAGACAATCGACCCGTGAACCTCGATTTCGACCTGCCTGCCCAGCCGCAGTCGCTGGTCAAGCTGGCCGCACTGCTGCGCGAGGACGACATCAACCTCAATGCGGTCGGCGCGCTGATCGAGGCCGACATGTCGTTCGCCGCGGCCGTGATGAAGGCCGTCAACTCGCCGCTGTACGGCCTGAAGGGCCGGGTTCAGAGCGTGCAGCAGGCCGTCACCTATCTGGGCGTGCGCGAGATCTCGGCCATCGCCTACGAGACCGGCCTGCAGGCCGCCTTCCCGCAGGTGCCGCAACTGCTGGCCGTGTGGGAGCGCGCCAGCATCCGCGGCCTGCTGATGGGGCGGCTGGCGCAGGCGCTGTCGATGGAGGCCTGGAGCGCCCACACCGCGGGCCTGTTCGAGGAATGCGGCAAGGCCGTGCTCTATCGCCACTCGCCCGAGATCTATGCCCCGATGATGGCGGCCGCGCGCGACGACCTCCACCTGGTGGAACTGGAGCGCGCCGCCTT
>JBJMWF010000479.1:0-5422 GCA_045810265.1 Vitreoscilla sp. | reverse complement strand
TCGGAACGTCCTTCGGGGTGTCGTCCGGCAAGGTCTGATCAGTCATTGCAATTCACTTCCTGGAGGCATGCGCGCCGCGTGGGCGGCAGGCCATTTCTTGGTCCAAACGGGGAGATCGGCGGCCACCCCGCGTCAAGGGGCTTGGCGGCACCAAGGCCGCGCGTGCGCCGCCGCACGCAGCGAGGCCGCGAGCGGCCTCAGATGCGCATCGGCATCACGACGTACTTGAAGCCGGGTTGCTCCGGCACCGTGATCAGCGCGCTCGAATTGCCGTCCTGCAGCTCGAGCTTGACCATGTCGTGGTCGATGTTGTTGAGGGCGTCCATCAGGTAGGTGACGTTGAAGCCGATCTCGATGGCGTCGCCGCCGTAGTCGATCTCGAGTTCTTCCTTGGCCTCCTCCTGTTCGGCGTTGCTCGAAGCGATGCGCAGCGCGCCCGGCTCGAGGTTGACGCGCACGCCCTTGAACTTCTCGCTGGTGAGGATGGCCGCGCGCTGCAGGCTCGAGAGCAGCGGCTGGCGGCCCAGGATCACGGAGTTCTTGTGGTTCTTCGGGATCACGCGGTTGTAGTCGGGGAACTTGCCTTCGACCAGCTTCGTGACGAACTCCAGGCCGGAGAACGCGAACTTGGCCTGGTTGCCGGCAAAGCGCATCTCGATGGGCTCGTCGACGTTGCCCAGCAGGCGCGCCAGCTCCAGCACTGTCTTGCGCGGGAGGATGACTTCCTGCTTGGGGATCTCGGTCTCCAGCGTGGCCTGCGCCAGGCCCAGGCGGTGGCCGTCGGTGGCCACCAGGGTCAGCGTCTTGCCTTCGGCGACGAACAGGATGCCGTTCAGGTAGTAGCGGATGTCGTGCACCGCCATCGCGAAGTGCACCTGGTCGATCAGGCTCTTGAGCACCTTCTGCGGCACGCCGAAGCTGGGGCCGAAGTCGACCGCCTCATTGACCAGCGGGAAGTCGTCCGCCGGCAGCGTCTGCATGGTGAAGCGGCTCTTGCCGGCCTGCAGCGTCAGCTTGGTGCCGCTGGAGGTGAGCGAGACGATCTGGTCGCCAGGCAGCGACTTGAGGATGTCGATCATCTTGCGCGAGCCGACGGTGGTCGACAGCGAGCCTTCGTCGCCACCGAGCGAGGCCGACGTGCGCACCTGGATCTCCAGGTCGCTGGTGGTGAACTCGATCGAGTCGCCGTTCTTGCGCATCAGCACGTTGGCCAGGATGGGCAGGGTATGCCGGCGTTCCACGATCCCCGACACCGCCTGCAACGCGCCAAGCAGTTTTTCCTGAGGCGCTTTGAGAACAATCATGTCTTCCTCTTTTTTAAACCTGGTGGTAGCTGGTAGTGCCCGTCGTGCACTGTGGAGAAGTCTATTTTCGCCTGATTTATCAAGGGCTTGGCGTCCGCACAAGTCTGGGGGTCGAACCCCCGGTTGCGCTCGGACTCGTCGATAACAACTTTCGCGCACCGCGCTGGCCTGTGGATGACTGCCCGGTTGTCCCGGAACGGTCCCCAGAGTTGTGAGTTGACAGTGTTCCTGCGCCCATGGCTACATGAATCGATCGAAGAAATTTCGCGGAACGGGCCGCGACGCCACAAGAGGCGCGGATGCGGTGAGCAGGGGCTGCCATCAGCCCTTGAGCGTCTGCTCGAGCACGTGCAGCTGCTGGTTCAATTCGGTGTTCTTCTGCCGCTCGCCGCCGATCTTGCGCACGGCATGCAGCACGGTGGTGTGGTCGCGACCGCCAAACAGCTCGCCGATCTCGGGCAGGCTCTTCTGCGTCAGTTCCTTGGCCAGGTACATCGCGATCTGGCGCGGGCGGGCGATGCTCGCCGGGCGCTTCTTGGAGTACATGTCGGCGACCTTGATCTTGTAGAAGTCGGCCACCGTCTTCTGGATGTTCTCGACCGAGATCTGGCGGTTCTGGATCGACAGCAGATCCTTGAGCGCCTCGCGGGCCAGCGCGATGTTGATGTCCTTCTGCGAGAAGCGCGAATAGGCCAGCACCTTGCGCAGCGCGCCTTCGAGCTCGCGCACGTTGGCGCGCACGTTCTTGGCGATGAAGAAGGCCACTTCCTCGGGCATCTGCGCCTGCTCGCCTTCGGCCTTGCGGATCAGGATGGCCACGCGCATCTCGAGCTCGGGTGGCTCGATGGCCACCGTCAGGCCGGAGTCGAAGCGGCTGGTCAGGCGTTCGTCGATGTCGGCGAGACCCTTGGGATAGGTGTCGCTCGTCATGATGATGTGCGCGCGGCGCGACAACAGCGCCTCGAAGGCGTTGAAGAACTCCTCCTGCGTGCGCTCCTTGCCGGCGAAGAACTGCACGTCGTCGATCAGCAGCAGATCGAGCGAGTGGTACTTGGCCTTGAGCTCGTCGAAGGTCTTGCGCTGGTAGTTCTTGACGACGTCGGAGATGAACTGCTCGGCGTGCAGGTAGAGCACGCGGGCGTCGGGCTTGTCTTTCAGCAGCTGGTTGCCGACGGCGTGCACCAGGTGGGTCTTGCCCAGGCCGACGCCGCCGTAGACGAACAGCGGGTTGTACATCGCGCCCGGCGCGCCGGCCACGTGCAGCGCGGCAGTGCGCGCCATCTGGTTGGCGCGGCCGGCCACCAGCGTGTCGAAGGTGAGCGCCGGGTTCAGGCGGTGCGAGTTCATCGCCGGGGCGGCGTGCATCGGTCGAGCCGGCGGAGTGGCGACGGCATGGCCGTTGGCCGACTGGGCCGGTGCGGCCAGCGCGTGCTCGAACACCGCGCCGATGCGTTGCGGCGGCTGGCTGGTGATGAAGCCGCCGCCCGAGGACACGTGCGCATGGCCGGGCGCGGCCGCTTCGCGCGGCGCGAGCGCCAGTTCCAGGCGTACCGGCTTGCCGGCGAGCTCGGTCAGCACGGACTCGATGCGCGGGCCGTACTGCGAACGGATCCAGTCGAGCTTGAACCGGTTGGGAACGCGAACGAGCGCGACCGCGCCGTCACCCACGTCGGTGAAGTCGGCCGGCGGAAGAGGCCGGATCCAGGTGCTGAATTGTTGTTCGGGCAGCTCGGTCGCGAGTCGCTCGCAACTGCGGTGCCAAAGGTCTAGGGACATTGTGGACAAGTTCTTCTCAAGCCGGCTGATTCTACCCGTGACGAATCGGCAAAAGAACGGTTATCCACAGAAAGAAGCGAGCGGTCAATCCCCCCGCATCGCACGGCCGCACGTGGCAAGTCGTTGACTATTAAGGTGTTTGTCTGCTCTAATCGAGGGTTCCCCGGAGATTTTCATCCATGAAGCGTACCTACCAGCCCTCCAAAGTCCGTCGCGCCCGTACGCACGGCTTCCTCGTTCGCATGAAGACCCGTGGCGGCCGCAGCGTCATCGCCGCGCGTCGCGCCAAGGGTCGCAAGCGTCTCGCCGTCTGATTCCAGACGTCGGACTGAACGCTTCGCCGGTAAGGAATTCAAGGGCGGCTCGCGCCGCCCTTGTCGTCCCTGTGTCGCCCTCCTCTCCGAGGACGCCGGCGCGGGCCGCTGAATTCCTGCTTCACCGCATACCGGGCCGGCGGCCATGACCGCAGGCGACCTCGATTCTTCGCTGCTCGGCCGCATCGTGCGGCCGGCGGACTACGTGCGCGTGCTCGCGACGACCCTGCGTCTGCGCAGCCCCCATTTTGCTGTCCATCACCTGGCCGGCAGGCCGCTGCCTTTGAAGCGGCCGATGTCGCGTGCGGTCGTCGATGCTGAAGAAGCGGGCGCCAGCGCGGTGGGCGCCGAGAGCGGCCATGCACCGGTTAACGCCAGCTTGTCTACAGAGTTATCCACAGGCTCTGCGAGTGCTGTGGAGGCGGGTGTGGACGACTTGCAGGAATCGGGCCCGGACGGGCTGGGGGAAACCCCGATGCCGACCGGCGGGCCGGATCGCTGGCTCGGCCTGGTCGTGCCCAAGCGTCATGCCAGGCGGGCGGTCACGCGCACCTTGTTGAAGCGCCAGATCCGCAACGTGGCCGCCGCCTGCGCGCGCGAGCTCGAGCCCGGTCTCTGGGTGGTGCGCCAGCGCTCGCCGTTCGATCCGCAGCAGTTCCCCAGCGCCGCCTCCGACGCCCTGAAGGAAGCGGCGCGAACGGAGCTGCGCGCCTTGTTCGAGCGCGCCGCGCGCGGCGAGCGCGATCGCGTGAAGCCGCGGCCGGCGGGCGAGTCGACGTCGCGTGGCAAGCCCGCCAAGAGCAAGGTTACAAACGCCGCCAAGCCGGTGCCACCAGCTGCTTCGGGGAACACCTCATGCGCGGCCTGACGCCGTTGCTGCGCCTGCCGCGCCGCGTGCTGATCGGGCTGGTGCGTGTCTATCGCCTGGTGTTGAGTCCCTGGGTGGGCCAGAGCTGCCGCTTCGCGCCGACCTGTTCGGTCTACGCGATCCAGGCGCTGGAAAGCCATGGCGCCGTCATCGGCACCGGGCTGGCCGGCTGGCGCATCCTGCGTTGCAACCCGTGGTGTCACGGCGGCTGCGACGAAGTCCCCGACAATATGCCTTGGAACCGCCCCAAGGCGCCCCCATCTGCCGGCCTGTTCACCAGCCTGCTGCCCCGTGATTCCGGCTCCGTGCCGGCCGCCGCGACGCCGACGACGGCCGCGACCGACAAATAAAACTTCTGGCACACCCCCACATGACCGAAATTCGCCGCACCCTGCTGCTGGTCGTCTTGATGATGTCGCTGCTGATGCTGTTCGACAAGTGGCGCGTCTACCACGGCGAGAGCTCCTTGCTGGCACCGCGTCCGGCGGCCACCAAGGCGCTGCCGACGACGTCGGCCGCCTCCGCGCCTGTCGTCAACAACGCCGCGCTCGTCGCCGCCGCCACGCCCGCCTCCGGCGCCGCGTCGGACGCCGCCGTCAACCTGCCGATCGAGGACGTCACCATCCAGACCGACGTCGTCAAGGCCAGGCTGAACACGCTGGGTGGCGACCTGGTCGACCTCGACCTGCTCAAGTACCAGGACGTCGACAACCACAGCGAGATCTGGCGCCAGATCAAGGGCCTGGTGGGCATCCATGAGGCCGTGCCGCCCAAGACTGACGTCAAGGTGTTCGACACCAACTCGACGGACCAGTTCTACGCCGCCCAGACCGGCCTGACCGGCCTGCCCAGCGACGCGCTGTCGCACGGCGTGATGCGCCTGGCCAGCAGCGAACGCACGCTGGCCGACGGCAAGAACGAGCTGACCGTGCGCTTCGAGTCGCCCGAGATCGGTGGCGTGCAGCTGGTCAAGACCTACACCTTCCACCGCGGCAGCTACGCCATCGACGTCACGCACGAGGTCATCAACCACTCGGCCACGCCGGTCAAGCCCGAGCTGTACCTGCAACTGGTGCGCGACGGCCGCACGCCCCCGGGCGGCTACTTCAACGGCCCCAGCTCGTACACCGGCCCGGCCGTCTACCGCGACGACACCTTCC
>JBJMWF010000478.1:0-9934 GCA_045810265.1 Vitreoscilla sp. | reverse complement strand
CGTTTCCAGCACACCGTCGCGCCGCGTTCGCCCTGACGAACCCGGCGCGTCGCCACTTCATGACCCTCTACATTGGCTTGATGAGCGGCACGTCGATGGACGGTGTCGATGGCGTGCTGGTCGACTTCGCAGCCGGCGCCGGCTCCGGCCTGCGCGTGCTCGCCGACGCCCACGTCCCCATGCCGCCGCCGCTGGGCGCCGAACTGCTGGCGCTCAACACGTCGGGCCCGGACGAACTGCAGCGCGCCGCCCTGGCCGCCAATGCCCTGGCGCGACTGCAGGCCGAGGTGGTGGCCCGCCTGCTGGAAAAGGCCTCCATCGAGCGCGGCGCCGTGCGCGCCGTCGGCTCCCACGGCCAGACCGTGCGCCACCGCCCCAGAGAATTCGACGGTACCGGCTTTACGCTGCAACTCAACAACGGAGCGCTGCTGGCCGAGGCCTGCGGCATCGACGTCGTCTGCGACTTCCGCAGCCGCGACGTCGCCGCCGGCGGCCAGGGCGCACCTTTGGTGCCGGCCTTCCACCAGGCCGTGTTCGGCGGCCCGATGCCGCGAGCGATCCTCAATGTGGGCGGCATCGCCAACCTCACGCTGCTGCCCTCCACGGATGAGCCAGCGCTCGCTGACCGCGCGACGCTGGGAGGCTTCGACACGGGCCCGGGCAATGCGCTGATGGATCACTGGTGCAGGCTGCACACCGATGCGGCCTACGACGACGACGGTCGCTGGGCCGCCTCCGGTCAGGTCGACGGCGTGTTGCTTCGCGCGCTGCTGGCGGACGCCTATTTCCGCAAGGCGCCACCCAAGAGCACGGGCCGCGACCTGTTCAACGCCAGTTGGCTGGCCGCCGCCCTCGCGCACGCCGGCGGAACGCGCGCGCCCGCGGACGTACAGGCCACGCTGCTGGAGCTGACGGCGCGCAGCGCGATCGACGCCCTGCGCGCCTCCTCGCCTGGCACTCGGGAGCTGCTGGTGTGCGGCGGAGGCGCCCGCAACGGGGCGCTGATGGCGCGACTTGCGTCGCTGTGGCCCGGCTTGTCCGTAGCCGCCACCGACACTGCCGGCCTGCCGGCGATGCAGGTGGAAGCCGCCGCGTTCGCGTGGCTGGCCCGCCAGTTCTGCGAGCGCCAGCCGGGCAACCATCCGGGCGTGACCGGCGCGGCCGGCCTGCGGGTATTGGGCGCGCTGTATCCGGCCTGAGCGCCCCTGGCAGTCGGGCTACGCGCCCTGGTGCCGGCCAATCATGGCGACGAGCGCCCCGCCAAGAACGGCAAGCCCGATGGGCAGCACGACGGAAGCCGCGGGAAAGGTCGCGGCAGTCACGAGGCCCGCCGCCGCCGACGCGCCCAATGAACTTGCCGCACGCACGAGCGCACTGTCGCGCGGCTGCGCGGCGACGCTGCCCGATTCGACGACGTGCGCCCCCTGCAGCGTCTTAGCGGGATGAACCCTCTGCGCCTGCTTTCGTCGGGCCCGCTGCGCCGTCTTTTTTTGCTGCATGTGGTTCATGGCCCTTCTCCTGAAACAGATCGCTCTGCACCAGAAAACCCGTGTAGAGCGTCGCGGCGACGAGTATGCCTGAAGCGGTGCTCATCAAGGTCGATGGTCGCCAGGTCGGATTCTCGGCCTTGGTGCGAAAGGCCGTGATGAGCAGCAACAGGCATGCCGCCGACGCGAAGATCGCGAAGCCTTCGAGTGCGGCCGACACGGCCGGCGCACTCGACCGCACGGCGATCATGGTGGCCAGGACGGCGCCGCCATACAGCCAGCCGATGGGATCGAGCGCCTCCTTCCACGGATAGCTGAAGGGCTGGCCTTTCTTCTTCTCGACGATCAGCACGCACACGCCCATGGCCAGATAGATCACGCCGGCCCCGAAGATCGGCACCATGCCTTCGACCAGCAACCATCTGAACGCCTCGGACATCGTTTCCCCTTGCGACGACGCGCGAGATTAGACCACCCGGCATGCGGTCGCCCGGCGCCCCAGACGCAAAAACGGCGCCCTCGGGCGCCGTCGTGCAGAAAAACCGGTGCGATCAGGCCGAGAAGCTCGAACCGCAGCCGCAGGTGCTGGTCGCGTTCGGGTTCTTGATGACGAACTGGGCGCCCTGCAGGTCTTCCTTGTAGTCGATCTCGGCGCCCATCAGGTACTGCAGGCTCATCGAATCGATGAGCAGCGTGACGCCGTTCTTGCTCATCTGCGTGTCGTCCTCGGCCACCGCCTCGTCGAACGTGAAGCCGTACTGGAAGCCGGAGCAGCCGCCGCCCTGCACGAACACGCGCAGCTTCAGCTCGGGGTTGCCTTCCTCGTCGACCAGTTCCTTGACCTTGGCGGCGGCGCTGTCGGTGAAGACCAGCGGGCCCGGCATCTCGGTGGTGGCGGGAGAGAGTTCAGCGACGGCGCTCATGGGAATCCTTGCAATTTCTGGGGGCAGGGTCTATTGGGCCACAAAGCGCGGCAACTTGGGCGCCTGTGGATATTCGCAGCACGCTGCCCGGCGCAAAGCGCCACGCAAATCACCCTTCGTTGGCGGCCGCCAACTTCAGCAGCGGCCGCTCGACGTCGGCATCGACGCTCGAGGTGTGCTTCATCACGCCATCAATGGTGGCGCCCTGGTGCATTTCAAGGGCCTCGTAGCGCACGTCGCCGACGATGCGGGCCTTGGGCTGCAGCTCGAGCAGGGTGGTGGCGACGACCGGGCCCTGCACCTGGCCGTTGATGATCACGTGGCCGGCCATTACCTTGCCTTGCACGCGCGCGTGCTCGCTGATGACCAGCAGGCTGGTCGGCTCGGTCGCGACGACATCGCCCAGCACCTCGCCGTCGATGCGCAGGCCCGCATCGAAACGCAGCTCGCCGTGGACTTGCGTGCCCTCGCCGATCAGGCTGCGGATGGCGGGCTGCTTCTTGCGGTTGAACCACATGGTCGGAACTCCTCGGACGAATCCTGATGCGGCCCCTCGGGGAGCCGCGGCCCAAACGATAAGTTTTTTATTGGTTCGAAGTGTCCCGCCGGACGCTTCACAGCTTGAGGGTCTGCAATGCGCGAACCGCGCCACCGGCGTCGGTGACCTTGACCTGCGCACTTTTTACCACGGCCTGCGGCGGGCAATCGAGCATTCCCTCCACCCGCGCGTATTGCTTGACCTGCAGCGCCTGTGCCGAGGCCGAGGGCGATGACGTCCAGGGTTGTCCGGCCAGCGTGCCGCTGAGCGTGAGCTCGTAGCGTCCGTTGAACTGTACGGCGTTGCGCCCGCCTTGCACCACCAGGAGCTGGTAACGGACGTGTCCAGGTGCGGCGACTTCCACCTGGAAGCCGCGCACTGCCAGGCCCTCCGGCGTGCCGCCGCCCTTGGGGATCAGCTGCTGGAAGAAGCCGAGGTCGGCCTGGAGCGCCAGCTTGTCGGCTTCGCTCTGGCGCAGCTGGGCGGCCAGCCTGTCCTCGGCGGCCTTCTCGGTCTTGAGCAGGCTGTCGGCGGTGTTGGCCAGCGCCTGCGCCTTGTCGCGCTCTTCCTTCAGCCCCGCTTGCTCGTCGCGCAGGCGCGCGAGCTCGGCCTTGGCACTGCGGTCCAGGCCCGCCAGATCCTTGCCCGTCTCGAAGGCCCACAGCGCGATCGCCGCGGAAAAGCCCAGCACCAGCGCGCCGCTGAGCCAGCGGATCGGCCAAGGCAGGTGCCGGCGCACCGAGACCCGAGGCGTGGCCAGACGACGTCGAAGCAGCTTCCAGCGCATGGACAACTTACCCAGGGTAAGAGATTGAAAGTGCAAGCCGGAAACACCAAGGGCCGCTGTGACGCGGCCCTTGTGAAGGCAAGACCTGGAACGCGGCCAGCGCGCTCCGGTACTGCAGTTTAGCGCTTGCTGAACTGCTTGCGACGGCGAGCGCCGTGCAGGCCGACCTTCTTGCGCTCGACTTCGCGCGCATCGCGCGTGACGAAGCCGGCACGGCTCAGGTCGGGCTTCAACGCGGTGTCGTAGTCGATCAGCGCGCGGGTGATGCCGTGGCGAACGGCGCCGGCCTGGCCGGACTCGCCGCCACCGTGCACGTTCACCTTGATGTCGAACGTGACTTCGTTGTTCGTGAGCATCAGCGGTTGCTTGACGATCATGATCGAGGTCTGGCGGCCGAAATACTCGTCGACGGTCTTGCCGTTGACGGTGATCTTGCCATCACCCTTCTTCATGAAGACGCGAGCGACGGACGACTTGCGGCGGCCCGTGCCGTAGTTCCAATTACCGATCATCGCGGCTCCTTAGATTTCCAGCGCTTTGGGCTGCTGAGCGGCGTGCGGGTGCGTGTCACCGGCATAGACCTTCAGCTTCTTGATCATCGCGTAGCCCAGGGGACCCTTCGGAAGCATGCCCTTGACGGCCTTCTCGATGGCGCGGCCGGGGTGCTTGGCCTGCATGTCCTTGAACTTGGTCGCGTAGATACCGCCCGGGTAGCCCGAGTGACGGTAATAGACCTTGTCTTCGGCCTTGTTGCCGGTGACGCGGATCTTGTCGGCGTTGACGATGACGATGAAATCACCGGTGTCGACGTGGGGCGTGTAGATGGGCTTGTGCTTGCCGCGCAGTCGGAGTGCCACTTCACTGGCAACACGTCCGAGCACCTTGTCGGTGGCGTCGATCACAAACCACTCGTGCACCACTTCGGCCGGCTTGGCGCTGAAGGTTTTCATGAGTGTTCTCTGTAGAGAGGAAACGCGGCTGTCCGAACGCTCCGGACCTATCCTGGTGGCTCTCGGCGCTGCTCATGACTGGCAACCTCTCGAACCGGGACGGACCCGACATCTTCTTGACCGGCAAGCCAGGCGGGCTGGTTTTCCGGTGCATTCACCCCGCCGCAAAACGGGAAGCCCACGAGTATCGCACAGCCAGGCATATTTGCCTAGCAGGGCTTGGGCGGGCCCGCAAGCCGCCCGGCACGGTCGCGCAGACAGGACTAGACTGGTCCGTCCGCACCGCGCCAGCCGCACCCCGTTCCAGCGACTATCCTGGCGGCGACACCCGGCGCCAGGTCGGGTGAACTGCGCAATTGTGCTGCTGCAGTGCAGCAATACCGCCGGTGCGCGGACGGCATTGCGAGTACAGTCTTTCGGGTAACACTGGGATATTCGTCATGGGCGACACCTCGTCCGAGATTCCGCAACACCCCCCTTCCGTCGACAGCTCGACCACGGCGCCGCCTCCGGCCCGCCCGCGCGCCTTCGGCTGGGTGCCGATCCGCTCGCTGTCGGCCCGCCATCGCCCGCGCATCCTGGCCCACCTGCTGGCGCTGGACCCGAACGACCGCTACCTGCGCTTTGGCTACGCCGCGGCCGACGACCAGATCCGCCGCTACGTCGAGCGCATCGCATTCGAGCGCGACGAGATCTTCGGCGTCTTCAACCGCCGGCTCGACCTGATCGCGCTGGCGCATCTGGCCTATGAGCCGTCGGTCGACTCAGAGCGCGAGCGGGCGAGCGCGGCCGAGTTCGGCGTCTCGGTGGCGGTGCGCGGCCGCGGGCGCGGCTACGGCGCGCGCCTGTTCGATCACG
Source organism: Vitreoscilla sp. (assembly GCA_045810265.1). Lineage (GTDB taxonomy): Bacteria > Pseudomonadota > Gammaproteobacteria > Burkholderiales > Burkholderiaceae_C > Scleromatobacter. Next base: position 4,391 of record JBJMWF010000478.1, on the reverse strand, counting down.
CGGTGCTGCGGGCGCGCAACCGGGGCGTCGACACCATCGTGATCCATGCGCTGTCAGAGAACGCGGCGATGCTCAAGATCGTGCGCAACGCCGGCGCCACCATCGAGCGCACCGGCGTCGATGCCGAGGCGCACCTGCGCCTGCCGCCCGAGGACTTCGCCTCCCTCATGGCCGGCAAGGTCGAGCAGCAGCTGGGCGAGCTCGACTACCAGTTCAAGCAGGGTGCGCACCAGGTCGACACGCTGCTGTCGATCGGCAGGCCGGACGCGTCCTCCGGACGCTGACTCTTCCGGGCCGGGCCACGTACCATGGCCCCATGACAGACTTCGCCGACCGCGCGCCCTACGCCCGCCTGACGCCGCACCAGATGCTGGATGCGCTCGCCGCCGCGGGCTTCCCGATCACCGGCGGCCTGATCCAGCTCAACTCGTACGAGAACCGCGTGGTGCAGGCTGCGCTGGAAGGCGGCGATGCCGTGGTGGCCAAGTTCTACCGGCCGCGGCGCTGGAGCGACGCGCAGATCCTGGAAGAGCACCAGTTCGCCCGCGAACTCGAGGCCGACGACCTGCCGGTCGCCGCCCCGCTGGTGCTGGCCTCGCCGTACGCCAATGCTTCGCTGGCGCTGGTGGGAGACCCGCCGACGCTGGGCCACTGGCAGCCCGAGATCGATCCGGACGACGACGACCGCACGCCCTCGCCGGTCTATCGCTTCGGCGTCGCGCCGCGGCGTGCGGGCCGCGCGCCCGAACTCGAGAATCCCCACACGCTCGCCTGGCTGGGCCGCCTGCTGGGCCGATTGCACACGGTCGGCGCGCGGCGCCCGTTCGAGCATCGGCGCACGCTCGATTGCGACAGCTACGGCACCCAGGCCATCGCCCGCGTCGAACAGAGCGAGCTGCTGACGCGCGCGCAGTCGGCCACCTGGCTGGCCGTCGCGCGCCAGGCGGTCGATGCGGCGCGCCAGGCCTTCGACGCCGCCGGCCCGCTGCGCAACATCCGGCTGCACGGCGACTGCCACCCGGGCAACATCCTCTGGCGCGAGGAGGGCGACTTCGCCGGCCCGCTGTTCGTCGACCTCGACGACGCCTGCATGGGCCCGGCGGTGCAGGACCTGTGGATGCTGCTGTCGGGCGATCGCGAAGCGATGCAGGGGCAGCTGTCCCACGTATTGAACGGTTATCGCGCCTTCATGGACTTCAACACCGCCGAACTGGGGCTGATCGAACCGCTGCGCGCGCTGCGGATGATCCACCACAGCGCCTGGATCGCCGACCGCTGGGACGACCCGGCCTTCCCGGCTGCCTTCCCGTGGTTCGGCACGCCCGCCTATTGGGACCAGCAGACGACACAGCTGCGCGAGCAGCTGGAGCACATGGCGCTGGAGCCGCTGCGGGCGTTCTGAAGCGCCAGGCGCTGTCATCCTGCGCGCTGTCGCAGGATCCACGCGCGCCGAGGCGGCGATGTAGCGGGGGTGGATCCTGCGACTGCGCGCAGGATGACGAGTCTCAGTGCGCCAGCGGCAGCCTTGCGAGCGGCGCCGACTGCAACTGCGGCCCCGTCGGATTGCTTGCGAACCACGCGCCATCGAGCACCACGCGCCCGTAGCGCACGTGCACGCGCCCCAGGCGCTCCCACTCGTGCAGGATCTGGCTGATGCGCTGGCGCGTGACGCCCAGCAGCTGCGCCAGCAGCTCCTGCGGCAGGTGCAGGTTGATCGCGACGTCGGTGCCGTCGCGCAGGCCATGCCCATTGGCCAGGTGCACCAGGTGCATCGCCAGGCGCTCGTCGAGCGACAACGCCGTCCAGGCCTCCAGCGCCATGAACATCAGGCGCGCCCGCTGGCAGAACAGGTCGATGAAGTGGCGATACATCACTGGGTATCGCTCGAGCAAGGCCTCGAACTGCGCGGCGGAGACCGCCAGCAGCGTCGTCGGGCAATGCGCGATCGCATCGTGCGGCCGCGGCAGGTGGTCGAACAGCGAGGTGTCGCCGAACCACACGCCGGGGGCCAGGAAGGTGAGCAGGCCCTGGCGGCCGTCGGGCCCGCTGGCCCCCAGGCGGATCGCGCCCGAGAGGATGCCGAACCAGGCGTCGGCCGGGCGATCCTTCGCATAGACCACCTCGCCTTCGTTCAGGTGGCGCAGCGTAGCCAGGTCGAGTGCCTCGTCGCGCGGGGTCGCCGGCAGCTTGCCGAACCACGGGCTGTCGAGCATCGTCTGCCGTTGAGCGGCCGTGAGGCGTGCCATAGGGTCTTCCCTTTTCGAAGTGCAAATCGGTGACGGACGACGGAGTGCAGCACTCAGTAGGATTGTTCTGGCTGAGGTTGCGGGGTTCGAACGCCATGTTCGACTCGTCTGCGCCCGCTGCCTATCCGCAGTGCTACCCATGCCACGACGCCCTCCGCCCGCGCCACCGCTGCCCGGGCCCGGCATCCAGCACCTCAGTTGAGCTTGATTCGACACAGATCGGACCGGGAGGGTTCGGCTGGAGACGTGCGTCCGCGCGTTCGACGGCCACCTGCTCGGGAGCCGCGCGACGGCTCCCGCCACTCAAATGTTTTGTTGGAGACCAACGCAATGAACAAGATGCTTCTGAAATGGCTCGCCGTGGCCATGCTCGCCCTGTGCGCGATCCCCAGCTGGGCGACCGGCTATGCCCAGACCAGGTACCCCATCATCCTCGTGCACGGCCTGTTCGGCTTCGACAACATCGGGCCGCTGGAATACTTCTACGGCATCCCCGAGGACTTGCGCGCCAACGGCGCCAAGGTCTACGTCGCCCAGGTCGCGGCGGCCAACAGCACCGAGGTGCGCGGCGAACAGCTGCTCACCTACGTCAAGCAGGTGCTGGCCGTCACCGGCGCCTCCAAGGTCAATCTGATCGGCCACAGCCACGGCGGCCCCACCGTGCGCTACGTCGCCTCGGTGGCGCCCAACCTGGTCGCCTCGGTCACCAGCGTCGCCGGTCCGAACCAGGGCGCGGCGCTGGCCGATGCGCTCAACGGCACGCTGCCGGCCGGCTCGCTTTCGCGCACGGTCGTCTCCACGGTGGTCAACGGCTTCGCGTCGCTGATCGGCCTGATCTCGGGCAACAACGCGTCGCAGAACTCGTCGGCCGCGCTCAACTCGCTATCCAGCGCCGGCATGGCCAGGTTCAACGCCGCCCATCCGGAAGGCCTGCCGACGTCGTCGTGCGGCCAGGGGCCGGCGGTCGCCGCGAACGGCGTGCGCTACTACTCGTGGAGCGGGGCGCAACCCTACACCAACGCGCTCGATCCGCTCGATCCGGCGCTGGCACTCACCGCGCTCGTCTACAGCGGCGCCAAGAACGACGGGCTGGTCGGTTCCTGCAGCAGCCATCTGGGCACCGTGATCCGCGACGACTACGGCATGAACCATCTGGACGAGGTCAACCAGACCGCCGGCATCGTCAACTGGTTCGAGGTCGATCCCAAGAGCCTGTTCCGCAACCAGGCCAACCGGCTGAAGAACGCGGGGCTGTGAGATGCGCGCGCGCCAGTTGCCCATGACGTGGGTGGCGGGCGTGGTCGCGGCGACGGCGCTGTTCGTGATCGGCCTGCAGGGGGCGCCCGTCGCGGCGCCAACTGCGGCCGACCCGGCGCCGATGGCCGCGCCGGCGCCCGTGGCGTCGTCGCTGGCCGGCACCACCCCGGACGGCGGCGCGACCGCGCGCGCCGACGACACGCTGGTGCTCGAGCCGGCGCTGATCCGCCTGTTCGACTACTACCTGACCACCGTCGGTGAACGCCCGATCGCCGCGATCCAGGCGCAGGTCGAACACGACCTCGATGGCCGCCTGGCGGCGACCGCCGCGCGCCAGGCCAAGGATCTGTTCGCGCGCTACCTGCAGTTCAAGACAGCGCTGAAATCGCAGCGGCCGGCCAAAGCGGCGGCTCGCAGCGTCGACACGCTGCGCGAGGGCCTGCGCCTGATGCTCGCGCTGCGCGCCACGTGGTTCAGCGAGGCCGAATCGCAGGCGCTGTTCGGTCCGCAGGACGCCGAAGCGTCCGCCGCGCTCGCGCGCATGGCCATCGAGCAGGATCCGGCACTCGACGCGCAGCAGCGCCATGACCGCCTGGCCGCGCTCGATGCGCAGCTGCCCGCGAGCGTGCGCGCGCAGCGCGAGGCGCCGCTGGCCGTCGTGCGGCTCGAAGAGGCCGCGCAGCAGATCCGCGCGCAGGGTGGCAGCGAGGACGACGTTTACCGCATGCGCGCCGCGGCCACGTCACCCGAAGCGGCCAACCGGCTGGCGGACGTCGATCGCGAGGAGACGGCGTGGAAGGCCCGCATCGCGGCCTACCTGGCGCAGCGTGCGGCGGCGTTGTCGACGCCCGCGAGCGAGGCGGACCATGCCGCGGCGGTGGGCGACCT
>JBJMWF010000477.1:0-19068 GCA_045810265.1 Vitreoscilla sp. | reverse complement strand
TCGCCGTGCATCGCGCGCAGCAGCGACAGGGTGTGGGTTCGGCCCTGCTGCAATGGCTGGAAGAGGCCGCGCAGGCCGCCGGCGCCAAGCGCATCCGGGTCGAGGCGCGGCTGGACAAGGAGGCGGCGCGCAGCTTCTACAACGAACGCGGCTATCACGAGCGCGAGATCGTGCGGCGCATGTACAGCGGGCGGCTGGATGGCGTCAGGCTGGAGAAGTGGCTGCGGGGGCGGCAGGAGCAATGACCTCGCGAGCAGCCCGTGCTCCAAGGTTCCAGGTCTCTTTGCCGCAGACAAAGGTGCCTGGCATGTTCTCGTTCGCGCTGCGATGCCGACCAGCGAGACCTCTTGTTCGCGGACGAGAGCGTGCCTGGCGCCGATCCCGACGGGTCAGGCACCGCACCGAGTCGCCGGCCGCGTGCCTTCCGATGGCGGCATCGGTCGTGGCGACCCGATGCGATGCCAGACACCTCGAGCACCGACCGCGCGTGTCAACGATCCAGGACAGGCGGCGCCTCGCAGATCGGCGAAGTGCAAAGGAAAAGACCGCCACGAGGGCGGTCTTTCTTGGGCGATAGGTGACGAGCCTTACCCCGGCACTGGTCACAACAGTTAGGGCTGCTTCGTTCCCGACCTGACCCGGTTGGCCGTGCTTCCATGCGAGGAGGCCCGTCACCGACGATTGTAGGCGATGTCGGCAAGCCCTTGAGCGGCGCTCAGCGAAGTTGCAGGTCGTCGTCGCCGAAACGGATGTTGAGCGGCTCGATCAGCAGTTGCTTGGGGCCGTCCTCGACCGTGCCGGCGATGCAGGCGCCGATGCCCAGGTCCTCGGCGATCTGGCAGGCCTGGGCGGCCTGGTCGGCGGGCATGAACAGCGCGAAGCCGGCGCCCATGTTGAGCGTGCTGTAGGCCTCGCGGTCGTCGTGCTTGGCGTGCTGCTGGATGAATTTCAGTACCGGCGGCACCGTCGGCACCCGGTTGATGCGGTACGTGAATGGCTTGGGATGGCGCAGCAGCTTGCGCCAGCCGTGGCCGGTGATGTTGGCGCTGTAGTGCACCGTGAGGCGGGCGGCGGCCAGGGCCTCGGTGACGGGCGAGTAGAGCGTCGTCGGGGCGAGCAGGGCTTCGCCGTAGGACAGCCCCGGCTCGACCGGCGTCATGTAGCCGTTGGGCAGGCGCTCGACGAGCTTGCGGGCCAGGCTCAGGCCGTTGGCATGGATGCCGCTGGAGCTCAGCAGCACGATGGCGTCGCCGGCCTGCAGGTGGTCGCCGACGGAGAGCCGGCTCTTGGGGTTGACGATGCCGGTGCACGACGACGCGAGGTCGATGCGGCCGGCCTCGACGATGCCGGCCAGCGCCGGCGTCTCGCCGCCGCCCCAGGCGACGCCGCAGGTGTCGCAGGCGGCCTTCCAGCCGTCGACCAGGGCCTTGGCGCGCTGCTTGTCGCCGAACCAGTCGCTCCCACCCGCGGCCCAGTAGGCCTGCACGACCAGCGGCGTGGCGCCGACGGTGATGAGGTCGTTGATGGACATCGCGATGGTGTCCTGGGCGATGCCGGCGTAGTAGCTCTGGCCGGTGAGCTCGGCCATCTCGTCGGCCACGAGCGCCTTGGAGCCCAGGCATTCGACGATGCTGGCCAGGTAGAACGGGCCGACGTCGACCACGTAGGCCGACTCGCCGCGCGATGCGGCGACCTCGGCAAAGCCATGGCCCGACAGGTGCGTGGCGGTGGCGGCGGCGGCGCGCTGGGCCGCCACCTTCAGCGGGTCGATCAGGTCGTAGTTGACGCCGGCCTGTTCGTAGCTGAGCGTGTCGGGGTTCGAAGGGGAATGCGAGGTCATGGCCCGGATTATCGCAGCGTCGGTGCGCGAGCTGGTCCATTCGCCCACCGGTAGAATCGTGCTCATGAGTTACGTCGTCCTCGCACGCAAGTACCGCCCGCGCACCTTCGAGCAGATGGTGGGGCAGGATCACGTCGTGCGCGCGCTCACGCATGCGCTGGAGCAGGGCCGGCTGCACCACGCCTACCTGTTCACGGGCACCCGGGGCATCGGCAAGACGACGGTCTCGCGCATCCTGGCCAAGAGCCTGAACTGCACCGGCGCCGACGGCCAGGGCCGCATCACCGCCCAGCCGTGCGGCGTGTGCACCGCCTGCAGCGAGATCGACGGCGACCGCTTCATCGACTACATCGAGCTCGACGCCGCGTCCAACCGCTCGATCGACGAGATCCGCGACCTGATCGAGCGCGCCGCCTACAAGCCGAGCGTGGGCCGCTACAAGGTCTTCATGATCGACGAGGCGCATCAGCTCACCAAGGACGCCTTCAACGCGCTGCTCAAGACGCTGGAAGAGCCGCCCGAATACCTGAAGTTCGTGCTGGCCACGACCGACCCCGAGAAGATGCTGCCCACGGTGCTCAGCCGCTGCCTGCAGTTCAACCTGCGGCCGATGGCGCCCGAGACGGTCGCCGCCCACCTGGAGCAGGTGCTGGGTGCCGAAGGCATCCCGTTCGACGCCGGCTCGCTGCGATTGCTGTCGCGCGGCGCACGCGGCTCGATGCGCGATGCGCTGTCGCTGACCGACCAGGCCATCGCCTACGGCGCCGGCACGCTGGAGGAGTCGGCGGTGCGCGCGATGCTGGGTACGGTCGATCGCAGCCACGCCAACCGCATCGTCGAGTCGCTCGCGCGGCGCGACGCGCGTGCGATGCTCGGCGAGGTCGACGCTCTGCGCGGGCTGGGCCTGTCGGCCGCGGGCACGCTCGAGGAGGTGGCACGGCTGCTGCAACAGATGGCCGTCGAGCAGGCACTGCCGGGCTCGCTGGACCCGAGCGATTCCGATACCGAGGCCGCCCGCGCGCTGGCCGCGCTGATGGCGCCCGACGAGACGCAGCTGCTGTACAGCATCGCCGTGCATGGCCGTGCCGAGCTGAGCCTCGCGCCCGACGAATACGCCGGTCTCGTGATGGTGCTGCTGCGCTTCATGGCGTTCCCGAGCGACGGCGGCGGAGCCGGCCCGGGTGGCGGCACGGCGCCGCCCGCTGCACGACAGCCCGAGGGTTCGCGCCCCACGGCGGCTGCGACTTCATCCGGTCCAGCTGCGGCGCCGCGGTCGGTTGCCGCCCCGGTGAGCGCGCCCGTCGCCTCCGCGCCCGTCGCAACAGCAGCCCCCGCTCCCGTACCGGCCCAGCGTCCCACACCTGCACCGATCCCCGCGCCAGCACCGGCCGCGCCGCTGCTGCGCACACCGCCGGCCCGCGCGGTCGCGACTGCCGTCGCCGCGGCGACGGCGTCCGACGATTCCGAGCCGCCCTGGGGCGACGAGGAGCCCGACGTCCTCGTCGACGACCTGCCGCCGCCCACGCGCGGGCGCAGCGCCGGCGCGCCGCCGCCCGTGCAGCGCGCGCGCCCCAGCCTCGACGAGCTCGAGCCCGAATATGTCGACGAGCCGGCGTCCGCGCCGCGCGCCGCGCCGCAGGCCGTTGCCCCGCCGCCCGCGCTGCCGCCGTTCGAGCGCACCGACCTCGGCACGCGCTGGTATGCGCTGATCGCCCAGTGCGCCCAGGCCGGCAAGCTGATCGCGATGGTGCGTGCGCTGGCGATGCAGTCCGAGCTCGTCCACTGCGACGCCGAAGGCGACACGCCCACCTGGCGCCTGCGCGTGGGCCTGGAGACGCTGCGCAACCCCGCGCTGGCCGAGAAGCTGACTGCGATCCTGCGCGAGCTCACCGGCCAGCAGCTGCAACTGGTCGTCGAGATGGGCGACCCGCAGGACACGCCGCTCAAGCGCGACGCCGCCGAGGCCGACCGCAGGCAGCGCGCCGCCATCGACGAGATCCAGTCCGACGCCACGGTGCGCGCCTTGCTGGCACAGTTCCAGACGGCGCGCATTCTTCCCGGGTCGGTCAAGCCCCTGTAGATTTTTTCCCGAGCCGAGCGCGGCTCCACGAACACGAAAGGTCGTACCCCATGATGAAAGGTCAACTCGCCGGTCTGATGAAGCAGGCCCAGGCGATGCAGGACAACCTGAAGAAGGTGCAGGACGAGCTCGGCACCATCGAGGTCGACGGCCAGGCCGGCAACGGCCTCGTCAAGATCACGATGACGTGCAAGCACGACGTGCGCCGCGTCACCATCGATCCGAGCCTGCTCGCCGACGACAAGGACATGCTCGAGGACATGGTGGCCGCCGCGTTCAACGACGCGCTGCGCAACGCCGAGGAGGTGAGCCAGGCCAAGATGGGCAAGGTCACCGCCGGCATGCCGCTGCCCCCCGGCATGAAGATGCCATTCTGAGCGCTTGAGCTGCCATTGCATTTCGTCCAGCCACCGAGCCGAGCATGAGTGAAGCTCGGCTGCTCTCGCTCGTCGAGGCGTTGCGCATCCTGCCTGGCGTGGGCGTGAAGTCGGCGCAGCGCATGGCCTTCCACCTGCTGCAGCATGACCGCGACGGTGCGCTGCGGCTGGCGTCGGCGCTCGATGGCGCCGTGCACGACGTGCGCCACTGCGAGCGCTGCCACACCTTCACCGAGCACGCGCTGTGCGACGTCTGCGCCGATCCGGCGCGCGACACCAACGTGCTGTGCATCGTGGAGACGCCGGCCGACCAGTCGGCCCTGGAGCGCACCGGCAGCTACAAGGGCCTGTACTTCGTGCTGATGGGGCGGCTCAGTCCCCTGGACGGCGTCGGCGTGCGCGACATCGGCGTCGGCCCCTTGCTCGAGCGCATCGAACGCGAGCCGGTCGCCGAGGTCATCCTGGCCACCAGTTTCACGGCGGAAGGCGAGGCCACGGCCCACGTGATCAGCGAGGCGCTGAAGGCGCGTGGCATCACCGTGTCGCGACTCGCACGCGGGGTGCCGGCCGGCAGCGAGCTCGAATACGTCGACCTGTCGACGATCGCGCACGCGCTGGCCGATCGGCGCTGAGCGCCATCGCGCACGCGTCGCTGCACGCGAGGGCGGGGCGCTAACATGCGCCGATGACGATTCGACGCTTCGCGCTCGCGATGACCATCGCCGCCCCCTTGTTCACGAACCTTGCCGGCTGCGCCGTCGAACCGCGCGCGACGCCTTCGACGCCCCTGCGCTTCGAGTTCCACAGCGCGTTCCTGATGAACCTGCATCACTTCCTGGTCGACGCGGCGCGCCATCCGGGCCGCATCGAGGCCGTGCATTGGAGCGTCCCGCCCACCAGCGCAGAGATGGATGCGATCCGCGAGGCGGTGACGTACTACGCGGCCACCTTCGGCCAGCGCGACCTGCTGTTCGACGACCAGCTGCGCGACATCAAGCATGCGCTGGCACGTGCCGACGACGCGCGACAGCAAGCGAACGGACTGGGCCTGCCACCCGCGCTCGCGGCCGTGCTCGATCGAGCCGCGCCGGTCTATGCGCGCTGCCTGTGGGCCAGCCACGATCACGTCAACCGCGACTGGATCGCGCAGGTGCAGGCGCTGCAGGGGCGCTACGGCGCGCAGATCCAGCCGCGGCTCGAGCGCATCTTCCAGGCGCGCTTTCCCGAATCGATTCGCGATGATGTCGTCGTTACCACCGGCACCTTCACAGGCGGCTACACGGACGCGCCGCCGCCGCAGACGGTCATTCCCAGCGGCCGTGACGGCTACGGTGGACTCGCGTCGCTGGAGATGATCTGGCACGAGGCCGCCCACGCCGGTCCCGGCGACGGGCTCGAGTCGCTGTTCGAGACCGAGGCGCAGGCGATGGGGCGCCCGGTGCCCGACAACCTCTGGCACGCCGCGCTGTTCGAGGCGGTCGGCACGACGGTGTCCGAAGTGCTCGCGCGCGACGGCGTCGCGGGCTACGTGGAGTACGCGCAGAAGAACGGCGTGTACCAGCGCGCCTGGCCCGCGTACGTGCCCTTGCTGCGCAACCAGTGGATCCCTTGGATCGACGGCCGCGGCAGCCTGAAGGAAGCGGTCGATGCGATGTTGTCCGCGCCACCTGCCCCGGCATCGTGACGCGGGCGCATGCCTTGCCGCGCTCGTGCTGCCTCTTTTCACCCAGCGTCCAACGCCATGCCCATGACCGAAGCGGAACTCTCGACGATCTACCGCGACTACATCGCCTGCCTCAACGCCCAGGACTGGCCGCGGCTGGCGCAGTTCGTCGCGCATGACGTCGTGCACAACGGCCGGCAGTTCGGGCTGGCGGGCTATCGCCAGATGCTGGAGAACGACTTCCGCGAGATCCCCGACCTGCACTTCGACGTCGAACTGGTGACCTGCGACCCGCCCAACGTCGCGGCGCGGCTGGCGTTCGACTGCACGCCCACCGGGCAATTCAAGTCGCTGCCGGTGAACGGCAAGCGCATCACCTTCGTCGAGACCGTGTTCTACGAATTCAAGGACGGCAGGATCGCGCAGGTCTGGTCGGTCATCGACAAGGCGGCGATCGAGGCGCAGCTTTGACCAGGCGCAGATCGGCGAGACGGCGATGCGCCTCGTCATCGCTGTCCGGCGGCACGCTTTGCCTGGCCTTCAGGTAGCGGTCGCTGAACACGTCCAGCCAGGCCTCCAGCAACTGCGCCGCCTGCAGGTCGCCCGCCAGCCCGAGGCACAGCGCGGCCACTTCGGCGGTGCAGAAATGATGTTCGTGCCACGAGCGCCGCAGCTTGTAGCGCGAGAGCTGTTCGGGCTGCAGGCTCAGCACCGGGAAGCGGTCCAGGTACGGGCTCTTGCGGAACGCCTTGCGCGCCTCTGTCCAGGTGCCATCGAGCAGGATGAACAGCGGGCGCCGCGATTGGCCGCCCGCAGCGACCGGCAGTTGCGTGACGACGCGTTGGGGCGCCGCGAACTCGCCGGGAAAGACCAGCACCGGCTGCCACCGTGGATCGGCCAGCAGCGCGAGCAGCGCCGGATCGACGGCCGTGCGCGACCACGCGAACGCCAGCGTGTCCGGCACCACGTCGGCGACCAGCCAGCCGGTGTTGCTGGGCTTGAGCGGCTCGAACTGCGCCATCAGCAGGCACACGCCGGCGCGCGTGGGCACGCTCGCGCGTAACGCGCACGCGCAGTGGCTGGCGGGCAGGCGGCACCCGGCGCATCGTTCCTGTCGCGATTCGCCGCGATCCAGCCGCGGCCGGTTCGGGTCGTGCGCCAGGCAGGCGGCGCGCAGTCGCGCCACGGCATGCGGCGAGGCATTCTTGACTTGATCGTTCACGCCGGCATGATGCCCGACGAACCGACCAGGACGCCTCGATGACAGCCCCTGCCACCACTCGCACCGCCACGTGCTCCTGCGGCCAGCTTCGCATCGAGGTGCAGGGCGAGCCCCGCGGCATCGGTGTCTGCCATTGCCTCGAATGCCAACGCCGCACGGGCAGCGTGTTCGCTGCGCTGGCGAGCTTTCGGGCGCCGTTCACGGTGGTCGGTGCGGCGACCGAGTACGTGCGGGCCGGCGACGCCGGTGCGCGATTCCGCTTCCGTTCTGCCCGGTCTGCGGCTCGACCGTGTTCCACACGGAAGAGGGCGTCGAGGGCTCGGTGGGCGTGGCGGTGGGCGCGTTCGGCGACCCGTCGTTCCCGCCGCCGCAGATCTCGGTCTACGACTGCCGGCGCCATCCCTGGGTGCACCTGCCAGACGGCGTGATCGCCTTCGAGAAGGATCCCGGCTAGGCGCGTTGCCGGATCAGGGCTGCGCGACCTTGGTCTTGGTCACCGGCTTGGCGGGCGTGCCGCCGGACTTGTGCGCCAACACCGTCCTGCGCGGCGCCTTGGACACGGCCACGTGCGCGCCGCTGCGGGCCGCGGGCGTCTGCGCGACGCGAATCTTCGCGGCGGGGGCCTTGGCGACGACCGCCTTGCCGGCCGCGGTCTTGCCGGCCACCGGGCGTGCCGTCGCGCGCGCCAGCGAGGTGGTGCGCGGCAGGAACAGCACCGCGGTGCTTCCGGCGGCGAACTTGCCGTTCGTCCGGACGTGGTTCCACGACGCCACCTCAGTCGGCGAGACATGCCAGCGCCTGGCCACCGCCGCCACCGTCTCGCCGCCCTTGCCGATGCGCATGTTCACGCGCCGCGTGGGCGGCAGGTCGGGCGCCAGCGTCATTGCGGCGGAGTCGGCCACGGCCTCGGACACGTCGGAGACGTGCTGCACCGAACGCGGCACCAGCAGCGTCGAGCCGGACTTCACGAGCATGCGCGCGGGAATGTGGTTGACCTCGCGCAACTCCGTCTCCGACATGCCCACGACCTTGGCGGCATCGGCCGGACGCATGGTCTTGCCAACGACATAGGCCGTCCAGGTGGCGAGCGGACCATGGTGCGCCTTCACGGCGCGCACGAAGTCGTCGGCATTGTCATAGGGGAGCAGCACCTGCGGCGTGCCGGCCGCCAGGATCACGGGCTTGTCCAGCTGCGGATTGAGCATGCGGAACTCGTCGAGCGGCACGTTGGCGAGCTTGGCGGCGGTGTCGACGTCGATGTCGCGCTCGATCGGCACGCTCAGGAAGTACGGGTGGTTGCCCACCGGCGGCAGCGTCAGGCCGTAGGTGTCCGGGTGCATCACGATGTTCTTGACGGCCTGCAGCTTGGGCACGTACTGGCGCGTTTCCACCGGCAGGCTCAGGTTCTCGTAGTCGGTGGGCAGGCCGGCCTTCAGGTTGCGGTTGATGGCGCGCTGCACCGTGCCCTGGCCGCAGTTGTAGGCGGCCAGCGCCAGGCGCCAGTCGCCGAACATGCCGTGCAGGCGCTGCAGGTAATCGAGCGCGGCCTGCGTCGAGGCCAGCACGTCGCGGCGGTCATCGCGGAAGATGTTCTGCTTGAGGTCGAAGTCCTTGCCTGTGGCCGACACGAACTGCCACATGCCCGAGGCCTTGGCCACCGACATCGCCTGCGGGTTGAACGCGCTCTCGGTGAACGGCAGCAGCGCCAGCTCGGTGGGCATGTGGCGGCGCTCCACCTCCTGGGTGATGTGGTACAGGTATTTCGAGCCGCGCGCCGTCATGCGGCCGACGTAGTCGGGACGCGACGAGTACCACTGCTCCCACACCTTGACCTCGGCGTTGTCCAGATCGGGGATCGCGAAGCCTTCTCGCACGCGGTGCCACAGGTCGGAGCGCGCGGCGGTGTCGTCCAGGTTGACCTTGGCCTCGGGTTGCAGCGGATCGTACGGCGGCAGTACGGGCGCCGGGGGCTTGGTGGCGGCGTCGGCGTCGTCATCGGCGTCGTCCGCATCGCTGGCCATCAGGGCCTCGGCGGCGGATGCAGCATCTGCTGGCGCCCTGGGGACGGCGCTGGCAGCGCCTGCCAGCATCGCTGCCGAGGCGCTGGTCGCCGGCGAGGAGGCCGCGTCGGCAGGGGCTGCCGCGGTGGCGGCCGTGACGGGCGCGAGGCCCGCGCCGCCGGACGGCGCCAGGTCGACCGACGAGCAGGCGGCCAGGGTCAGCGCGAAGACGGACAGCAGCGCGGTGATCGGGCGCAGGCGCCGCTTCGGGGGAGTGAGGTTCAAAACGTGTTCTTCCATTCGCGCAAGGCGGCCAGGACGGCGGTGGGGTCGGTCGACGCGGCGCCGTGTGCCTGGGCGGACGCGGCCACCTCGGGCTCGCGCACGCGCAGGAACGGGTTGACGGCGCGTTCGGTGGCAATGGTGGACGGCAGCGTCCACGCACCTTCGGCGCGCAACGCCTTGCAGCGGGTCTCGTACTCGGCCAGGGCCATGTTGCGGGGCTCGACCGTGCGCGCGAAGCGCAGGTTCGAGAGCGTGTATTCGTGCGCGCAGCACACGCGCGTCTCGCCCGGCAACGCGGCGAGCTGATCGAGTGAGTGCCGCATCTGCGCCGGAGTTCCCTCGAACAGCCGGCCGCAGCCGCCGGAAAACAGCGTGTCGCCGCAGAACAGCCAGGGCGCGCGGCCGGGCTCGGTGACGACATAGGCGATGTGGCCGGCCGTGTGGCCCGGCACGTCCAGCACCTCGACGTGCGCGCCGAGCAGCTCGAAAGCCATGCCCTGGGACATCTTCTGCACGGCCACGGGCATGGCCTCGTGCGCGGGGCCGTGGATCGTGCCTTCGACCAGCGGCGCAAGCTCGGCCAGGCCGCCGACATGATCCGCGTGGTGGTGGGTCACTAGAATGGCCGCGAGCCGCAGACCCCGCTCGCGCAACGCGTTGCTGACAGGCGCTGCCGCTCCGGGATCCACCACGATGGCTTGTTGGCCGTCGTGAAGCATCCAGATGAGGTTGTCGGCGAAGGCGGGTAGGGCGATCAGATCCATGGAGAGAAGCGCTGCGATTATAGAGTTGGCAGGGTGGCTCAAGACGCCGCCGGGCCAGGTGCTGCTTGCCTGGGAACAGGAGCGCATCGACCGGGCCGTGTTCGACATCTTCGGCTACCACGCGCTGCAGATGGGCCTGCCTTCGCTCGACTGCCTGCGCGCGAACCGCATGCCGCACCGCTGGCTCGCCAGCGACACGCTGGTCATCCCCGAACCGCAGGAGATCGCACCGCCGCGTGACCTGGGCATCTCCACGCAGGCGCTGAAGGTGCCCGTGGGCCTGCACTGCTGCGCCGAGGCGCTGCCGTTCGCGTCCAATAGTCTGGACCTGGTCGTGATGCCGCATACGCTGGAAATGGCGGCCGATCCCCACCTTGCCCTGGCCGAGGCCACGCGCTGCCTGGTGCCCGAGGGCCGGCTGGTCATCGTCGGGTTCAATCCGATGAGCCTGTGGGCGCTGCGCCAGCGCCTGGGCCGCACCGGCCACAGCCTGAAGATGGCCGACGAATCGCTGTTCCTGCCGAGCGCGGGCGAGTTCATCGGCTACTGGCGGCTGCGCGACTGGCTGCGCCTGCTCAGCTACGAGATCGAGGTGGGCAAGTTCGGCTGCTACCGGCCGCCGTGGAGCTCCGAGAAGTGGCTGGACCGCTTCGGCTGGATGGAGCGCGTGGGCGAGCGTTGGTGGCCGGTGCTGGGCGCGGTTTACTTCCTGGTCGCGGTGCGGCGCGTGCGCGGCATGCACCTGGTCGGCAAGGTGCGCAAGCAGCCGATCAAGGCGGCGACCGCGCCCGCGGTGGCGACCATCAATCGGCGGCGGTAAGGCTGCCGGGCACGGGTACGATGCCGCCCATGACAGAGAATTCGACGACCGAAGTGACGATCTACACGGACGGTGCCTGCAAGGGCAACCCGGGGCCGGGCGGCTGGGGCTGCTGGCTGTCGGCCAGCGGCAAGGAGCGCGAGCTGTTCGGCGGCGCGACACAGACCACCAACAACCGCATGGAGCTCACCGCGGTCATCAAGGGCCTGTCGGTGCTGACCCGGCGCTGCAGCGTGGCCATCTACACCGACAGCGAATACGTGCGCAACGGCATCATGACCTGGATCCACGGCTGGAAGCGCCGCGGCTGGAAGACGGCCGACGGCAAGCCGGTCAAGAACGTCGAGCTGTGGCAGCAGCTCGAGACGCTGGCCAATGCGCACGACGTGCAGTGGCACTGGGTCAAGGGCCACGCCGGCGATCCGGGCAACGAGCGGGCGGACATGCTCGCCAACAAGGGCGTGCAGATGGTGCTCGAAGGCAAGGTCGCCTAGCGCTGCAGGTCGGCCGGCGTGTTGATGTTGGCGAACGCCGCCGCGTCGTCGGGCCGGTCGAACGGCACCGGCAGCGCATGGCGCGCCAGCCAGTTTTCGACCTTGCGGCCGCCTTGTGCCAGGTGCTGCGCCAGGTCGTCGGCCAGCGCGGTCGACAGCAGGCAGCAGACGGGTTCGAGACGGCGCACGCCGTCCCCGTGATCACGCTGGACGACCGCGCCCGGCGCATCGCCCAGGCCTTGCGCCAGGCGCTCGACGAGATCGAGCGGCAGGGTGGGCGAGTCGCACGGGACGACGGCCAGCCACGGCGTCGCGGCGGCGCGCAAGCCGGCCAGGATGCCCGCCAGCGGGCCGGGGAAGTCGTCCGAGGTATCCGCCAGCACGCGCGTGACGCGCGCCGCGTAGGCAGGTGTGTTGCGATTGGCGCTGATCATCACCTCGCCGACCTGCGGCCCCAGCCGCGCGAGGGCGTGGTCGACCAGCGGCCGGCCGCGCCAGGGCTGCAGTCCCTTGTCGACACCGCCCAGGCGCTGGCCGCGGCCGCCGGCCAGGATCAGGCCGGTGATGGCTTGGCGGCCCGGCGTGGCGGACATCAGCCGCCGATGTAGTGCATCTCGACGCGGCGTTCCTCGGCGTCGTGCCGTGGCGTGGCCGCGGTGCGCAGCGCCGAGTAGCGGTCGTCGCGGCCCGCCCACAGGTGGTCGATCGCGGCGGCGATGGCCGCGTCGTCGGCGCCGCCGCGCAGCAGCGCGCGCAAGTCGTGGCCGTGCGTGCCGAACAAACACAGGTAGAGCTGGCCGTCGGTGGACAGCCGCGCCCGGTTGCAGCTGCCGCAGAAGGCCTCGGTGACGCTGGAGACCAGGCCGATCTCCTGGCCGGTCTGGTCGAAGCGCCAGCGCCGCGCCGTCTCGCCTTCGGCGGTCGCGGGCAGCGCGGTCAGCGGGCCGATCTGGCGCAGGCGCTCGAGCACGTCGCGCGAGGGCAGCACGTCGTCCAGGCGCCAGCCGTTGGTCGAGCCGACGTCCATGAACTCGATGAAGCGCAGCACGACGTCGTTGCCGAAGCGTTCGTGCAGCGCGCGCGTCAACGGCACGATCTGGTCGTCGTTGGTGCCCTTCTTGACGACCATGTTGACCTTGACCGGCGTGAAGCCGACGGCGATGGCCGCGGCGATGCCCCCGAGCACGTCCTCGACCGCGAAGTCGACGTCGTTCATGCGGCGGAACATCGCGTCGTCGATCGCGTCCAGGCTGACGGTGACGCGTGTCAGCCCGGCGGCCTTGAGCGCCGCGGCCTTGCGTGCGAGCAGCGATCCGTTGGTGGTGAGCGTGAGGTCCAGCGGCTGGCCATCGGGCGTGCGCAGCGCGGCCAGCATCTCCACCAGGCGCTCGAAGTTGCGGCGCAGCAGCGGCTCGCCGCCGGTCAGGCGCAGCTTTCGGACGCCGGCCTGCGCGAACAGGCCCGCCAACCGGGTGATCTCGTCGAAGCTCAGCAGCGCCGACTGCGGCAGGAACACATGGTGGCTGTCGAAGACCTCCTTGGGCATGCAGTAGCTGCAGCGGAAGTTGCATCGATCGGTGACGGAAATGCGCAGGTCGCGCAGCGGCCGCATGAGGGTGTCCAGGCGATCCTGGCCCGGCTGCAGCTCGCTCGCGCGCAGGCCCGCGCCCGAGGGCACGGGGCCGCGCCGCAGGTCGTTGATCGGGAAGGTCTTGCCCATGCCTCGATTGTGCCCGGCCGGACGTTCGCGCGACGGCTGTCGGGCCATCGCCGGAAACGACACAGCCCGCGCGGGCGGGCTGTGGTCGGGAAGGCGTGGTGCTGTTCAGCGCTCGGCAATGGCCCGCGCGAATGGCTCGTGGCTGGGCCCCAGTGACGTCGGGCCGGCTGCCGGGAGCGAAGGCAGGGTGCTGCCCTGGCGCAGGCCGGACGGGTTCAGGGAGGCGAGTTGCGTGGTCGCGCTGGGAACGACGGGCACCGGCGTGACGACCGGGTCGCCCAGGCCCGACTGGACCGGCTGGCCGGAGAAACGGGCCTTCAACGAGGCCAGCATCGACGTGCTGGCGTTGCCGGACGCGCCGCCGGCGTCGGCCAGCTCCGGCACGCGGCGGGCGCCGGTGAAGTGGCGGGCCCAATAGGAGATGTTCAGATCCTCGATGCGCACGGTCTCGCCGGTGCGCGGCGAATGGATGAACTTGCCGTCGCCCAGATAGATGCCCACGTGCGAGAAGGTACGGCGCATCGTGTCGAAGAAGACGAGGTCGCCCGGCTTCAGGTCCTTCTTGTCGACCTTGGCGAGCTCGGGCGCGTTGGCCTGCTCGTCGGCGCGGTGCGGCAGCACGCGGCCCAGGCTCGCTTCGAAGACGTAGCGCGTGAAGCCCGAGCAGTCGAAGCCGGTTTCGGCGGTGTTGCCGCCCAGCTTGTAGCGCACGCCCAGGAAATTCATCGCCGAATCGACCAGGTTGGTCGTGCCGTCGCGGACGGTGGAGATCAGCTGCGAGCTGCGATTCGCGACCGAGCTGGCCATTGAATCGAGCAGCCCCTGGTCGTCGACCGGGCGCATCGCGGGTTGGCGGACCGACTGCGGAGCGGCCAGCGCCGTGCCCGGCGGCGCCACCAGCGCCGCCGACATCATCAGGAGCCCAACGAGTTGGGGGAGGTGGCGGGACGGCTGGATTGCCGTGGCCCCTCGGCTGTTCTTGATAATTCGCACCGGGCTAGCATACAGGATGCCAGCTTTTCGGGTCAACCTGGGGGAGGCCGGAAACATGAGGAAATACAAAGACTTGCATGCGGTTACGTGCTGGTCGAGCGGGCCTTCCAAGGCTTTTCGCATCGTTTCTGATCGGTAAATCTGCATCTCGTCACACCGTCCCCGGAATTTCCATCTGCACGCAGTGACAATCGCGCGGCCGCTCGCCAGCCGCCACGAACGCCTGTCGAGCAGCGTTCCCGTACCTCGGAGACCTGATGAAGAGATCGCAAGTGATTCCCGCCGCGCTGGCGTTGGCGGCCTTCCTGGCCACGGCCGCGTTGCCGGCCGACGCCGCCCCGGTGCGCCGGCGCGCGCCGCCGGCCCACCCGAAGCCGATTCCCGTCAAGCCGGTGGTCGAGAACCCCGTTGCCGATCTCCCGTTTCCCGCTTTCGACCGCGGCCCCCAGGTGGCTTCGGCCTGCACCACGGGCCTGGAGGGCGCGTTGATGCGTGTCAAGGAGCTCGAGAAGCGCAAGCCGGGTGCGGACTGGCTCAAGGGCTGGGAGGCGCTGTACAACTGGGAAGAAGACCAGAGCGGCGCGCTGATCTTCCTGCAGAACGTGCATCCGAACCCCGATGTGCGCATGGAATCGGAGAAGTGCGAACAGCGCTGGAACGACTTCCAGACCGGGCTGGGAATGAACGAGCTGGTCTACCGGGGCGCGAAGCAGACCGTCGCCCAGCTGAAGGATCCGGTCGACCGGCACGCCGCGCAGCGGGCACTGGAGGCGTTCGAGGACAGCGGCGTCGCACTGCCCAAGGACAAGCAGGCGCGCGCCAAGGCGATCGCCGACAAGCTGGCGACGCTGGGCCAGCAATTCAACCGCAACATCCGCGACGCCCGCGTGCGCGTCGCATTCACCGAGGGGGAGCTGAAGGGCGTGCCCGAGTCGGTGTGGAAGGACCAGCCGCGCGACGCCGACGGCAAGGTCACGCTGCCCATCGATGGCCCGGCGTACGCCAGCGTGATGCAAGCCGCGGTGGATGCCGGCGCGCGCGAACGCCTGTGGCGCGCCAAGACCAACGAGGGCGGCCCGGACAACCTGAAGCTGCTCGTCCAGATCGAACAGCTGCGGCTCGAGCAGGCCAGGCTCTTCGGCTTCGCCAGCTATGACGAGTTCGTGCTGCGCCGTCGCATGGTGGAATCCCCCGCGCGTGCCGCGAAGTTCCTGGACGATGTCCGCGCCGCGGTCGCCGACGGTGACCAGCACGACGTGGCGGAGCTGCGCCAGGCCAAGGCGCGCCACCTCGGCCAGGCCCTGGAGGCGACCAAGCTGCAGCGCTGGGACACCTTGTTCTATTCCGAGCGTCTGCAGCACGAGCGCTTCGCGGTCGATGACGAGGCATTCCGGCCGTACTTCCCGCCGCAGGAAAGCCTGCGCTTCGTGATGCGCGTGGCCGAGAAGATGTACGGCGTGCGCTATGACCGGGTCGACGGCGCGGCGACATGGGCCCCCGAGGTGCAGGCCTGGGCCGTCACGGACGTTGCCAGCAACAGGAAGATCGCCACGCTGTACGTCGACCCATATCCGCGTGAAGGCAAGTACAACCACGCCGCGGTCTGGAACTTCCGCAATGGCGCCAGCAGCGTGCCGCGCCAGGCGCAGTCGGCCCTGGTCGTCAACTTCGACCGCCGCGGCCTGACGCTGCGCGAGCTCGAGACGCTGATGCACGAGTTCGCCCACACGCTGCGCAACAACCTCTCGGCGACGCGTTACGCGAGCGATGCCGGCGAGAACGTGGCGCAGGACTTCGCCGAGGCGCCGTCGCAGATGCTCGAGGATTGGGTCTACGACAAGAAGGTGCTCAAGCTGTTCCAGGAGGTCTGCGCCGCCTGCAAGCCGGTGCCCGACGAGATGCTGGCCAAGGCCGCTGCGGCGCGCGACTTCGGCAAAGGCATGCAGGCCGCCAGGCAGCAGCTGTACGCCGCCTACGACCTCGCGCTGCACGGCCCAGGCGCCCCCGATCCGATGGAGACCTGGGAGAAGATGGAAGGCGCGACCTCGCTGGGCTACGTGTCCGGCACGAGCTTCCCGAGCGGCTTCGCGCACATCGCCGGCGGGTACGGCGCGGGGTACTACGGCTACCTCTGGAGCCAGGCCGTTGCCGCCGACATGCGCACCGCCTTCGCCGCCGACAAGCTCGACCCCAAGGCCGGTGCGCGCTTTCGCAGCACCGTGCTGGCCGAAGCCGCGCAGAAGCCGCCCCAGCAGGTCGTCAAGGATTTCCTCGGGCGCGACGGCAGCTCGCAGGCGTTCTTCGACTGGCTCAGGAAGTAGGGCGCGGCCGTCGCAATGAAAAAAGGGTCGCCGCGGCGACCCTTTTTTTCGTTGATGAGCGCGACGCTCAGAGCGCGTCGGAGGCGAAGTCCGCCAGCCGCGAACGTTCGCCGCGCGCCAGGGTGATGTGACCGCCGTGCGGCCAGCCCTTGAAGCGGTCCACCGCAAACGTCAGGCCGGAGCTGCCTTCGGTCAGGTAGGGCGTGTCGATCTGCGCCAGGTTGCCCAGGCAGACGATCTTGGTGCCCGGGCCGGCGCGCGTGATCAGCGTCTTCATCTGCTTGGGCGTCAGGTTCTGCGCCTCGTCGATGATCACGTATTTGTTCAGGAAGGTGCGGCCGCGCATGAAGTTCAGGCTCTTGACCTTGATCTTCGACCGCACCAGGTCCTGCGTCGCCGCGCGGCCCCATTCGCCGGCGCCGCCGTCGCCCTTGGACAGCACCTCGAGGTTGTCGTCCAGGGCGCCCATCCACGGGCCCATCTTCTCTTCCTCGGTGCCGGGCAAAAAGCCGATGTCCTCGCCCACCGGCACCGTCACGCGGGTGACGATGATCTCGCTGTAGCGGCGTTCGTCCATCACCTGCGCCAGGCCGCAGGCCAGCGTGGCCAGCGTCTTGCCGGTGCCGGCCGTGCCGGTCAGCGTGAGGAAGTCGACCTCGGGATCCATCAGCAGGTTCAGCGCGAAGTTCTGCTCGCGGTTGCGCGCCGTGATGCCCCAGACCGCGTTCTTGGCGTGCGTGAAGTCCTTCAGCGTCTTGAGCACCGCCGACTTGCCCGTGATCTCGGTCACGCGCGCATACAGCGGCGCGGCGCCGGGCGTCTCGAGGTAGACGAACTGGTTGATCAGCAGCGAGGGCACCAGCGGGCCGACGATGCGGTAGAACGTGAAGCCGCCCTGGTTCCAGCTCTCCATGGTCTTGCCGTGCTTGTCCCAGAAGTCGGGGGGCAGGGCGAGCACGCCGGTGTAGAGCAGGTCGCCGTCGTCCAGCGTCTTGTCGTTGAAGTAGTCTTCCGCGGGCAGGCCCAGCGCGCGCGCCTTGACGCGCATGTTGATGTCCTTGGACACCAGCACCACATCGCGCGCGCCATGCTGTTCGCGCAGCGCCTGCACGACCGCCAGGATCTGGTTGTCGGCCTTGCCCTGCGGCAGGCCCGACGGCGCCTTGGCGTCGAGGAACTGGGTCTGGAAGAACAGCTTGCCGCCGGCTTCGCGATGACCCGTCTTCGACAGCGGGATGCCCGACACGGGGTCGAGCGAGCCCTCGGTGGCCAGGCCGTCGAGGTCGCGCGAGACCTGGCGCGCGTTGCGGGCGACCTCGGTCATGCCCTTCTTGTGGTTGTCCAGCTCCTCCAGCGTGATCATCGGCAGGTAGACGTCGTGCTCCTCGAAGCGGAACAGCGAGGTCGGATCGTGCAGCAGCACGTTGGTGTCGAGCACGAACAGCTTGGATGGACCGCCCGAGCGGGCGCGCTTGCGGGCACCGCCGAGGCTGGTCTTGGGCCTGGCCGCGGGCGCCGGCGTGATCGGGTACGCGGCAGGGGCCTTCACCGGCAGGCCACCGCCGGTCGAGGGCCCGCGGGCCGCGATGCCGGGCGCGGGCGAGGGCTTGGGCGCCGCCTTGGCGACGGCCGTCTCCGAACGGTCATCGTGAAGGTCCAGCAGCTTCGACTTCGGTTCCGCGGCCTTCTGGCTGCGGCGGCTCGTCTTGGGAGCCGATTGCGATTCGTAGTCAGCAGCCGACAGAAGAGCTGCGCGAGTGGCGGGAGGCTTCGGAAGTGGCATGAGGGTGCGTACGAGTCGCGGTGGTGGGGGAATGGAAAACAAAAAAGCCGCACAGGAACCTGGGCGGCTTTTTGCTTGAGAGTGCGCGGTCTTGTTCCACGGGCATGAAACCCATTATGCACATTCCGGAAGACGCGTCTGGAAGCCGGTTTGCCCGGCCGGCTGGACGACCATTCAGCGCTTCCGAGATGTGTCCGCTGCAGTCTATGGATAGTTGACGAGGTCCACTGGCGTGGTCGATGTTCCCTGCGCGATGCCGCCCGTGTTGTTGACGACATGGCTGATGCTGCCGTTGCCGCCCAGGGAGACGGTGAGGATGTCGTGCAGCCTCACACCCGCGACATCCGGCACCTCGAAGCCGCGCGCGGCGTTGATGTTGGTGTTGGTGCCGCCAATGTTGAAGAAGCAGTAGCTGCCCAGGCCCCAGGCCTCGTGGGTCTTGACGCCGGCGCCGACCTTGTACGCCGCCCAGCCGTTGCCGTTGCCGCTGGTCCAGGCGGCCTGGCTGGGCACGTCGTAGGGCATCTCGTTCTGGAAGAAGATCGTCTTGCCGTTCTCTCCGTTCCACAGCACCTGGTACTTCTGGTAGTGCTCCACGAACAGGCCCGTCGCCAGCACGTTGGCGCCGTTGACCAGCAGGCCGGTGTCGCCGGTGTTGACGGTCCAGCCGGTCGCCGCGCTGCCATGATCGGCGCGCCAGGCCCAG
>JBJMWF010000476.1:0-5265 GCA_045810265.1 Vitreoscilla sp. | reverse complement strand
GCTGATCGGCGAAAGCGTCGGCAAGGTGGAGAACGGCACCCGCCTGGTGGGCGACGCGGGCCGCACGATGGGCGACATCGTCGACCAGGTGCGGCGCGTGAGCACCTTGATCGGCGAGATCAGCAATGCCAGCGGCGAACAATCGCGCGGCATCGGCCAGATCGGCGACGCCGTGACGCAGCTCGACCAGGTCACGCAGCAGAATGCGGCGCTGGTCGAGGAGTCGGCTGCCGCGGCCGAGAGCCTGCGCGTGCAGGCCGACGCGCTGGCCAAGACCGTCGCCAGCTTCCGCCTCTGAGGCGGATGGGCTACCAGCCGTCCGGCGCGACGAAGGCCGGATTGCGCAGCGACGTGACGACGTGGTCGCGCCAGGCCCCATCGATGTACAGGTAGTCCGGCGCCAGGCCTTCCTTGTGGAAGCCCAGCCGCTCCAGCACGCGCGCGCTGCGCACGTTCTCGGGTCGGTAGGCGGCCTGCACGCGGTGCAGGTTCACGCGCGGCGAGAACACTTCCTCCAGGCCGGCGGCGATGGCCTCGCTCATCAGGCCCTGGCCCACGTGCGCCTCGTCCAGCGCGTAGCCCAGCATGGCGCTCTGGAACGCGCCGCGCGAGACCTGGCTGAAGTGCAGGCTGCCGATCACCTCGACGTCCGACGACGGCAGGCGGGCGCCGCCGCAGCGGGTAGCGTCGATCAGCCACCAGCGGTAGGCGGTGTCGTTCTGGAACGCGGTGACGCCCAGGGCCACGCGTGCGGACTGAGCCTCGAGCGTGTAGAACGAATCGACGGTGGGCGGATCCCAGCGCGCGAAATGCGCGCGGTTGCGGCGCTGGAACTCGCAGACGGCCGGCGCCAGGCCGACATCGCCGGCGACCAGGCGCAGGCGCGCCGTGGTGATCTCGTAGCGGGCGAGTGGGGCGATACCCAGCATGGACAAGGCAGGCAGACGCGATGCGGAAAGACCTGCATCGTACCCGCCGGACCTCGAACAGGCCCGTCGGTCAGGCCGCGGCGGCGGCCTCGACCTGGTCCGCGAGGGCTTGCGCTTCGGCGCCGAACGCATAGGCGTCCATGCCCAGGTGGCCGCCGGCGACGCTCGCGTGCAGGCGGATCGGCGCGTGCTCGATCCCGCCCGCGCCCGCCGTGATGAACCAGGGCAGCAGGTGCTCGTCGGTCGGATGCATGAACGCCGCCTCGGGCGCCAGCGTGCGGTAGTGCCACAGCGAGGGCCAGTCGCGCGCGGCCGAGCGATCGGCGAACCAGCCGCGGAAGGCGGCGCTGGCCGGAATCTCGGCCACCGGCACGGCGCGCGGCAGGCCCAGGCGCAGGTTGTGGGTGATGGAGCCGGTGCCCACGATCCATGCGCCCTCGTCGACCAGCGGCCGCAGGGCGGCGCCGAGTTCGAACAGCTGCTCGGGCGTGCGGTCGGGCGGGAAGGCCACGGGCAGCACCGGGACGTCGGCGTGCGGGCGGATGTCGCGCAGCGGCACCCAGATGCCGTGATCGAGCCCGCCGGCGTCGGCGTGCTCGACCTCGATGCCGGCCCATTGCAGCAATTGCTCCACGTGCGGCGCGAGCGTCGGCGCGCCCGCGACGTCATAGCGCAGTTCGTAGAGCGCCTGCGGGAAGCCGCCGAAGTCGTGCACGGCCGCGTGGCGTGCGCCGGCGAGCGTGACGGCGCGGCGCGCGAGCGTGTGCGCGGACAGGGCGACGATGGCGCTCGGCGGCGTGCCACCGGCCGCCACGCGGGCGTCGATGGCGCGGCCCAGCTGGCGCCAGAACGTGCCGGCAGGCCCGGCGTCCAGCGCCGTCATCGGTGAGCCGTGCGAGAGGAAGACAGGTGCGTAACGGGTGTCCATGGCCCATTGAAGCACCCGCTCCACGGGCCGCCGTTCGAAGGCATTGCCGACGCAATTCAACGGCATTGACCGGTCGCCTCTTGGGCTGGACGCGACATTCCAGTGCCGGAACCGGGCGTTCCGCGCCGGGCGCTCGTCGCGGCTTCGGTGTACCGTTGCGGCCATGACGAACACGAGTCCGACCCTGACCCCCGCGAAGCGACCGCAGGCCTCCGTCTGGCGGCTGGCCGGCCGCCAGGTCTGGCGCGATTTCATCGCCGGCGAGCTGCGGCTGCTGCTGTGGGCGGTGGTCCTGGCGGTGGGCGCGCTGACGGCCGTCGGCTTCTTTGCCGATCGCATGCGTTCCGGCCTGGTTCGAGACGCGGCACAACTGCTGGGCGGCGACGCCATCGTGGTCGGCGACAAGCCGCTGGCGCCGGCGTTCACCCAGGAGGCCTTGCGGCGCGGCTTCGTCGTCGGCCAGGCCACCAACTTCCCGAGCATGGCCCGCGCCGGCGCGGCGCAGGGCGGGGCGGCCAAGCTCGCGGCCGTCAAGGCGGTCGATGCTGCCTATCCCTTGCGAGGCGACATCGCCGTCAAGTTTGGCGAGGCAGCGCCGCTCCAGTCGCTCAAGCAGGCGCCGGCCGCCGGCACCGTCTGGGTCGACCCGGCGCTGGCCAATGCGCTCGGGCTCAAGGTGGGCGACGGGCTCGAGCTGGGTGATGCCACGCTGCGCATCGCCGGGCTGATCGCGATCGAGCCGGACCGCGGCACCGGCTTCTCCGCCCTGGCTCCGCGCGTGATGCTCAACGCGGCCGACCTCGCCGCCACCGGCCTGGTGCAGCCTTCGAGCCGCATCACCTGGCGCCTGGCCGTCGGCGCCCCGGGCGGCGACGAGAAACTGGCGGCCGCCTACGCCGACTGGGCCAAGGCGAAGATCAAGTCCGAGGGACTGCGCGGCATGCACGTGGAGAACCTCGCCTCCGGCCGTCCCGAGATGACGCAGACGGTGGATCGCGCGCAGCAGTTCCTCAGCCTGGTGGCGCTGTTGACGGCGTTGTTGTCGGCGGTGGCCGTGGCCGTCGCGGCGCGCGATTTCGCCCAACGCCATCTGGACGACTGCGCGATGCTGCGCGTGCTGGGCCAGACACAGAACCGGATCGCGGCCGTCCACGCGATCGAGTTCTTCGGCCTGGGGTTGTTCGCCAGCCTCGTCGGCCTGGGCCTGGGCTTCGTGCTGCACCTGGGCTTCGTCGCGCTGCTCACCGGCTGGCTGCCCAATGGCCTGCCCTGGCCCGGCCCGATGCCTGCGCTGCTGGGCCTGGGCGTCGGCCTGACGCTGCTGCTCGGCTTCGGCCTGCCGCCGGTGCTGCAACTGGCGCGCGTGCCACCGTTGCGGGTGCTGCGGCGTGACGTCGGCACGCCGAAGGTGGCCAGCCTGGGCGTGCTCGCAGGCGCGTTTCTCGGCTTCGCCGCGCTGATGATCGTCGCTGCGCGCGACATCAGGCTCGGCCTGATCAGCGTCGGCGGCTTCGCCGGCGCCGCGTTGTTGTTCGCCTTGGTCGCCTGGCTGGCGGTGCGGGCCTTGCGGCGCTTCGTGCCGGAGGCGCGCGCGCCGCGCTGGCTGGTGCTGGCCACGCGGGCGATCGCGGCGCGGCCGGCGTTCGCCGTGCTGCAGGTGTCGTCCATGGCCATCGGGCTGATGGCCTTGTGGGTGCTGATCCTGCTGCGCACCGACCTCATCGACAGCTGGCGTGCCGCCACGCCGCCCGACGCGCCCGATCGCTTCGTCATCAACATCCAGCCCGACCAGGCGCAGGCCTGGCGTGAGATGCTCAAGACGGCAGGCGTGCACGATGACGACTGGTTCCCGATGATCCGCGGCCGCCTCGTCACCATCAACGACGAGCCGATCGGCAAGCGCTACGCGTCCGGCTCCGACGCCTCCAACATGATCCAGCGCGAGCTCAACCTGAGCCACATGCGCGACAAGCCGCCGCAGGCCAGGATCGTCGCCGGCCAGTGGACGCCCGACGAGGCGGATGGCGTCAGTGTCGAAGAAGGCCTGGCCAAGACGCTGGGCCTGAAGCTGGGCGACAAGATGGTGTTCGACGTCGGCGGCCAGATGGTGTCGGGCCACATCACCACGCTGCGCAAGGTCGACTGGGGCTCGATGCGGGTCAACTTCTTCGTGATGTTCCCGCGTGCCAGCATGGGCGACCTGCCGCTGAGCTACATCAGCGCGTTCAAGGCGCCGGCCGCGGCAACCTCGACGTTCGACAACCGGCTGGCCGCGCAATTCCCCAACGTCACCGCCATCGACGTCTCGGCCACCATCGCGCAGGTGCAGGGCGTGCTCGACCAGGTGATCCGTGCGGTGGAACTGCTGTTCGGATTCGCCCTGGTCGCCGGGCTGGTGGTGCTGGTCGCGACGGTGTCGGCCACGCGTGAGGCGCGCGCCCGCGAGTTCGCGGTGATGCGCGCCGTGGGCGCTTCCGGCTCGCTGCTCGGTCGGGTGCAACGGGTCGAGCTGCTGGGCGTGGGCGCGCTCGCCGGGCTGCTGGCGGCCAGCGCGGCGGTGGCGGTGGGATGGGGGCTGGCCCACTGGGTCTTCGAATTCCACTGGAACCCGCCGTGGTGGGTGCCGTTCGCCGGGGCGGCCAGCGGCGGGGCGCTGGCACTCGCGGCCGGGTGGTGGAGCCTGCACGAGGTGCTCGCTCGACCGGTGATGGAGACCTTGCGGCGTGCCGCGCAGGAGTGAAGTCATGCCCGTCGCCGAGCACCAGGTGCGTCGCCAACCATCATCCCGGCACGCCGTTTGATCCCTTGACGACCATGATTCGAATCGGACTGATCTCGGATACCCACGGCCTGCTGCGCGCCGAGGCCGTGGACGTGCTGCGCGGCAGCGACTTCATCGTCCACGCCGGCGACATCGGCGAGGGCGTCCTCGAGCCGCTGTCCACCATCGCGCCGGTGACCGCCGTGCGCGGCAACAACGACCGCGCGCCCTGGGCCCGGCGCATCGCCGGCGCCGAGCAGTTGCGCTTCGGCGAGGTCACGCTGCACGTATTGCATGACCTCGCCGACCTGGCCATCGACCCGACGGCCGCCGGCGTGGACGTGGTCGTCACGGGCCATTCCCACCGCCCCCGGATCGAACGCCGCAGCGGCGTCCTCTACGTCAATCCCGGCAGCGCCGGGCCGGTGCGTTTCAAGCTGCCGGTGTCGGTGGCCTTGATGCAGGTCACGGGCCGGGAAGTGTCTGCACGCATCGTCGAACTGGAATCGTCGCGCGCCGCGTGATGGCCGCAGCCGGGCCCTCGTCATGAGCATTCGCATCGTTCGTCTGGGCACGCCGCGCCACCCGCACGAGGGCACCCGCATCGGCACCGTCCGCCGGCCGCCGCGCGGGGTACCGAAAGCGGC
>JBJMWF010000475.1:0-7598 GCA_045810265.1 Vitreoscilla sp. | reverse complement strand
GGCGGCGCTGCCCTCGACGGCCGAGTACTGGCACATCGGCGCGACCACGATGCGGTTCTCCAGCTCGAGCGAGCCGATCTTCAAGGGCTGGAACAGGGCAGGCATGGACACTCCGGCAGCGACGCGAGGACGCCATTGCAACCCAGGCGGCAAGGCCGTGCAGCGGCGGGGCCAATGCGGTTCGTCGACCACGACAAGGCCGACACCACCAAGCCGATGACCTGCACGGACTAGAGCTTGCCCTTGCCGAACTGCAGCGTGCCATCGGCAATGCGCGAATAGCGCAGGGTCAGCAGGTCCAGCAGATAGTTCTGGTACAGCCGCCAGGGCGCTTTCGCGCCCTGCTTGGGCATGAAGCCGGTGGCGCGCTGCACGTAGCCGGACGAGAAGTCGAGGAAGGGCCGCGTCTGCATGCCGGGTGTGCTGACCGGCGTCGCGCTGGCCAGGCCGTGCTTGTCCATGTAGGCGAACAGGCGCGACGCATAGTTGGCGGTCAGATCGGCCTTCAGTGTCCACGACGCGTTGGTGTAGCCGAAGGTGTAGATCAGGTTGGGCACGCCGCTGAACATCATGCCCTTGTAGCCCAGCGTCCTGGAGAAGTCGACCGCGTGGCCGTCGATCGCGAAGGCGACGTCGCCCAGCAGGCTCAGCGTCAGGCCGGTGGCCGAGACCACGATGTCGGCGGGAAGTTCGCGGCCCGACTGCAGGCGGATGCCGGTGGGCGTGAACGTGTCGATCCGGTCGGTCACGACCTCGGCCTGGCCGCTCTTGATCGCCTCGAACAGGTCGCCGTCGGGCACGAAGCACACGCGCTGGTCCCACGGGTGGTAGCGCGGCGTGAAGTGGGTGTCGACGTCGTGCGCCGGCCCGAGTGCCTGGCGCACCATCCCGATCAGGTTCTTGCGCACCTTGGCCGGCCAGCGCCGCGAGAGCTTGAAGAACAGCATCGCCACGCCGATGTTCTTGGTGCGCGTGAGGCGGTAGGCGAGCATGCGCGGCAGGCGGCGGCGCAGCGCGTCGGCGACGACGTCGCGCGCCGGCAGCGACAGCACGTAGCTGGGCGAGCGTTGCAGCATCGTGACGTGGGCGGCGGTGCGGGCCATCTCGGGCACCAGCGTGATGGCCGTCGCGCCGCTGCCGATGACGACGACGCGCTTGCCGGCGTAGTCCAGATCGTCCGGCCAGAATTGCGGGTGCACCAGGCGGCCGCGGAAATCGGCCGCTCCGGGGAACTCGGGTGCGTGGCCTTCGGCGTAGCGGTAGTAGCCGCTGCAGGCGAGCAGGAAGTTGCAGCTGATGCGCGAGCGCGGCTGGTCGGCATGCTCGATCTCCAGCGTCCAGCGCGCATCGGCCGACGACCAGTCGGCCCGCACCACCTTGTGGCCAAAACGGATCTGGCGATCCAGGCCGTGCTCCACCGCGGTCTCGACGATGTAGTTGCGGATCGCCGGGCCGTCGGCGAGCGACTTCGAGTCGGTCCAGGGCTTGAACGCATACCCCAGGGTGTACATGTCCGAATCGGAGCGCACGCCGGGGTAGCGGAACAGGTCCCAGGTGCCGCCGATCGCATCGCGGCTCTCCAGGATCGCGAAGCGGCGGCCGGGAAAGTCGTTCTGCAGGTGCACGGCGGCGCCGATGCCAGACAGGCCGGCGCCGATGATGAGGGTGTCCAGGTGCTCGATGGCGTCGGGTGTCGCCGACTTGAGGAATTCGCTCGCGCGCGCGATCGAGCGCCGCGCCTCGGGCAGCCTGGCCAGCAGCTGCCACGCATGCGGCACCACGGGCCAGGCACTGGTCTCGACGTGCACCCCGGCGGCACGCGCCTTGTCGGCGAAGCGCAGGCCGTCGTCGCGCAGCACCTCCTCGCAGGCGACGTGGAACAGCAAGGGCGGCAGGCCGTGCAGGTCGCCGAACAAGGGCGAGGCGAGCGGGTTCGTCGGGTCGCCGCTGGTGCCCAGGTAGGCCTTGCCAAGATTGGCCAACGACGGCCCGTGGAACATCGCGTCGCGCTCGCTGTTGCCGATGATGGACGGGCTGCCGCCGCTCAGGTCGGTGGCGGGCGAGAACAGTGCGGCCGCGTCGGGCAGGCGCTCGCCCGCGTCGCGCAGCACCAGCATCAGCGCGAGCGAGAGGTTGCCGCCGGCGCTTTCGCCGGCCAGCACAAGGCGTTGCCGGGGCGAGTCGGCCTCGTGCAGCGAGCGCAACGCGCGCCACGCCGCGGCGACGTCGTCCAGCGGGGCCGGGAACGGGTGCTCGGGCGCGAGGCGGTAGTCGGGCGCGAACACGCGAAAGCCCTGCAGCGCGAACGCCGAGGTGATCGGCCGGTGGGTGCGCGGCGAGCAGCCGACGAAGCCGCCGCCGTGCACGTACATCAGCGTCGGCCGCGGGCTGGCGGCGATGTCCGCGGTGCCCGCGCGCTCGACCCACTCGCCGGGCACGCCGCCCAGGGTGTCGCGCTTGTAGGTGACGCCCTTGAGCGGCGGCATTGCGTTGGCCATGACCTTGCGCACGGCCATCAGGTCGCTCATGTCGCCCAGGGCGGGGCGCACGCGCTTGCGTACGAGGCGGCGGGCGATGCGGGCTTGCCAGCTGGCCATGGCGGTCTCCCCTCAGGCCGCTTTGCGCTGGACGCGGCGCGCGATGTCGCGCGCGACGTGCTTCCAGTACGAGACCGGGAACAGGCGCTGCACGAAGGCCGCGGCCTTCGCGTCCTGGCCCACCAGCACGCGGGCGTCGCGGCGCTCGATGGCGATGGCGATCGTCTCGGCGGCCTTCTCGGGTGCCAGCGCGAGCAGGCGGCGCCAGTTGGCGCGCTCGCGCTGCACGTCCGCGGCGTCCAGGCCCTTGGCCAGGCGCGCGTTCTCGGAGATGGCGGTGCGCACGCCGCCCGGATGCACGATGGTCACGCCCACCGGCGAGCCGTTCATCTGGAGCTCGTGGCGCAGCGATTCGGAGAAGCCGCGCACCGCGAACTTGGACGCGGCATAGGCCGTCTGCGCCGGCGGCGCGATGATGCCGAAGATGCTCGAGACGTTGACCACCTGCGCGGCCGGCTCGCGCGCGAGCACGGGCAGGAAGGCGCGCGTCAGGCGCACGGTGGCGCCGAAGTTGATGGCCATCAGCCAGTCGAAGTCCTCGGCGTCGACCTGCTCGAACAGTCCGCCGAGCGCCACGCCCGCGTTGTTGACCAGCACGCTGACGCGCCCATGCACGGCCATCACCGCGGCCGGCAGCGCGGCGACCGCGGCGTGGTCGGCGACGTCCATCGTGTGCGTGCTCACGGTGGCGCTGGCGGCGCGCGCCTGGGTGGCAGTCGCTTCCAGGCCGGCATCGTTCAGGTCGACCAGGGCCAGGCTCATGCCGCGCCGTGCGAGCTCGACGGCCAGCGCCGCGCCGATGCCGCTCGCGGCACCGGTGATCACGGCGACGCCGCCGCGCAGCGTCCAGGGTTTCATGCCGGCCATTCGGTCTCCATCTCGTCGTCGTGTCGCAAAAGTGACGACGCTCGTCGTCAGATATCCATGGAATCGTAGGCGGCACGTCCTTTCGTGTCAAATAGGGGGATGCCCGCCTCCGCGAAAACCGTCCCGCAGGCCGCGCGTCCGTACGGCGGACTCGCGATGGAGGAGCGTGTCGCGGCGCGCCGCGCGCGCTTCATCGAGGCCGGCATCGAGCTGTTCGGCACGCAGGGCTTTCGCGGCGCCACCGTGCGCGGCGTGTGCGCGGCGGCCGGGCTCACCGACCGCTACTTCTACGAATCGTTTCCCACGCTGGAGGCCTTGCTCGCGGCGGTGTACTGCTTCGTGAGGGATGGCTTCGCCACGCGCCTGACGCAGGAGTCGTTCACCTCCGAGGACTGGCGCGGCGACGCCGCGGCCATCGAACGCCAGGTGACGGCCGCCTACGAGCTGTGGTTCGAGACCGTGCGCGACGCGCGCTTCGCGCGCATCCTGCTGGTGGAGGTGCTGGGCGTGAGCCCGCAGATGGATGCGCTGTACGAGGAGTCCGCGCGCGCCATGGCCGCGCTGACGATCGCGCCGCTGGCAGCCACGGACCCCAGCCTGAAGTTGTCCAGGGCGCGGCGCGAACTGCTGGGCCGAGCGCTGGTCGGCGCGGCCTTGCAGGTGGCCAAGATGTGGATGACCGGCGGCTACCGGCTGCCGCGGCGCGACGTCGTGCGCACCTGCGTGCTCGTGGCCACCGGCACGCTCGCGGCGCTGCGCGCGGCGCCCGCCGGCGCGGGCATGTCGAATGCTCGCGCCGTGCCATGAAGATCGCCACCTACAACGTCAACGGCATCAACGGCCGCCTGCCGCGGCTGCTCGAATGGCTGGAGGAGTCGCAGCCCGACGTCGCCTGCCTGCAGGAGATCAAGACCTCCAACGAGACCTTCCCGCTGGAGGCGATCCAGGCCGCCGGCTACGGCGCGATCTGGTCGGGGCAGAAGGCGTACAACGGCGTGGCCATCCTGGCGCGCGACGCCACCCCGGTCGAACGGCTGCGCACGCTGCCCGGCGGCATCGACGACACCCACAGCCGCTACATCGAGGCCGAGATCGACGGCGTGATCGTCGCGTCGCTCTACCTGCCCAACGGCAACCCGCAGCCCGGGCCGAAGTTCGACTACAAGCTCGCCTGGTTCGAACGCTTCAACCAGCACGCCCAGCGACTGCTCAAGGAGCAGCGCCCAGTGGTGCTGGCCGGCGACTACAACGTGGTGCCCACCGACTTCGACATCTACGACACCCGCTCCTGGCTGAACGACGCGCTGCTGCAACCGGAGAGCCGGGCCGCCTACGCCGCGCTGTTGAAGCAGGGCTGGACGGACGCGATCCGCGCCAGGCATCCCGACGAGCGCATCTACACCTTCTGGGATTACCTGCGCAATCGCTGGGCGCGCAACGCCGGCCTGCGCATCGACCACCTGCTGCTCTCGCCCGATCTGGCCGGACACCTGGTCGACGCCAACGTCGATCGCGAACAGCGTGGCAAGGAAAAGGCGAGCGACCACGCGCCGACCTGGGTCGTGCTAGGGTGATGACGTCCGACCTGTTCGCCGCCGATGCGCCCGCGCTCGAGGACGAGATCCTGGCGCCCGGCGCCGTGGTGCTGCGCGGGTTCGCGACCGCGCGCGAGGCGGCGCTGAAGCTGGACCTCGAACGCGTCACGGCGGCGGCGCCGTTTCGCCACCTGATCACGCCAGGCGGCTTTCGCATGTCGGTGGCGATGACCAACTGCGGCGAGCTGGGCTGGGTGTCGGATCGCCGCGGCTACCGCTACGATCCGGTCGACCCCGACTCGGGCGAACGCTGGCCCGACATGCCCGAGTCGTTCCGGGGGCTGGCCGCCGACGCCGCTGCACGCGCCGGTTATCCTGCTTTCGCCCCTGACGCCTGCCTGATCAACCGCTACGAGCCCGGCGCGCGGCTCTCGATGCACCAGGATCGCGACGAGAAGGACTTGCGCGCGCCCATCGTGTCGGTGTCGCTCGGACTGCCGGCCATTTTCCTGTGGGGCGGCGACGAGCGCGCCGACAAGGCGCGCCGCCTGCCGCTGCAGCATGGCGACGTGGTGGTGTGGGGCGGCCCCTCGCGGCTGCGCTTCCACGGCGTGCTGGCGCTGAAGGACGGCCAACACCTGTTTGCCGGCAACCACCGCATCAACCTCACCTTTCGCAAGGTCAGGGTTTGAACGCGTCGCGCATGTGTAAGCGGATGATTCAAGGGTGGCCGCAATGCGCACAGCCCTGGGGCACGCCGCACGGCGCAACGAGGCTGTCACATGACAATCATGGCAAATCCGTGACAGTGCCTCGTGCGTGGGCAATCCAGCGCAAAGCACCGCATTTGGCGGCTCTCATGACGGTGACAAACCGTTTTCCACAGGCTTGTCCCCAGACGCTGTGGAAAACGTGTCGGAGCGCGCCGGACAAGCGGGGGGTTGACAGCGGCGACCGAAAGGCGGCGGCTTAGCTGCGCGCCCGGCGGCGACACAGTGCCAGCAAGCCCAGGCCGGCGCCGAACATCGCGAGCACCGGTGCTTCGGGAACGGCGCTGAGGCTCACGTCCGTCACGTTCAGCGCCGAGGTGTTGGCCGCCGAGCCGACGTCCACCACGCCGAAGGCGATCGTGTGCGTGCCCGAGCCGGCCAGCGTCGTCGACCAGCCGGCCCAGCCGGTCTCGGAGGCGTAGTCGCCGCCGCCGAGGGCGCTGCCGGCCGCCAGCGTGTTCGCCAGCAGGGTCACCTGTCCGTCGATCACCACGAAGGCGGCGTCGGCCAGCGTGGCATCGCCGTCCACCTGGGTCGTGACCAGGTCCCATCGGAACGACAGGCGGCTGCCGGCGGCCGCACTGAAGGTCTGCAGCGCGGCCGAGCCTTCGATGGCCTGGACGAAACTGGCGGGGTCCGGGTCGAACGCGCCGCCCGCGACGCCGATGAACTGCTCCAGGCTGCCCGCGCCGCCGCCAGCGGGCCAGGGGTTGCTGCCCGAGACATTGCGGTTGACGCCATCGCCGTCGTCCGAGCCGTCGGACCAGGCGTTGGTCAACACCAGATGATTGCCGCCGACGGACACGGACGCGGCGTCGCCGGCGGTGGCCCAGCCGGCCAGGCCGGTGAACTGGCCGTTCACGATCTGCGCGTGGGCGGAACCGGCGGCCAGTGCCAGCGCGATGGCCGACAGCACGGGGGAGAGTGTTTGCTTCATGGAGGAACTCACTTGGTTTTGATGGCAGTGCGCAGCGCGGCCGCCTTGGCCGAGGCCTTGAGCGCCGAGGCGACGACGGCAGGCGCGCCGAGGCCGAGATCGCGCACCGGATCGATGCTCGAGGCGTTGACACCGAGCAGCGTGACGAGCACGCGGGGCACCGCCGGACCCGCTTTGCCGTCGGTGTCGATCAGCACGACCGTGTTGGCGCCGGACTGCGTCCACTGCACCACGCCATTGGCCACGGCCGTGGCCGGATTCGCGCCGATGCCGCTCAGCAGCGCGCTCAGGTCGAGCCGGTCGTCGTTGGGCGTGAAGTCGGTGATCGTGTCGGCCGCGTCACGCATCGAGGTGTAGACGAAGACGTCGCGCCCGCCGTTGCCGGTGAGGCGGTCGGCGCCGACACCGCCCGTGATGACGTCGTCGCCGGCGCTGCCGACGAGCGTGTCGTTGCCGGAGCCGCCGTTGATCGCATGCACCAGGCTCAGGCCGACGACGATCGGGTCATGGTCGGACGCGCGGTAGGGCGAGTCGGTGGTGTAGTCGGGGCCGCAGGTCGGGCAGGCGGGCTGCTTGAACTCCAGGTTGTAGTCGAGCACCAGCGGCTCGTCGGCGTTGATGTGCCACTCGGTCGCGCCGGTCACCTTGGGCGACAGGGTGCTGTTGCTGATCGCGTGGTCCAGGCGGCCTGAGCTGCCGTTGAACACATAGGAGTAGCCGAACGAGTTGGCGGCCGGCTTGTCCAGGTAGCGGGCGATCTGGTCGACGAAGCCGTTGCTGGTCAGCTGGTAGACCGGGTCTTCCTGCGCGTACGCATTGAAGTCGCCCACCAGCAGCGTGTCGGCGACGCCGCTGGAGGACTGCACGCGGGCCGTGAAGGTGCGCAGCTCGT
>JBJMWF010000474.1:0-4019 GCA_045810265.1 Vitreoscilla sp. | reverse complement strand
GCCGACCAGGCGCGCCGCGAGGCCGAGACCGCCAACCGCGCCAAGACGCAGTTCTTCGCCGCCGCCAGCCACGACCTGCGCCAGCCGCTGCATGCGCTGGGCCTGTTCGCCGAGGCGCTGCGCCACCGCGTCGGCGCCGACGCGGAGGTGGCCCATCTGGTCAACAGCATCAACAGCTCGGTCGACGCGCTCGAGGGTCTGTTCTCCGAGCTGCTGGACATCACCAAGATCGACACCGGCGGCGTCGAGGCGCATCCCGAGAACTTCAGCGTCGAGGCGATGTTCGCGCGCCTGAAGCTGCACTACGAGCCGACCGCGTTCGAGAAGGGCCTGGCGCTGCGTTTTCACGGCAGCAAGCACTATGGCTACGCCGACCCGTTGCTGCTCGATCGCGTGGTGCGCAACCTGCTGTCCAACGCGATCCGCTACACCAACGACGGCGGCGTCGTGGTGGCGGCGCGCCAGCGCGGCGACAAGCTGCGCTTCGAGGTCTGGGATACAGGAATGGGTATCCGGCCGCACGAGCAGGAACGCATCTTCGAGGAGTTCTACCAGGTCTCCAACGATGCGCCGCCGCTGGATCCGACGCAGCGCAAGGGGCTTGGCCTGGGCCTGGCGATCGTGCGGCGACTGGCGCGCGTGCTCGACGCGCCGCTGCGCCTGCGCTCGGTGGCTGGCCGCGGCACCATGTTCTCCATCGAGATCCCGCTGGGCCATCGGCCCAAGCCCAGCGAGCCGTCGCTGCCGCGCAGCGCGGCCATCGGGCTGACGCTGGATCGCCGGCTGATCGTGATCGTCGAGGACGACCCCTCGGTGCTGGGCGGCCTGCAGGTGCTGCTCAAGAGCTGGGGTGCCGATGTCGTCGCCTTCGACAGCTACGGCGCCGCCGCCGACTGGGCCACCGCGGCCGCGGCCGGCAAGTTGATCCGGCCCGACCTGCTGATCGTCGACTTCCGTCTCGAGAGCGGCCACACCGGGCTCGAGGTGATCGAGGCGATGCGCGGCGCGTTCGGCAAGTCGCTGCCGGCGGTGATCGTCACCGGCAGCCTGATGTCCAACCAGGAAGGCGAGGCCCAGGCCCACGACTTCCACCTGCTGCTCAAGCCGGTCGTTCCCACCAAGCTGCGCGCGATGATCGCGTTCAAGCTCGGACAGAGATGAGGTCCCCATGAGCACCGTGCCCGACACGACCCCCCGCGCGATGCGCATCGACGGGCCGCTGTCGGCGCGCGCCGTGCTCGACCATTTCAATGAGAAGGGCCGCGGCCTGCTGGGCCCCGGCCAGGAGGACGCGGCGTTGCGCATCGCGCAGTTGCTGGCGCACGAGGCCGATCTCAGTGCCGCCTGGGGCGGACTGCCGGGCACCGACCATCCCCGCCACTGGCAGCCGTCGGTCGGCGACGAGGCGGCGATGAGCGACCGGCGCTCGGAGCATCGCCGCCTGGACGTCCACCTGCCGCTGTGGTGGGCCTGGCCGCTGGCGGTGCGCGATCGCAAGCCGTATCGCATCATCCTGCCGCTGGCCGCCACGCGCGAAGGCCTGGCCGGGCTGATCGCCCGCAACATGCCGGGCGCCTGGCTGCACCACACCGTGCATGTCACGCTGGACGTCGAGACGCGCGCCTACTGGGGCGTGCGCGGCGCCGTGCATCCGCAGGCGGCTGCGCGCCACGCCTGTGCGCAGCGCGGCGACGCGGGCAGCCCGTCGTTGCCGCTGATGACGCTGCGCAACGGCCGCGCGGTCGACACGCCCATGCCCGATCGCCAGGCCGATCCCGACGTCGTGCTGACGGTGCACCCCGGGGTGGGCTGGCTGGTGGCGGTGCCGGTACTGCGCTTCGAGCGCGAGCTGACGCGCAGCGAGCGCTGGCACCAGTCGGCCACGCTGTGGTGGCACAAGCTGCTCGGACGCATCGGCACGCCCTCGCAGCGTGATCGCGACCCGACCTTCGCATCGCGGCTGAAGGGCGACGAGGCATGGTGGGCCGAGCAACTGGGCGTGCCGGCCGACGTGCATGCGCTGGATCGCGAGGCCCGGCTGGGCGCCGCGCTGCGGCCGGCCAGCCACATCGCGACGCGCTCGCCGTCGCTGCGCACGCAGGCGCAGGTCATCGTGATCCATGGCGGCCTGAGCTCCGCGCGCAGCGGCTACGAGGCGGCGCTCAATACCAAGGCCCGCGCGGTCGCCAAGGCCATCGAGGCCGGGCAGCCGCCAACGCCGGGCGCGGTCGGCATCCGCATCGAGCCGGGCCGGCCGCCCGTGCCCGCTGCGAGCCCGATGGCGCGCGAGCTGTCGCTGGCGGCCACGGCGGCGGCGTTCGACACCGCGGCGCTGTCCAGCGCGCCGCCGCCGCCGCCCAGCGCCGCGCACCTGTGGCCCGGCTTGCCGACACTGGACGAGCGCGCCACCTGGCGTTTCGAGCACGATACCTTCCTGGGTATCGCACAGAACGTGTCGCACCTGGTCGCGGCCGTTCGCCGGCAGTGCATCGCCGACAGTCCGGCCGACGCGCAGCGCCACATCGTGCTGATCGCCCATTCGCGCGGCGGCAACGTCGCCCGCTTCGCGCTGCCGGCGTTGCGCAAGGCCTTCGGCCGGCAGGGCTGGACCTTCGCGGCCGTCACGCTGGGCAGCCCGCACCTGGGCACGCAGGTGTTCGAGCGCGTGGGCCGCCGCTGGCACGGCCTGGCGGCGGCGGTCGGCGGCCTGCGCCATCTCGGAGCGCCGTGGATGAATCGCGACACGCTGGCCGAGCTCGTCAACCTCGAGCGCGGGCTGGCCTACGACGTGCCGCCCGGCTTCCACGACGTCGAGCCCGCCGGCGTGCGGCGCATGATGCGTGGCCGTCCCGCCACCGAACTGCCCGAGGGCATGTGGCTGGTCGGCTCGCACTGGGGCCCCGGCTCGGGCCTGGAGGAGAAGGCCTGGGACTGGCTGTTCGAGGACATGTGCGGCGCCGAGGAGCAGGGCGACGGCCTGGTGCAGCGGCTGTCCGCCCTCGGTGGCCGCGCGGCCGAGAACGACAGCCTGCGGACGACGCCCGAACGCTGCCCGGTGCAGTTCGACGCCTCGCCGGTGTTCCACACCCACTACCTGGTGCACGAGCAGACGCGCTCGTTGGTCGCGCGCATGCTGGCCAGCGCGCTGAGCAACGGGACCGCCGGTGCCCCGAGGGAGCCGGCGTGAGCGCGGCATCGGCTCGCACCGCGCGCCGGGTCGTGCTGGCCGGCGCCGTCGGCGCCACCTGCGACATCGTCTACGCGATCCTGTACTACGGCTGGAGAGGCGTGCCAGCCGAACGCATCCTGCAGACCGTGGCCAGCGGGCTGCTGGGCAAGGCGGCCTACGAGGGCGGCTGGCCGGTGGCCGCGCTGGGCCTGGGACTGCATTACGCCATCGTGATCGTGGCTGCCGCGCTGTTCTACGCCGCTGCACGTCGCTGGCCCTGGTTGTGCGAAGAGCCGGTCACCGCCGGACTGGCCTACGGCGTCGCCATCTACGGCTTCATGAACTTCGTCGTGCTGCCGCTGTCGGCCTATCCATATCCGCTGCGTTTCCCGCTGCTGACCACGGCCACCGGGCTGCTGGTGCATATGGTCGGAGTCGGCTTGTCGATCTCCCTGATCACGCGACGCGCCCATCCGTGAGCTGGTCTTCGCGAATGCAGGCCTGCAACCACTGCGCGAACGCTCGCATGGCCTCGGTCTCGGGCCGCGACTTCAGCCGCGTGAGCCAGTAGCCGCCCAGCGTGACGCTGGTGTCGAACGGCTGCACGAGCCGCTCGCTGCGCAAGGCCTCACCGAACAGCGCCGGCGGCAACAGCGCCACGCCGGCGCCCTGGGCGGCCGCCTCGGCCATCGTGATCGAGGAGTCGAAGATCGGCCCGTGCAGCAGCGGCGGCGCCACACGCGCGGCGGCGAACCAGCGCGTCCACTCGTCGGCGCGATAGGAGCGCAGCAGCGTCTCGCGCGCCAGGTCGGCGGGCGCGCGCAGGCGGTGCGCGATCGCGGGCGCGCAG
>JBJMWF010000473.1:0-9816 GCA_045810265.1 Vitreoscilla sp. | reverse complement strand
CGCGAAGCAGGCGGCGATCGGCCACGAGATGGTTCCCGAGGCGGCGTACAGCCCGATGACGATGGACTGCAGCAAGGAATTGACCACCGACAGCAAGGTCATGCGCAGGCGGTGGCGCTGCAGCTTGGCTTGTTTCGGATCCATCGTTGTTGCCGTCTGTCTCGGACGCAGGTTTGTTGTTGCACTCGCTGAGAACGCCCGGCGGGGCCCCGGCGTGGTGCTCTTGCCGGGTCTTCGGACGGCACGCTGCGAACTTGAGCAGCCGCGCGGGCCGCTTTGCGCCAGCAAGCGCCCGTCCGTGCAATCCTTGGATGTTTGCGGCGGGCGCGGGCCAGCGTGCCGTCGATCGCCGCTTCCACCTCGCAGAAGGGGCCGCGGCCGCCGCTCGGCAGTACGACCGCCTCGGCACGATGCGTGCATCGGTTCCCGGACGTCGGGGCTGAGCCGCAGCCTTGGCCGGCGTGCCCGTGCGCGTAGTCACTATGCCGGCCTGCCCGACTTTGGGCGATGATGCGCGCCTTGATACGAGGAGTTCTCTTGAAAGCAGTCGTCCCATCCAACAACGAGCTGACCCTGCGCGGCGTCGTGCTCGGCCTGCTGATCACGGTGCTGTTCACGGCGGCCAACGTCTACTTCGGCCTCAAGGCCGGCCTGACCTTCGCCACGTCGATCCCGGCGGCCGTCATCTCCATGGGCCTGCTGCGCTATGCGCGCGGCGTGACCATCCAGGAGAACAACATCGTGCAGACGGTGGCCTCGGCCGCCGGCGCGATCTCCTCGATCATCTTCGTGCTGCCCGGCCTGGTGATGGTGGGCTGGTGGAGCGGCTTCCCGTACCTCACCTGCGTCATCATCTGCGCCATGGGCGGCGTGCTGGGCGTGACCTACTCGATCCCGCTGCGCCGGGCGCTGGTGACGACCTCCGACCTGCCGTACCCGGAAGGCATCGCCTGCGCCGAAGTGCTCAAGGTGGGTGCGGGCGGCGAGGGTGCCGCGGCGGAGAACCGAGCCGGCCTGCTCGCCATCACCTGGGGCGCCATCGTCTCCGCGGTGTTCCAGGTCGTCGTCGCGACGCAGCTGTTCGCCGCGGACGTGGTGGGCTACTTCCGCCTGAGCCGCAGCAGCAACGCGGCTTCGGGCGCCGACGTCGGCCTGTCGCTGGCGCTGCTGGCGGTGGGACACCTCGTCGGCCTGTGGGTGGGCATCGCGATGCTGGTGGGCGTGCTGATCTCCTGGGCCGGCGCCGTGCCTTACCTGACGAGCCTGCTGCCCTATGACGGCAGCGCCGACGTCACCGCGTATGCGACCCACGTCTGGGCCAAGCAGGTGCGCTTCATCGGCGCCGGCGCCATCGCGGTCGCCGCCGTCTGGACGCTGATCAAGCTGGTCAAGCCCGTGGCCGCCGGCCTGGCCTCGGCCATGGCCGCCTCGCGCGTGCGCAAGGCCGGCCAGGGCGCGACGCTGCCGCGGACCGAACAGGACCTGCCGATCGGCTGGGTCGCGGGCGTCACGCTCGCCTGCTTGGTGCCCATCGGCTGGCTGCTGGCCGACATGAGCAACAGCGCCGGCCTGGGCGCTGCCACCGGCATCCTGGTGGTGGGCGGCATCGCCTTCATCGCGTTGATGAGCTTCTTCGTGGCCGCGGTCTGCGGCTACATGGCCGGCCTGATCGGCTCGAGCAACAGCCCGCTCTCGGGCGTGGCCATCATCGTCGTCGTCACCGGCGCGCTGCTGGTGGCACTGGGCGTCAAGCCGATGCTGCCGGCGGGCTCGGGGCAGGCGCTGGTGGCCTTCACGCTGTTCGTCACGGCCGTCATCGTGGCCGCGGCCACGGTGGCCAACGACAACTTGCAGGACCTGAAGACCGGCCAACTGGTCGACGCCACGCCGTGGCGCCAGCAGGTGGCGCTGGCCATCGGCACGGTCGCGGGCTCCCTCGTGATCCCGCCGGTGCTGGACCTGCTGCAGAAGGCCTACGGCTTTGCCGGCGCCCCGGGCGCGAGCGCCACCAAGGCCCTGGCCGCCCCGCAGGCGGCGCTGATCTCGGCCCTGGCCAAGGGCGTGCTGCAGGGCGACCTGGACTGGAGCCTGCTGGGCAAGGGTGCCTTGCTGGGCGTGGTCATCGTCGCCATCGACGAGGTCATCAAGCGCGTGCGCAAGCCCGGCAGCCACGCACAACTGCCGCCGCTGGCCGTGGGCCTGGGCATCTACCTGCCGATGGGAACGACACTGATGGTCATCATCGGGGCCTTCGTCGGCTGGTTCTGGGACCGCCGCGCCGATGCGACGCCCCGACCGGCAACGCGCAAGCAGCTGGGCGTGCTGCTGGCCAGCGGCATGATCGTCGGCGAAGGCCTGCTCGGCGTGGCCCTGGCCGCGTTGGCCGTGTTCAGCGGCAAGGACGCACCGCTGGCACTGGTCGGCGACAGCTTCGCGGGTGCCGGGCTGTGGCTGGGCGGCATCGGCTTCATCCTGGCGGCGGCCGCCCTGTATCGCTGGCTGGCACGACTCAGCGACCGGGCGGTGGCCTGACGGCATGAGGTTGGCGGCGAGGTCGCGGCCAGCGTGGTGCTTCCAACCACAAACCCAAGGAGAACCCCCATGACCTCGATCCGAGCCCTGACCGCCGTCGCCGCCACTCTCGCCGCACTCGCGATCGTCGCGCCGGCGCAGGCCGCGACCTGGGCCTGGGACTACAGCGCCGCCGGCATTTCCGCCGCCGGCACCTTCACCACCACCGACACGCCCGACGCCGATGGCTTCTACGCGATCACCGCGATCAGCGGCGCGCGCAACGGCGTCGCGATCACGGGGCTGGAGCCCGCAGGCAGCGCCATTCCGGGCAATGACCCGTATGCCGTCGACGACCTGGTGTCGATCGCCGGTCCGCAACTGACCTGGAACGGCTTCGGCTATGCGCTGGCCGACGGCAGCTGGGCCAACCCGTTCTCGGACGGTTCGACCGCCTGGGAGTACCTGTCCGTGCCGCCGTATCCCGAAGGCGCGGGGCAGGAGGTGGCGGTCACCTTCGCCGCGGCGCCCGTGCCCGAGCCGGCGACCGGCGTCCTTGCACTGCTCGGCTTGGC
Organism: Vitreoscilla sp.; assembly: GCA_045810265.1. Classification (GTDB taxonomy): domain Bacteria; phylum Pseudomonadota; class Gammaproteobacteria; order Burkholderiales; family Burkholderiaceae_C; genus Scleromatobacter. The sequence continues at coordinate 6,730 of JBJMWF010000473.1, read as the reverse complement.
CGGCCTGGCCGCCGCCGCCCGGGCCCGGCGCCCGCGCTGAGCATTGCAGCCGCCGTTTCGGACGCGTGAAGTCGCTGGCTTTCCGCCATGAGAATCGTCCAGCTCCCCGACGCCAGGATCGACGGCATCGCGCTGCGGCAGATCGAACCCGCCGATTGCGAGGCCTGGTTCGACTACCTGCGCCTGCCGCAGGTCTTCGAGCGCACCAGCTGGAACCTGCGTTCGGTCGACGACCTTCGGCCTACGCTGGACAGCTGCCTGCGCGATGACCCGACGTCGCCGATGCGCATGGCCGTCGTCGACCAGGCCACGGACCGGCTGGTCGGAACGATCGGTCTGCACACGATCTCGGACGTCAACCGCAGCGCGGAGATCGCCTACGACTTCGCGCCCGGCCACTGGGGCCGCGGGCTGGCGACCCGGCTCTGCGAAGCGGTCAGCTCCTGGTCGTTCGCGACCCTGGGCCTTCATCGCCTGCAGGCCACCGTCCTGGTCGGCAACGAGCGCTCCGAACGCGTGCTCGCGCGCTGCAGGTATCGCCATGAAGGCCTGCTGCGCGGCTTCCGGATGGTGCGCGGTCGGCCGGGCGACTTCAATATCTTCTCGCGCCTGGCCACTGACGAGCCTGCAGGCGGCGCTGCCAGGGACGGTCAAAGCGTGCAGCAGTGACGGCCTGCCGCCTTCCCGGCCTGCCCGGCGAAGGAGCCGCGACCATGAGCCCGGCGTCGCCCTTCAGCGCGCCGTGTGCGTGCGCCGATAGGTGACGAACGAATAGTCGAAATCGTTCGGGGCGTCGGCGTGATGGCGTTCCCGGCCGGTCTCGACGAAGTGCGTGCGTGGCCATTCCGGAAAGCGCGCATCGCCCTGGAAATCGCGGTCGATCTCGGTGATCACCAGTTCGTCGGCGTGCGGCAGGGCCAGCGCGTAGAGCTCGGCGCCGCCGATGACGAAGGCGCGCAGCCCGTGCGGATTGGACGCGACCGACTCCAGGGCCAGCTCGAGCGCCTGCTCGAAGCCATGTGCCACCTGCGCGCCGTCGGCGTGCCAGCCGGGCTGGCGCGTGACCACGATGTTGGTGCGGCCCTGCAGCGGCCGGAAGCGCGGCGGGATGGAGTCCCAGGTCTTGCGGCCCATGATCACCGGGTTGCCGAGCGTGGTGCGCTTGAAGAACGCCATGTCCTCGGGCAGCTTCCACAGCAGGTCGTTGTCGTGCCCGATGACGCCGTTGCGCGCCACGGCAGCGATCAGGACGACCTTCATACGGCCACCGGCGCCTTGATCGCGGGGTGGTGCTGGTAGTCGAGCACCTCGAAATCCTCGAACTCGTAGTCGAAGATGGAGGCCGGCCGGCGCTTGATGTGCAGCGTCGGGTAGGGGTAGGGCGTGCGCTGCAGCTGGGTGTCCACCTGCTCGGCGTGGTTGGCGTACAGGTGGCAGTCGCCGCCGGTCCAGATGAAGTCGCCGACGTCCAGGTTGCATTGCTGCGCGAACATGTGCGTCAGCAGCGCGTAGCTGGCGATGTTGAAGGGCACGCCCAGGAAGATGTCGGCGCTGCGCTGGTAGAGCTGGCACGACAGCTTGCCACGGCCGCCCGGCGTCTCCGGCGGCGCCACGTAGAACTGGAAGAACGCGTGGCAAGGCATCAGCGCCATCTTCGGCAGGTCGGCCACGTTCCAGGCGCTGACGATGATGCGGCGGGAGTCCGGGTTGGTCTGAAGCTGCCGCACCACCTCGGCGATCTGGTCGATGTGGCCGCCGTCGGGCGTCGGCCAGGAGCGCCATTGCACGCCGTAGACCGGGCCCAGGTCGCCGTCGGGGCGCGCCCATTCGTCCCAGATCGTGCAGCCGCGCTCCTGCAGCCACTTGACGTTGGAATCACCGCGCAGGAACCACAGCAGCTCCAGGATGATGGAGCGCAGGTGCACCTTCTTGGTCGTGACGAGTGGAAACCCCTCCGACAGGTCGAAGCGCATCTGGTGGCCGAACACGCTGGTGGTGCCGGTGCCGGTGCGGTCCGGCTTGAAGCGGCCCTGGTCGCGCACCAGGCGCATGAAATCTTCGTATTGCGAGCGGACGGGGCGGGTCATCCGCCGATTTTAGCGGTGGCGTGAAACATGCCGCGAAGCGATGCCTCTCGGCGGCCGCCTGCCGGGGCTGCCGTGGGGCGCCGGCCTTATGCTTGCAGCTTGACCATGTTCCGCATCCGACTGCCCGACCCGTCGGGAGTTCTCCCGGCTTGCCTGAAAGCCCTTCAGTTGCCGATCGGGCCGCCGACAATGGAAGGATGCGCTTTCGTGCGCACGTCGCGGTCGCCCCTGCCACCGCGGCGCGAACCATGCGCCCGGGCGATCGGGCATCTCCCAACGGGACAGCACGCCAGGAGCGCGAAAGAGTGAGTCGGAGGGCCAGCGATCAGGTCGAACGCGCACGCATGCGCCCCGGCGTCCGCCTTGCGCTCGCCTGCGGGCTCGCGTTGGCGTCGCTCGTGTGCCCGGCGGACGCCAGCACGCCGCAGTCGCCATCGGTCTCGGCCTCCGCGCCCGCGGCGGCCTCGGCGGCGGCGGCCAGCATCGGCTGGGTCGGCATGGCCAACACGGTGTTCGAACACCTGGGCCAGCACGACGGCCTGCCGCACGCCATCGCCACCGGCGTCACCGAGGACGCCCAGGGCTACCTGTGGGCCGGCACCCAGGACGGGGTGGCGCGCTGGGATGGCTACCGCTTCCGCGTCTATCCGGCGCGGCCGAACGATCCGCATGGACTGCCGGTCAGCTTCGTGCGCACGATCGCGCACGACGACCAGGGCCGCATCTGGGTCGGCCTGGACGGCGGCGGCGTCGCCCGCTTCGAGGCCGCGCAGAACTGGTTCACGCGCTTCGGCGGCTCGACGGTGGTCTGGCTGTGCTCTGACAAGCAAGGCGGCATGTGGGCCGCGAGCACCACGGGCCTGATGCACGTGCACGCCTCGGGCCAGGTGGACGACGCCTGGCCGCACCGCGGCAGCGTCGACCCGTTGCCCGACGCCAGCGTCACGGCCGTGCTGCAGGATCGCGCTGGAGCGGTCTGGGTCGGTTCGGTCTCCGGGCTGGTGCAACGCTTCCCGGATGGACGGCCCGGCAAGCGCATCGACCTGCCGGGCGTGGCCGACGACACCCCCGCGGCAGTGGGCGCGCTCTACCAGGACGCGCGCGGCCAGGTCTGGGTCGGCACCCGCCAGTACGGCGCCTTCATCGTCGATCCGACCAGCGGCCGGGTGTCGCGCCTGCAGCCCGCGGGCGCCAGCGACGCCGGGCTGCTGACCGACAGCGTCATCTCGTTCGAGGAGACGGGCAACGGCGAGATCTGGATCGGCACCCAGAACCGAGGCCTGGTGATCGCCGACGTCTCCTCGCTGCTGGCGCGCCGCGTCATGCGCGACCGCAGCGTGCCGAGCAACCTGCAGTCCAACTGGATCTGGGGACTGCACCGCGACCGCGGCGGCGAGATGTGGGTGGCATCGACCACCGGCCTGAGCCGCACGCGCCCGCAGCAGGACGCCATCCTGTCGCTGTTCTCGTCCGACGGCTCGGCCTGGACCGACCCTTACGTCTTCTCGGTGGACGCCGATGCCCGCGGCGTGGTCACGCTGGGCCAGAAGAGTGGGCTCGAGATCATCGATCCGGCGCAGCAGAAGATGTCGGCGCTGCGGGCCGAGGGCACCGACGCAGCGGGCGCGCCGGCCATCGACAACGTGATCGCCGTCGTGCACACGGACGACGGCACGCGCTGGATGGCCTCGCAGGAGGGCCTGTTCATGCTGCCGCCGGGCTCGCGCCAGGTCCGCCCGGTGCCCATGCCCGAGCGCGGCTCGGTCAAGGCGGTGACCGCGCTGATGCTGGCCGGCTCGACGCTGTGGGTAGGGGGCAAGGGCGACGGCATCTGGCAGATGGACCTGTCCTCGCCGCGGCACGCGATGAGCCAGCCGGTGCCCACCAGCGAGCTGACCGATCCGGAGGTCACGGCCATCGCGCCCGGCCCGGACGGCGGCGCCTGGGTCGCCACCAACAACGGCCTGAACCTGGTGCGCCGGGGCCTGCCGACCGAGCGCATCCTGCCGGTGGCCAACGACCCGACCGGCCTGGCTCCGGCCGTCATCAACAGCGTGCTGACGGACCGCGCCGGACGGCTCTGGGTCGGCAACAACGCCGGCCTGCAGATCCTCGAACGGCGCGACGCCAGCGGCCGCGCCTTCTTCCACCACATCGGCAAGGCCGACGGCCTGACCAGCGAGAACATCGACACGCTGCTGATGGACTCGGTGGGCCAGATCTGGGTCAGCACCGACGACGGCATCGTCGTGATCGACCCGACCAACTACGCCCTGCGCGTGCTGCATCCGGCCGACGGCGCGGCGATTTCCACCTACTGGGTCAACTCCGGCGCGCTCGGGCCCACCGGCGAGCTCTTCTTCGGCGGTCTGGGCGGGTTGACCGTCATTCGTCCGGAGCGGCTGACGCAGCGCAGCTACCTGGCGCCCATCGTCGTCACTGATGTGGAGGTCGGCGGCAGGCCGGCCACGCTCGCCGATTCGGGCACGCACAAGCAGCTGAAAGTGCCACCCGAGGCCAGCGGCTTCTCGGTGGAATTCTCGCTGCTGGACTTCACCGCGCCCGAGCGCAACCGCTACGCGTACTGGCTGGAAGGCTACGACAAGACCTGGCGCGAGGTCGACACCACGCACCGCTCGGCCGGCTACACCAACCTGTCGCCGGGCCACTACACGCTGCACATGAAGGCGGCCAGCCGCGATGGCGCGTGGAGCGCGCATCCGCTGGAGGTCGACGTCGAGATCATGCCGGCCTGGTACCAGACCTGGTGGTTCGACCTGCTCAAGATCCTGGCGGCACTGCTGGCGGTGGCGGCCGTCGTGGCCGTTCGCGTGCGCTACGTGCAGCAGCGCAGCCGCGAGCTGGCGCGCCTGGTGGAGCAGCGCACGCACGAGCTGACCCAGCTGCAGCACCAGCTCGAGGAACTGGCCTACAGCGACGCGCTCACCGCACTGCCCAACCGCCGCATGTTCGGCGACTGGTGCCGCCAGATGATCGCCTCCAGCGAGCGCCAGGACGGCGGCTTCACGCTGCTGCTGATCGACCTCGACCACTTCAAGCAGGTCAACGACACGCTGGGCCACGACGCCGGCGACGCGATGCTGGTGGAGACCGCCCGCCGGCTGCGCAACATCGCGCGCAAGGCCGACGTGGTGGCGCGCCTGGGCGGCGACGAATTCGCGATCCTGCTGGCCGACACCGCCCTCCCGAGCGCGGTCGACATCGCCTGCCGCCGGATCCAGGACGCCTTCGAACGGCCCATCCTGCACGAAGGCCACGAGATGCGCACCAGCCCCAGCATCGGCGTGGCACTGTTCCCGATCGACGGCCTGACGCAGGACGAGTTGTACAAGTCGGCCGACCTGGCGCTGTACGAGGCCAAGCGCTCGGGGCGCCATACCTGGCGCTTCGCGCGGCAGAAGGTCGTCGGGCAGGTCTGAGCCAGGCTCAGTGTCCGGCGCCCAGGTAGGCCGCCTGCACCGCCGGATCGTTCCGGAGCTTGTCCGCCGGCCCGTGCACCGCGATGCGGCCGTTCTCCAGCACGTAGCCGTAGTCGGACACGTTGAGCGCCGCGGCGGCGAACTGCTCGACCAGCAGCATCGTCACGCCCTCGGCGCGCAGCCGCGAGATGATGCGGAAGACCTCGTCGACCAGGATGGGCGCCAGGCCCATCGACGGCTCGTCCAGCAGCACGACCTCCGGATTCATCATCATGGCGCGGGCCATCGCCAGCATCTGCTGTTCGCCACCCGACAGCGTGCCGGCCAACTGCGCGCGGCGCTCCTTCAGGCGCGGGAAGTAGTCCATCGCGCGTTCGACGTCGGCCGCGACGTCGCCCTTGGGGCGGGCGCCGGTGAAGCGCGGGAACGCGCCCAGCAGCAGGTTGTCGTGCACGCTCATGGTGGCGAACACGCGCCGGCCTTCCGGCGAGTGCGCCAGGCCCAGGCGGGCGATGCGATGCGACTCGCGGCCGGTGATGTCCACACCGCCGAGCGTCACCTTGCCCTCGCGCGGCGCGATCATGCCGGAGATCGCGCGCATCGTCGTCGTCTTGCCGGCGCCGTTGCTGCCGATGAGCGTGACGACCTGTCCCTTGGGAACCTCGAGCGAGATGCCTTGCAGCACTTCGACCTTGCCGTAGCCGGCGTGCAGGTTGGTGATCGAGAGCATGTTGGTCCTACTCCTGATCAATGCGCGGCGGAGGCGTCAAGCTCTCCACCAAGATAGGCTTTGATGACTTGCGGATTCGCCTGCACGGCGGCCGGCGTCCCCTCGGCGATCTTCTGCCCGAAGTCCAGCACGGTGACGACGTCGCAGACCGACATCACCACGTCCATGTGGTGCTCGATCAGGATCAGCGTGATGCCGTGCTCGCGGATCTTGCGGATGATGACGACCAGCTCCTTGATGTCGGGTGCCGTCAGGCCGGCGGCCGGCTCGTCCAGCAGCAGCAGCTCCGGATTCAGGGCCAGCGCGCGGGCGATCTCCAGCAGGCGCTGCTTGCCGTAGGGCAGGTTGCGCGCCTCCTCGCCCGCCAGCGACTCCAGGCCGACGAACTTCAGCAGTGCATAGGCGCGCGCGGTCGCCTCGCGCTCCTCGCGCCGGAAGCGCGGCAGGTGCAGCGCCACGTCCACCCGGGTGCT
>JBJMWF010000472.1:0-3787 GCA_045810265.1 Vitreoscilla sp. | reverse complement strand
TTTGCCGTGCGTCATGGCGATTTCATCGCGGCGGCGACGGCCCTGCCGAGTGGTTGCCCCGCGACGTCCAGTCCCGTCCCGCCGCAGGCCACGATATTCCTGTTGCCGCAGACCGATTCCGAGACCCCGGGCAACCCGATCCTGAACCGCAATGCGACCTGGACCGGCCTGGGCTGGGCGATCTCGCTGACCGATGGCACGGGTGCCGCGACGACCAGCAACGCGGTGGCCGAAGTTTATTGCCTCTATCCGTGAGGCCAGCGCAGGGCCGAGCTTCAGCCGTGTCGGCGTTGTCGGCGTTGGCGGTGCGCCAGCAACACGGTCTGGACAAACGCCGCCTTCGCGTCCGTATAGGCCTCCCGGTCGCCCTGGTGCTTGGCGGCAAACTCCGACTTGAGCTGCGCATAGCGCCGGGCGGTTGCCGGCTCGCTGCGTAATGCGTCGCGAAAGTCCAGCCGGTCACTCCACGGCGTACTCCCCGTGACCACGATGTGCAGGTGATGAGTCCGGTGTCCCTCATGCCAGCGCATCAGCCATTTGCGGTCGGCTAGCGCAGCGTTGAATTCCACCGACGTTGCATAGCCGTTATCGCAAAGTCGCTCGATCAAGGCGTTCACACCGTCCAGCGAATCCACGGCCGCCATGATGTCGATGATGGGCTTGGCCAGGAGCCCGGGAACCGCCGTGCTGCCGATGTGTTCGATCGCGTCAAAGGCGCCGGGCACGAGCGCCTGGAGGCGATCGCGTTCCTTCTCGAAGTCCTGTGCCCAGGCCGGATCGTGCGTGCGCAGGGATACTTCCTCGCAAATCGCGGCGGCGAGCGATTGCTCGTCCGACATGCGGCAGGCGGTCGTCGTGGCGCCCGGCCAATCGGAGCCGTTTGCATCGGAGGTCATCACCGCACAATAGCGCAGGCCCGAGAGTGACGCCCAGCCGAGCACAGCCGCGGCCAGTCGAGGACGCTGACGCCGACGGCGACGTGCCGGCGCCTGGACAACGCCGTGGGCTGCCTCGGCGAGCCCACGGCGCTGGCCTGACTTGCTCAGCGCGCCATCGACGCTGGCCCGGCGGCGGCCAGCTTTCTCTTCAAGGTCGGGATGTCGGAGGTCTCGCGCATCGCCTCGCTGGCCTCGATCTCGCCTCGGCGCACGAGCTCGACCAGGCGGTTGTTCATCGGCACCCATTCGCTGGCGCCGAGGCGGTTGTCCTCGCGGATCGCGCTCTCGAGGCCGATCCAGTCGCCACGTTCGATGTACTGCGTCACCTTGCCGGTGTTGAACAGCACGTCCGCCGCCATCAGGTAGCGCTTGCCGTCCTTGGAGGGCACCAGCGCCTGACGTATCACGGCGATGAGGTTGCCGGCGAGCACCGAGCGCATCACGTCGGCGCTGGTGCCGGTGTACGACAGGATCTTGCGCATCGTGCCGGTGACGGACTTGCCGTGCGTCGTCGCGATCATCAGTGATCCCGACTCGCCGCCCTGGATCGCCTGCTCGGCGGTCTCGGCGTCGCGGATCTCCGAGGTCAGCAGCACGTCCGGACTCATGCGCAAGGCCTCGCGCATGCCGTCGGCGAAGCTCAGGACGTCGTAGCCCACCTCGCGCTGCGTGATGATGGACTTGCGCGGCGCGATCTTCTTCTCGACCGGATCCTCGATCGTGAGGATGTGGCCCGAGTGCTGCGCGTTGTGCCAGTCGAGGATGGACATCGCCGTCTCGCTCTTGCCCGATCCGGTCGGCCCGGTGATGACGATGAAGCCGCTGGTCGATTCGGTGAGTGTCGAGACGAGGTTGTGCGGCAGGCTGAGGCTTGTCAGCGCGGTGATGTCGGGCGGCGTGATGCGCATCACCAGCGCGAGCTCGCCGGTGCCATGCATGAACAGGCTATAGCGCAGCGAGTGGCCGCCGCGCCCGTCCAGACGGATGTTGACCGAGCGCTGGCGCGCCAGCACCGGCTTGATGCGAGTGTCCCAGTAGTCCTGCACCGACTGCTGCTGCCCGCGGCCGTCGCGGTGCAGCCGCGAGGCACCGTCCACATAGCCGGCGAGATAGGTGACGATGTGTTCGCGCGTGACGACGAACGGCGGGATGGCCGAGAACAGCTGGTGCAAGGGCAGCGTGCCGCGCGCGGACTTCGCGCGGATCACTTGTCCCTCGTGGATCATGATGTCGGTCATCGACGGCGCGAACATCAGCGCGTGCTTGACCGCGGCGCCGATGCCGTGTTGCTTGTCGGAGGGCAACTGCAGCGGCTGCTGGAGCGTGGGGATGTCGGTCATGGCGGCCTGGCGTGGTTGAAGCTGGGGGCGCGCTCAGCGCGCGGATGGGAGGTAGGCGATCTCGCTGAACGTGATGCGGGTGTCGCCCTCGCTGGACGGAACCGCGTTCACGCGCGGCGACGGTGTGAAGCCGGGCGCCGATCCTGGAGGGGCGGGCGCTCGTCCCGGGGCCAGCGTGCGTTCGCCCGGAAACGGCAGGGCGCCGGCCGGCATCGCGTTCCAGCGCATGAGGACGGCCGCGATCTGGTTGGCATACCAGCTTGCACGGGGCGCCGTTTGCGAGTGATAGGCGCCGACGGCCTGCCAGTTGTCACCGTAGGCGTCGACCTGGCGCCGGTAGTGCCAGGCCGCGACCTCGGCCGACAGGCAGCCGTCCGCGAGGGCCTTGCGGTCGATGCCATAGCGACCAAGCTCGGACAGATGGACGCTGTTGATCTGGAACGCACCCACGTCGATGCTGCCGTTGGCATTGCGCCCGAGCGCCGCTGGCTGCAGCCGGCTTTCGTGCCAGCCGATCGCGCGCAACACCAGCGCATTGACCTGGTGGCGCGTGGCGGCGTCATCGATGCAGTCCGCATGCGTCGTGGCGGCTGCAGCGCCCAGCGCCGCGGCGACTGCGGCGCGCAGGCGAGAGGGCATTCGGCTTGGGGAAGGGCGGGGCGGCGGTTCGCTGTACACGAGCGAATTCTGGAAGCCGTGGCCAGATCTGTGCCGCGCCAAATCGCCGGTTTCCGGTGATTTGGTCGTCCGCGCCCGTCCGGGGTCTAACGCTACGGCCGATCGGGCCGCGTTCCCGGGCTTGCCAGGCTATTCGATGGCTGAGGGCCGCCCTCCACGAGCGGTCACACCGCGCCTTGTTCGGCTCAGCGTCGCTGTCCCAACGCGCGCGCCGGCAGGAACAGCAGCGCCGTCAGCAAGGCGAACACCGCGCCCACGCTGATCCCCACGAGGCGAAACGGCAGCGACAGCAGCCAGACGATCGGATAGAGCACCAGTGCCAGCAGCGCCAGCGGCCAGCACAGGACGAACAGCAGGCACCAGAGGACGAACGTGAACATCGCAAGCTCTCGAAAGGCGAGGCCGGTGGGCCTCGGATGTCGTCACGATGCGACGGCCGCGCCGCACGGTCAACCCTCCAGCGACGAACCGCCCGGTTTCGCCGACAGGCTGCTGTGGGTGCCGACGTATCAGCGCCGCGCCGTTCTCGCGGCTCAAGCAGAATGACGCATCGTCCCACCGTCCAACCCATATGACCGCCCCCTCCGTCACCGAACTGAACCGCATGGGCGCCGAATGCCTGCCGGGTCACCTGGGCGTCGCGATCACGCACGCCGACGCCATCGAGGTGCGCGCCGAGATGGCCGTCTCGATGAAGCTGATGGCGCCCAACGGCTACCTGCACGCCGGCAGCGTGGTGACGCTGGCCGACACGTCCTGCGGCTACGCCTGCATCGTCAACCTGCCCGAGGGCGCCACCGGGTTCACCACGATCGAGCTGAAGTCCAACTT
>JBJMWF010000471.1:0-6926 GCA_045810265.1 Vitreoscilla sp. | reverse complement strand
GGCACGCTGTACCTGCTCGACGTCGACCACTTCAAGCAGATCAACGACCAGTGCGGCCACGCCGGGGGCGACACCGTGCTGGTGGAGATCGCGCGCCGGCTGCGCCAGGTGCTGCGCGACGACGACCTGATCGTGCGCTGGGGCGGCGAGGAGTTCCTGGTGCTGGTGCGTCCGCTGCCGCAGGCCGAAGCCGAGGCATTGGCCCAACGCCTGCTGGCCGCGCTCGCCGATGCGCCGGTGCTGCACGAAGGCCGGCCGGTGCCGGTGTCGGCGTCGATCGGCTTCGGCTTGTTCCCGCTGTCCACATTCACGCCGCCGGCCGAGCTCGAGGTCAACTGGGAACGCGCCATCTCGCTGGTCGACACGGCGATGTACATGGCCAAGGCGCACGGCCGCAACGGCGCCTGCAGCATCGTGCGCGTCGCCGCCACCAGCACGGCCGAGGTCGAGGAGGTCATCCAGCAGCTCGAGAAGTCGGTGAGCGAAGGCCGCGTCGAACTGCACTTCCAGCACGGGCCGGCGGTGCGCGGCGCGCTGACGACGATCGCGGACGATGACGAGCCCGCGGGCGCGCTCGCGGCCGGCATGGAGGTGTCGTGATGCGCGCACGCCACCTCGTCTTGTCGCTCGCGCTGGCCCTGCAGCTGGGCGCAGCCGTTGCAGCCGGCGCCGGGCACACCGGAGCCGGCGAGCTGGTCGACGTGATGGACAACCTCGTGCGCCGCGGCGACGAGACGCCGTCCAGCGCGATCGACGCCATCAACAAACTGTCCGCCAAGGATCTCGCGGCCTCGCCGCTGCTGCGCCGCACCGCCATCACCAGCATCGGCATCATCGACGCGCGCAACGGCCTGAATGCCGAGGCGATGCAGCAGGTCGCGGCGCTGGAGGCGCTCGCCAAGTCCGACCCGCTGGCCGCCGCCGATGCCCACCTGGTGCGCGCCGAGACCGAGGTCAATGGCGGCCACGGCGAGGCGTCCTACCAGCAGGCGCGTGCGGCACTGGCCGTCTACGACCGCCTTTGCGCAGCCACCGCGAAGCAGCCCGCCGCCTGCGACTACCGCGAATGGTGGCGCGCGCTGGACCTCGCCCAGCGCGGCGCCGCCGACCAGGGCAACACCGTCGTGGCCGGCGCCTATGCCCAGACCATGATCGACGTCGCGCGCAGCGGCGGCGACCTGCCGCGCGAGGCGATCTCGCTGGGCATCGCCGCCGTGCAGGCCGAGGGCAACGCCGACGCCACCGCAGCGAACCGCTTCATGAACCAGGCGCAGCGGATCGTGCGCGCCGACGGCTCCGCCTGGGTGCAGGTGCGTGTCGCGGTGCTGGACGGCCTGCTGCATTTCAGGCGCCAGCAGCCGGCGGTGCAGGAGCGCGACTACGAGGGCGCGCTGGTCGTCGCCACCGCCGCCGGGCTCAAGCGCCAGGCCATGCTGCTGCGCGCCAACCTGAGCGACGCCTACATCCACGAAGGCCGTCCGGCCGACGCCCTGGCCGCGATCAACCTGGCGCTGCCGGTGGCCCGGCAGCATCGCGACTTCCGCACCGAGCGCCTGCTGCTGCACAATGCCACGCTGGCCAAGCTGGCGCTGGGACGGGTCGCCGAGGCCAAGGCCGAGATGGCGCATGTGCTGGAGCTGTGGCGCAAGAACACCGGCCCGGGCCAGCGCCAGGAGGCCTTGCGCGAGTTCGGCGATGCGCTGGCTCGGGCCGGCGACACGGCCGGCGCGATCGACCTGTTCCACCAGGAGGACGCGCTGTCCAAGGAGATCCGGGCCGCCAACAAGGCCGCGGCCGAAGCCGAGCTGCGGGCGCGCTACGACCAGGAGTCGCAGAAGCGGCGCATCGAGCTGCTGGGGCGCGACAACCAGCTCAAGTCGGCCCAGCTGGACAACCAGTCCCTCACGCGTCGCCTGTGGATGTTCGGCGGCGCCGGGATGGTGCTGCTGGGCGTGCTGGCGCTGATGATGTATCGCCGCATGCGCGAGCTCAATCGCACCCTGGTCAAGCACGAGGCCATGCTGCGTGCGCACAGCGAGCGCGACGCGCTCACCGGCCTGGCGAATCGGCGCCAGTTCCGCGAGGTGATGCGGGTGCGCGGCGGCGAGCGGGCCTTCAAGGGCGCGCTGCTGATGGTGGACGTCGATCACTTCAAGCGCGTCAACGACCGCTACGGCCATGCCGCGGGCGACCGGGTGCTGGTGGAGGTCGCACGGCGACTGAGCGCCGCGATGCGCGGCGACGACCTGGTGGCGCGCTGGGGCGGCGAGGAGTTCCTCGCCTTCGCGCCCGACGTCCACGGCGCCGAGCTCGACCAGCTGGCCGAGCGCGTGCGCCTGGCGATGAACCAGGCGCCCGTCGTGCTGGACCACGGCGTGGCCATCGAGACGACCGTGTCGATCGGCTATGCCGCGTTCCCGCTGCCCGCCAGCCATGTGCCGGTCACCTGGGAGCAGGCGGTCAACCTGGCCGACCTGTCGCTCTACACGGCCAAGAACCAGGGCCGCAACTGCGCGGTGGGCATCGTGCGCACCACCGCCGTCACCAGCGAGGCCTTGCGCGAGGTCGAATCCGACATCGCGCAGGCGCGCCGCGACGGCCGCGTCACGCTGCACGTGAGCCCGCCAGCCGCGCCGGCTCGCGAGGCCTTGGGCGACGGCGCGATCCCGCCTGCGGCAACCGCCGCCGCGTGATCGGCCCGGGCCGCCATGCGCGGGCCTGCCGGGCAGGGCGGAGATAATCGCCCACCTATGTCGAATGCCGATCTCCCTTCCCAATGCGACGTCCTCGTGGTCGGCGCCGGTCCGGCCGGAGCCGCCTGCGCCCAGTGGCTCGCGCGTGCCGGCGTCGATACCCTGCTGGTCGACCAGCACGACTTTCCGCGCGACAAGGTCTGCGGCGACGGCCTGATTCCCGATGCGCACCATGCGCTCAGGCGCCTGGGCGTGCACGATGAAGTGATGGCCGCGGCCCAGGCCTCGCAGCACGTCGCCTGCATCGGTCCGCGTGGCGGGCGCATCGACGTCCCTGGCACGGTGGCGGTGCTGCCGCGGCGCGTGCTGGACGACATCGTCTGCCGAGCCGCCGTGCGCGCCGGGGCGAAGCTGCACACCCCCTGGCGCTTCGAGGGCACGCTCGTCGAGAACGAGGTCGTCGTCGGCGCCCGGCTGAGGCAAGGCGAGCTCGTGCGCGAGACGCGCGCGCGCTGGGTCGTGCTGGCCACCGGCGCGGTGCCACAGGCCCTGCAGGCGGCCGACATGTGCAAGCGGCGCACGCCCAGCGGCATCGCGCTGCGCGGCTACGTCAGGAACGACGCCATGGTGGGCCGCATCAAGGCGCTCGAGGTCGTCTGGCACAAGAGCCTGAGCCCGGGCTACGGCTGGATCTTTCCGGCGCCCGGCGGCCGCTTCAACATAGGCGTGGGCATCGCGCACAGCCATCCGGCACGCGACGGCGAGCCCGCGAAGATGAAGGACGTCAACCTGCGACGCGTGTTCGACGCCTTCTGCGCACACTACGAGCCGGCGCGCGAGCTGATGCGCACCGGCGTGCTCGAAGGCGACCTCAAGGGTGCGCCGCTGCGCTGCTCGCTCGCCGGGGCGCGCTACAGCCGGCCCGGGCTGCTGGTGACCGGCGAGGCCGCCGGCAGCACCTACTCGTTCACCGGCGAGGGCATCGGCAAGGCCTACGAGACCGGCCTGCTGGCCGCCGAGGTGCTGATCGGCACGGCCGGCTTCGCGCAGACCGGCGTGCCGGCCGGCACGCTGGACGAGGTGCGCGCACGCTACGAGGCCGGCCTGGTCGCGCTGCAGCCACGCTTCGACCTGTACGAACGCGCCAACCGCGTCAACGCCCATCCCTGGCTGGCCGACCTGCTGATCTGGCGCGCCAACAAGAGCGCCCGCCTGCTGCGCCGCATGGCCGGCGTGCTCGAGGAGACGAGCAACCCGGGCAACCTGGTCAGCGTCCGCGGCCTGTTCAAGGTGTTCTTTCCCGGCACGTGATGCGCGCCACACACAGCGAGGATCGTCACGCGCCATCCGCATGACGCGGCGCGTATGCTTGGCGCATGTGTCAACTGCTCGGCATGAATGCCAACACGCCGACCGACGCGATGTTCAGCTTCACCGGGCTGGCCACGCGGGCGGACGAGCACAAGGACGGCTTCGGCATCGCCTTCTTCGAGGATCGCGGCCTGCGGCTGTTCGTCGACCAGCACAGCGCGCGCACCTCGCCGGTGGCCGAGCTGGTCAAGGGCTATCCGATCCGCAGCGACAACGTCATCGCGCACATCCGCAAGGCCACGCAGGGCCGCATCGCGCTGGAGAACACGCATCCATTCATGCGCGAGCTGTGGGGCCGGTACTGGGTGTTCGCGCACAACGGCGACCTCAAGGACTTCCGTCCGCGCCTGCACGGCACTTTCCGTCCGGTCGGCGAGACCGACAGCGAGCATGCGTTCTGCTGGTTGATGCAGGAGCTGTCCAAGGCGCATGCCGGCGTGCCGGCGGTCCAGGAGCTGTCGATCACGCTGTCCGAGCTGCTGCCGCAGCTGCACCGGCACGGCACGTTCAACATGCTGCTGTCCAACGGCCAGGCGCTGTGGGCGCACTGCTCCACGCACCTGCACTACGTGGTGCGCGAACACCCGTTCGGCGCGCCCGTGCTGGCCGACAAGGACCTGATGGTCGACTTCGCCACCCACACCGGTCCGGGCGACCGGGTGGCCATCGTCGCCACCGAACCGCTGACGCGCAACGAGCCGTGGCGGGCGATGAATCCCGGCGAGCTGATGACGTTCACGGCCGGGGCGGTGGCGAGCCGGCAGTGCGCTGAACTGCAGCGTTAGCGCATCGAGGCAGGGCGTGCTCGAGGCGCCCTGCCCGGGAGAGGCGCCGCCGCCTCGTCATGCGCCGCGGCGGGCGCCGGCGCTCAATTGCAGAAGCCGCCCTGCGAGTTGCCCCACACCGGAACGCTGACCGCCTGGCCGGACGCGGTCGTCAGGGTCAACGAATACTGCAACGCGGTGCCCTTGGCGGCAGGACAGGCATCGTCGAACTGGATGGTCACCTTGCAGGTACCGCTCGCGGCCACGGTCGCGCCGTCGCAGGTGTCGACTTCCTTGAACAGCCGTGCGCCATTGGTCCTGCTGCCGCTGACGTAGGTGAAGGTGGTCACGATGTTGCTGGCGAAGCCCGGACCGTAGTTGGTGAACACGATGGTCGAGGACGTGCCCTGGCCGCCGTGCGCATACATGTTGTCCGGGTTGACGGACGGCGACAGGCCGCTCTGGGCGAAGGCGCCTGCGGTGGCGAGGGTCAGGGCGCAAGCAATGAGGGTACGGATCATGATGGATTGGCTTTCTCAAGGATGGTCGCGCAATGGCGACCGTTTGATGGATGTGGGACGAGGCCTCCCGTCAACAGGTGCGGAGCTGCGCGAGGTCGACGCGGCGCAGCGCACAAGCTGTCGGAGCCCGAACGATCGGTGGAACCTGGACGCGAGGAGTTCAGGCGCTCAATCGCACTTTCCGGCCTTGTTGGCGACTTGCACCTGGGTCGTCACGGGCGAGCCGGAGGTCGAATGCAAGGTGACGAACCAGACGGTCATGCCCGATCTGGCGCAAGCGGCGCGCACGTTGAAGCGCAATCGGCAATCGCCGTACTGGGCGAGCGTGGCCCCGGTGCATGTGTCGCCTGCCAGGCTGAGGGTGCCGCTGTCGGCCCGGGACTGGTTCGGACTGACCGAGACGGCCACATTCGGCGCCAGCGCGGGATCGACGTTGCGCACGATGACGGAGAACGTCGAATCGCGCGATTCCGATTGAGGCAAGGATACGATGGTGGGTACCCACAATCCGGCCTCCGGCGCATCCGGGATCTGGTACAGCGGCTGGGCAGCACAGGCATTCGCCATGGCTCCCAGCATTGCTGCCGATAGAACGAGTAGCTTCATGATTCCCCTTGAGTATTGGAATGAAGTGATGCTGCCGAACGGATCGCATCCGGCTCGCCGACTATTGCCTGTTGCGCGAACTGACACATGCCGACATGCCCGCTTGCACCGCTCTTTCCAATCGGATAGCCCGCGCTCGAAAGGCCGGCTACGCCCGGCATGCACTTCGTTTCTTGTTGCAGGAGGCATCGTCAATACGTATGCAGGTATAGGTATACCCCGCGACATCCAAGGGTCTTGGCGGCACTCGATTTCCACCTGACGGAATGAGCAGGCCTCCGAACTGGCCTCGGGCAAGCCGCGTCGTCTCTTCGTTCCCCTAGTTCATGGGGTGACCGCCGGGCGGTCGCCGGCTAGCTGCGCTGTTCCGGCGATCAGCCGACTCGCGCTCGACCTTGCATGCAAAGGTTCGGGCCCGCGAGACGGCCCGCTGCGAGGGGCGAATTCAATGAGAATCATTCCCATTAAAATGATTCTCCACGTCTCTGGATTTCCATGACCGCGCATCGCTGGCTCACCATCCCTTTCCACGCGAACGTCCTCACCGGCGCGCTCCTGGCCGCGGCCGCGCCGGCGAGCGTCTGCGCTGCCACGTACAGCAGCGCCGACGACGTCGCCCATCGCGTGTTCAAGTCGGCGACGGCCTTCGCCGACGTGCTGGTCGCACCAGCGCCCGACGAGGCGGCCGCACTCGCCGCCCCCGGCGCCGCGCCGCACGGCACGCTGCGCACGATCGAGGCGCGCCAGGGCGACAGCGTGCTGGGCCGGGTGATCGTCGACTCGGTGGTGGGCAAGTTCGAGCAGATCGACTACGCCGTGGCGCTGGACGCCGCCGGCAAGGTACTGGCCGTCGAGATCCTCGCCTACCGCGAGGGCCATGGCGCGGAGGTGCGGCTGCCGGCCTGGCGCAACCAGTTCGTCGGCAAGACGGCGGCCGATCCACTGCGCGTGGGCGCGGACATCGCCAACGT
>JBJMWF010000470.1:0-5788 GCA_045810265.1 Vitreoscilla sp. | reverse complement strand
CGCCCAGGCCGATCTCGCCGCCATGAGACAGCAGCGCGCGCAGCTGTTCCACGCGATGGCCGTGCTGGCCGGCCAGCCGCCCGCCAGCTTCATCTTGCCGGCCAGCGACTGGAACGCCACGGCCGTGCCGGCGGTGCCAGTGGGTCTGCCGTCCGAGCTGCTGCAGCGCCGGCCCGACATCGCGGCGGCCGAACGCCGCGTCGCCGCCGCCAACGCCAACATCGGCGTCGCACGTGCGGCCTACTTCCCGTCGCTCACCCTCAGCGGCAGCGCCAACCAGGGCGCCACGCGCCTGGGCGACCTGTTCAACGCGTCGTCGTTCGCGTGGTCGCTGGGCGTGTCGCTGGCCGAGACGATCTTCGACGGCGGCGCCCGCACCGCGCGTGTCGAGGAGGCGCAGGCGTCGTGGAAGCAGGCGGTGGCGCAATACCGCCAGACGGTGCTGACCGCCTTCTCCGCCGTGGAAGACCAGCTGTCCGCCGCGTCCTCGCTGGAGCAGCAGCAGGCCTTGCGCAAGGTCGCCTCGCAAGCCGCCGACCAGACCGAGCAGGAGATGCAGAACCGCTACGCGCAAGGCCTGGTCGCCTACACGGACGTGGTGACGGCGCAGGCCTCGGCACTGAGCGCACGCCGGGCGCTGATGCAGGTGTCGTTGAACCGGCAGACCGCCGCCATCAACATGGTCTCGGCGCTGGGCGGCGGGTGGTCGACGCAGCAGCTGGCGAAGGACTAGCAAGCGCCACGGCTTGGCGTTCGCGCGTCAGGCCGCTTCCGAAGGTGTCTGGCATCGCCTCGGATCGCGCTGGAATCTCGAGCTTTGCGAGGGCGCTTGCCGCGATCCGAGGTGCTGCCTGACGCCGGCCTCGCTGAGGGATCGGCGTCAGGCACCGTCACCCTCCGCGGTCATCGCCATCTCTGCGGGCTGCGGCACGGCGCGGAGGGTGGCGTTGCCAGACACCTACGGCTTCGCGACGCCGCGGCTTGCGTCAGGGCAATCGCACGAGCTCGAACGGCGCGCGGCCGCTCGCCGCGCTGATCAGGCCCAGCACGCGGCCCGGCTCGCTGCCCAGCATGCTCCAGTCGAAGCGCCACGACCAGTTCCTGTCGCTGACGGTGCCCGGCGTGTTCATGCGGTGCGCGCTGCCCAGCCCCAGCACGTCCTGCAGCTGGAAGACGGCAACGTTGGCCACCGAGTTGCAGCAGGCGCGGATCATGGCCCAGTGGATGTCGTCGCCGCCCGTGGCCAGGTAGCTGCCCGCGTAGGCGCGCTCGTGCGCGCTGGCGTTGTCCCACCAGCCGCGCGCGGTGTCGTTGTCGTGGGTGCCGGTGTAGGCGATGGTGTTGGCGACGTAGTTGTGCGGCAGGAATTCGTTGCCCGCATCGGCGCCGAAGCCGAACTGCAGGATGCGCATGCCCGGATAGCCCAGGCCGTCGCGCAGCGCGTAGACGTCTGGCGTGATGAAGCCGAGATCCTCGGCGACGATGGGCAGCGGGCCGAGCGCGCGCGCGATGGCCTCGAACAGCGCCTTGCCCGGACCCGTGCGCCACGTGCCCTCGCGCGCGGTCGGACATGAGGCCGGAATCTCGTAGTACCCGGCGAAGCCGCGGAAGTGGTCGATGCGGAACACGTCGGCCTGCTCCAGCGCGCGCCGCACGCGCGCCGTCCACCACGCGAAGTCCTCCTTGGCCATGCGATCCCAGTGGTACAGCGGGTTGCCCCAGCGCTGTCCGTCGACGGCCATCGCGTCGGGCGGGCACCCGGCGACCACCGTCGGCTGGAAGTTCTCGTCCAGCGTGTACAGGTCCGGCCGTGCCCACACGTCGGCGCTGTGATGCGCGACGAAGATCGGCAGGTCGCCCATCAGGGAGACGCCGCGCTCGTTGGCGTACTTCTTCACGACCGCCAGCTGCACGTCGAACTGCCACTGCACGAACTGCCAGAAGGCGATCTCCTCGGCGTGCTGCGTGCGCGCTGCCGCGAGCGCGCTGGGCACGCGGCGTTGCAGGCTGCCCTCCCACTGCCACCAGGTCTTGTAGCCGGAGCTCGTCTCCAGCGCCATGAACAGCGCATAGTCGTCCAGCCAGGAAGCATGCCGCGCGCACCAGGCCTCGAACTCACCGCGCTCGCCCGGCGCCGCGTTGGCCGCGAAGCCGATGGCTGCCGTGCGCAGCTGCTGCAGGCGCCACGGGATGACCTTCGCGTAGTCCACCTTGAATGCGTCGAAGCCGCCCTCTGGCAACTCGGGCGGCGCCAGCCAACCCTTGGCGACCAGCGGCTCCAGCGCCACCATCAAGGGGCTGCCGGCGAACGCCGACACGCTCTGGTAGGGCGAGTCACCGGGCCCGATCGGCGCGGTCGGCAGCAACTGCCAGACCGACTGGCCGGCGGACACCAGCCAGTCGACGAACCGGAAGGCCGCAGGGCCGAAGTCGCCGATGCCGTGCGGCCCGGGCAAGGAGGTGGTGTGCAGCAGCACGCCGGCGGAGCGCTTTTGAAGATCCATGTTGTCTCAGGCGTTCTTTTGACGGAGCACCACCAGCGCGCGCGCCGGCAGGTGCAGGGATTGGGTCAGCACGGCGCCGGGCCGGATCTGCGCGTGCAGCTCGAGGCTGGAGTCGAGCGCGAGCAGCCAGAAGCCGGCGGGCAAGCGGCAATCGAGCGCGCGATCCTCGCCGTTGAAGATCACCAGCAACGAAGGATCGATCGGCGCGGCCGCGGTCGGCGCGGGGTCGATGCGGCAGGCGAAGGCCTGCGCGGTCTCGTCGTTCCAGTCCGCCGCGGCCATCTCGTGCCCGCGCGGGCTGAGCCAGGTCAGCCGCGGGGCGCCGGCGCCGACCGCGGCGCCGGAACGCCAGTCGACCGGACGCAGCGTGGCGTGTGCCCGGCGCAGCGCGATCACGTCGCCGACAAAGCGCAGCAGCTCGGTGTCGGCGCCTGGCCAATCCAGCCAGGTCAGCGGACTGTCATGGCAGTACGCGTTGTTGTTGCCCTGCTGGCTGTTGCCGATCTCGTCGCCGGCGCAGATCATGGGCGTGCCTTGCGCCAGCAGCAGCGTGGCCAGCATCGCGCGCCTCACGCGCGCGCGCGACGCGAGGATGCGGGCGTCGGTTGTCGGCCCCTCGACGCCGAAGTTCGCACTCGGCTCGCCGTCGCGGCCGTCGCGATTGTTCTCCCCGTTGGCCTCGTTGTGCTTGCGGTCGTAGCTGGTGAGGTCGGCCAGCGTGTAGCCGTCGTGCACGGCGATGAAGTTGACCGAGGCCAACGGCGTGCGCTGGCCATGGTTGAACAGGTCGCTGGACGCCGTGAACCGGCGCGCCAGCTCGCCGCGGACGATGGCCTGCGGCGTGCCGCTGAACAGCCAGTAGCGCCGCACGGTATCGCGGAACTTGTCGTTCCACTCCATGAAACGGCCAGGGAAGCGGCCGACCTGGTAGCCATCGGGCGCGGCGTCCCAGGGCTCGGCGATCAGGTGCACCCGGGCCAGGATCGGATCCTGGCGCAACGCGACGAAGAACGGCGCGTCCGGCTGGAAGCCGCTCTTCATGCGGCCCAGCACTGGGGCGAGGTCGAAGCGGAAGCCGTCGACGCCCATCTCCTGCACCCAGTAGCGCAGCGAGTCCAGCACGAACTGCGTCACGTGCGGATGGGCCACGTTGACCGTGTTGCCGCACCCGGTCAGGTTCTCCAGGCGTCCCGCGTCGTCGGGCATCGCCCGGTACCAGCTCGCGTTGTCGATGCCGCGAAAGCTGATCGTCGGCCCTTGCTCGTTACCCTCAGGGGTATGGTTGTAGACGACGTCCAGCACCACCTCCAGGCCGTGTTCGTGCAAGCTCTCGACCATCGCGCGGAACTCGGCGTTGACCGCGGACGGATCGTCCGGCCGCGTCGCCAGGCGCGGATCCGGGCAGAAGAAGCCCAGCGTGTTGTAGCCCCAGTAGTTGGTCAGCCCGCGTCCGGCCAATGCCGGCTCGTCGAGGTGGTAGTGCACTGGCAACAGCGACAGCGTCGTCACGCCCAGCGCCTTGAAGTGCGCCACCGACGCCGGATGCGCCAGCCCGGCGTAGGTACCGCGCAGTTCCGGCGGCACGTCCGGCAGTTGCCGGCTGAAGCCCTTGACGTGCACCTCGTACAGCACCACGTCGGCCGGAGCGATGCGCGGCGCGTTGAGCCACCCGCGGGCGGGCGCGCCGGCAGGCGCGACGCGGGCCTTCAGCGCGCTGGCGGCGTTGTCGCGATCGTCGAACGACTGCGCGCCCTCGGGATGGCCCAGCTGGTAACCGTGGTGCTCGGCGCGCCACTCGAAGCGGCCGACGATCTCGCGCGCGCACGGGTCGAGCAGCAGCTTGTGGGCGTTGAAGCGATGGCCGTTGCACGGGTCGTACGGCCCGTGCACGCGCAGGCCGTAGACCTGGCCGACACCGATGCCCGGCACGAAGCCGTTGAAGACGCCGTCGTGCGGGCCGTGCAGCTCGATGCGCCCCAGCTCCGTCGAACCGGCCGCGTCGAACAGGCACAGCTGGACGCGCTGCGCGTTCTGCGAGAAGACGGCGAAGTTGACGCCGCCGTCACGCGCATGCGCGCCCATGGGTTCGCAACGCCCCGGCATCGCGCTGGCGGGAAAGGTCTCCATCCGCCTAGCCCGGAACCAGATAGATCGTGGCGAGCGGCGGAACGACCAGCATGATCGATTGCGCTCGTCCGTGCGAGGGCACCGGCGTGACCGGCAGCACCGCGGAGGCGTTGCCCACGTTGCCGCCGCCGTAGTGCGACGAGTCGGTGTTGAGCACCTCGCGCCAGCCGCCCGGGCCCTCCGGCACGCCCAGGCGCCAGCCGAACTGCGGCACCGGCGTCATGTTGCTGACGGCGATCATCATGTGGCCATCGGCATCGCGCCGCAGCCAGGCCAGCAGCGAGTGCGTGGCCTCGGTCGATTCCAGCCAGTCGAAGCCGAAGCCGTCGCAGTCCTGGCGGTGCATCGCGGGCAGCTCGCGGTAGACGCGGTTCAGGTCGCGCACCAGCTGGCGCACGCCGGCGTTGCGTGCGTTGTTCAACAGCTGCCACGGCAGCTCGGCGTCGTGGTTCCACTCGGCGTCCTGCGCAAACTCCTGGCCCATGAACAGCAGCTTCTTGCCCGGGTGCGCCCACATGAAGCCGTAATACGCGCGCAGGTTGGCGAAGCGCTGCCAGTCGTCGCCGGGCATCTTGCTGATCAGCGAACCCTTGCCGTGCACCACCTCGTCGTGCGACAGCGGCAGCAGGAAGTTCTCGCTGAACGCGTACACGAGCCCGAAGGTCAGCTTCTCGTGGTGCCAGCGACGCTGCACGTGCGGCTGGCGCATGTACTGCAGCGTGTCGTGCATCCAGCCCATGTTCCACTTGAAATGGAAGCCGAGGCCGCCGGCGTAGGTCGGCTCGGTGACGTTGGGAAACGTCGTCGACTCCTCGGCCATCGTCACCGCACCGGGTGCTTCGGCACCCAGCACCTCGTTGATGTGCTTGAGCAGCGAGATCGCCTCGAGGTTCTCGCGGCCGCCGTAGCGGTTCGGCAGCCACTCGCCGGAGGTGCGGCTGTAGTCGCGGTAGATCATCGAGGCGACCGCGTCCACGCGCAGGCCGTCGATGCCGAAGCGCTCGATCCAGTACAGCGCGCTGCCGGCGAGGAAGTTGCGCACCTCGGGCCGGCCGAAGTTGTAGATGTAGGTGTTCCAGTCGCGGTGGAAGCCCTCGCGCGGATCCTCGTACTCGTACAGCGCGGTGCCGTCGAAACGCGCCAGGCCATGGGCGTCG
>JBJMWF010000469.1:0-3902 GCA_045810265.1 Vitreoscilla sp. | reverse complement strand
GAACTGGGCGCCGACATCGCCGAGCGCGGCATGATGCTCACCGGCGGCGGCGCCCTGCTGCGCGACCTCGACCGCCTGCTGGCCGAGGAGACCGGCCTGCCGGTGCTGGTGGCCGAGGATCCGCTGACCTGCGTCGTGCGCGGCTGCGGCATGGCCCTCGAGCGCATGGAGCGCCTGGGCGCTATCTTTACTTCGGACTGAATGTCGCACGCGGGCACCCGTCCATGGCGGGGCAATCCCGCACCAGGCACGGAACTCCGCCTTGCGATAATCCGTCTGACACTCACCTCATCCTTATCGTCCTCCGCCGCGGTCAGCACCGCGGCGCGCTGAGTACTCCATGCCGCTCGGTACCCTGGACCGCCGTCCGCCGCCGTTCTTCCACCAGGGCCCGTCCGCACTGACGCGCCTGGCGGTGTTCTCCGCGGTGGCGCTGTTCCTGATGGCGGCCGACACCCGTTTCGCCGTCACTCGCCCGCTGCGTGCGGGGCTGGCGATGGTGCTGTTGCCGCTGGAACGCGTGCTCGAGCTGCCCGTCCAGCTCAGCCACAGCGGCGGCGAGTACGTGGGCGGGCTGCACCAGGCGCAGGCCGATCTGGCCAAGGCCCAGCTGGCATTGACGGCGCAGTCCGCCAAGGCCTCCCGGGTCGACACCCTGATGGCCGAGAACACCCGCCTGCGCGCGCTGGTCGACCTCAAGCCGGGGCTGGTGGTCAAGTCGCAGGTCGCCGAGGTGCTCTACGAGGCCAGCGATCCGTTCTCGCGCAAGATCTTCATCGACCGCGGCGCCTCCAACGGCGTCGTGCCTGGCGCGCCGGTGATCGACGAGGCGGGCGTGCTCGGCCAGGTCACGCGGGTCTACCCGCTGTCTTCGGAGGTGACGCTGCTGGTCGACAAGGAAGCCGCGATCCCGGTGCTCAACACGCGCACCCACCAGCGCAGCGCGGCCTTCGGCGCCGACGGCACCGCGATGGAGCTGCGCTTCATGGCCGGCAATGCCGACGTGCGCGTGGGCGACGTGCTGCAGACCAGCGGCGTCGACGGCATCTACCCGCCGGGCCTGGACGTGGCCAAGGTGGTCAAGGTCGATCCGCGCGCCGACTCGTCGTTCGCCCGCATCGCGCTGGCGCCCACCGCGTCGGCCGACGGCGTGCGCCACGTGCTGGTGCTCGAGCCGATGGCGATGCAGCTGCCGGCGCGTCCGGCGCCGGTGCCCGAGGTGGTACTGCCCAAGTCGCAGCGGGCCATCAAGGGGACCAAGAAGTGATCATGCCGCGCGGCGCCGATCAGCTCCTGCTGCCGGTCAACCCCCTGTTCCTCTGGCTCTCGCTGTTCGCGGCGCTGCTGTTCAACATGATGCCGCTGGGCCGCATCGCCGCGATGCCCGACATGCTTGCCGTGGTGCTGGTGTTCTGGAACGTGCACCAGCCGCGCCGCGTCGGCATCGGCGCCGCGTTCTTCTTCGGCCTGCTGATGGACGTGCACCAGGGCGCCGTGCTGGGCCAGCACGCGCAGGCGTACACGCTGCTGAGCTTCCTGGCGATCACGATGCATCGCCGCCTGCTGTGGTTCACGCTGGCCGAACAGGCGCTGCAGATCCTGCCCGTGTTCGTGCTCGCGCATGCCGTCTCGGTCGTGGTGCGGCTGCTGTCGAGCGGCAGCTTTCCCGGGTGGACGATGCTGCTGGCGCCGCTGTTCGAAGCACTGCTGTGGCCCGTCGTCTCGTGGATGCTGCTGGCGCCGCAGCGCCGTGCACCCGATCGCGATGAAAACCGACCTCTCTGATCGATCGGGCCACGCGTGGAGTCGTTGACCGAGCTGAGGAACGTCGAGGTCGAACTCGATCGTTTCCGCGCGCGCACGATCGCCGCGGCGGCGTTCGTGCTGCTGTGCTTCGGCGTGCTCGTGTTCCGCTGGTTCGTCCTGCAGGTGGTGCGCCACGACGACCTGCAGGCCCAGGCCGAGGCCAATCGCATCGGCGTCGTGCCCATCGTGCCCAACCGCGGCCTGATCGTCGACCGCAACGGTATCGTGATGGCCACCAACTATCCGGCCTACACGCTGGAGATCACGCCGTCCAAGGTCGCCGACCTCGAGTCCACGATCAACGAGATCGCCAAGGTGATCGAGGTGACGCCGCGCGACCGCAAGCGCTTCGCGCGGCTGGCCGCCGAAGGCAAGAGCTTCGAGTCGGTGCCCATCCGCACCAAGCTGACCGACGAGGAGGTGGCGCGCTTCGTGGCGCAGCGCTTCCGCTTCCCGGGTGTCGAGATCAAGGCGCGGCTGTTCCGCAACTATCCGCACGGCGAGCTCGCGAGCCACCTGGTGGGCTACATCGGCCGCATCAACCAGGAAGAAAAGCAGAAGATCGTCGACGACTGGTCGGACGAGGACCAGGCCAACTACCGCGGCACCGAGTACATCGGCAAGCTGGGCCTGGAGCAGAGCTACGAGTCGGAGCTGCACGGCACCACCGGCTTCGAGCAGATCGAGACCTCGGCCGGCGGCCGCGCCGTGCGCCAGCTCGCGAGCAAGCCGGCGACGCCGGGCAACACGCTGCAGCTGTCGATCGACATCAAGCTGCAGGCGCTGGTCGAGGAGCTGTACGGCGACCGGCGCGGCGCCCTCGTCGCGATCGATCCGCGCAACGGCGAAGTGCTGGCCTTCGTCTCGAAGCCCACGTTCGACCCCAACCTGTTCGTCGACGGCATCGATGCCGACAACTGGAAGGACCTGAACGAGTCGATCGACAAGCCGCTGCTCAATCGCGCGATCCGCGGCACCTACGCGCCGGGGTCGACCTACAAGCCCTACATGGCGCTGGCCGCGCTGACGCTGGGCAAGCGCACGGCGCAATGGGGCATGCAGGATCCCGGCCACTACGTCTTTGGCAACCACGTGTTCCGCGACGACAAGCCCGAGGGCCACGGGTTCGTCGACATGTACCAGTCGATCGTCCGTTCCTGCGACATCTACTACTTCGCGCTCGCCAACGACATCGGCGTCGACAACATCGCGGCCTTCATGCAGCCCTTCGGCTTCGGCCAGCCCACCGGCATCGACCTGCAGGGCGAGCTGCGCGGCGTCCTGCCGTCCACCGAGTGGAAGCGCAAGGCCTATCGCCGGGCCGAGCAGCAGAAGTGGTATGCGGGCGAGACGATCTCCCTGGGCATCGGGCAGGGCTACAACAACTACACCATCATGCAGCTGTCCAACGCGCTGGCCACGCTGTCTTCGGGCGGCCAGCGCCACACGCCGCACCTGGTGCGAGACGTGGTGGACGTGGTCTCGGGCGCGCGCCATCCGGTGGCGCCCACGCCGCTGACTCCGCTGCCGCTGAAGCCCGAGTTCGTCGACGTCGTGCGCAACGCGATGGTGGGCGTCAACCGGGATGCGGGCGGCACCGGCTACCAGGCCTTCCTCAACGCCGGCTACGTGTCGGGCGGCAAGACCGGCACCGCGCAGGTGGTGGGCATCAAGGCCAACGAGAAGTACAACGCCGCCAAGGTCAGCGAGTACCAGCGCGACAACGCGTTGTTCATCACCTTCGCGCCGGCCGACCAGCCGACGATCGCGATCGCGATGGTGGTCGAGAACGTCGGCTTCGGCGCGCAGTACGCGGCGCCGATCGCGCGTCGTGTATTGGACTACTGGATCAAGGGCATCTACCCGAGCGACGAGGACATCGCCGCCGTCCAGGCCGGCACCGCCGGCCCGCCCAAGACCGCCGGCGTGCCGATCTCGCAGGCCACCAACATCCGCCTGGGCACCAACCATTCACCGCTCGCCGACGATTCCATCGGCACGCCCATCACCGGCGCCGACAACGACGTGGGCGCCGCCAGCGCGATCGCGGCGCTCCAGCCGGCCAGCGGCGCCAGCGCGCCGACGGCGGCCGAACG
>JBJMWF010000468.1:0-3676 GCA_045810265.1 Vitreoscilla sp. | reverse complement strand
CGAGTGGGCCGATGCGCAGGCGGCGCACGCGCAACAGTCGGGCCTGTTCGACTTCGGCGGCGCCGACGAGCACGGCGCCTCCACCCAGGAGCCTGCGCTGGTGCAGGCCGAGCCCTGGAGCATTCGCGAGAAGCTCACGCTCGAGAAGACGGCCATCGGCTTCTACCTGTCGGGACACATGTTCGACCAGTACGAGCCCGAAGTGCGCAAGTTCTGCAAGCGCCGCATCGCCGACCTGATCGACTCGCGCGAGCCGCAGGTGCTGTGCGGCATCGTCACCGACCTGCGCATCATCAACGGCCAGCGCGGGCGCGTGGCCATCTTCAAGGTGGACGACCGCAGCGAGGCGATCGAGGCGGTCGCCAACGAGGAACTGCTGGACGCCAACCGCGACGCCTTGCGCGACGACGAACTGCTGGTGGTGCAGGGCAAGGTGCAGCCCGACCGCTTCTCGGGGGGGCTGCGGCTGAACGTCACGCAGATCTGGGATCTGGCGGCGGCGCGGGCGCGCTTCGGCCGCTACCTGTCCGTGCAGGCCGACGGCAACATCGGCCCGCTGACCGAACTCGTCAAGCAATGGCCGGCGCGGCGGTCCAGCACCGAACACGGTGAGTCGGTGCACGGGTTGGGCGTGCGCATCAAGGTGCGCACGCAGGGGGCGGCGGCCGAGCTCGACCTCGGCGACCAGGGCCGCTTCTGGCCCAGCGACGACGCGCTCGCGCGCTGGAAGCAGATCATGCCCACCCAGTCGCCCCAGGTGGTGTACGACTGACCTGGCAAGCTTCTTCCGTCGCAGGGGTTGCCGGGGTCTGCGGCTGACCGCAGGCCGCATCGCTCCAAGGCGGTCTGCAAAAGTTTCCTTTTGTGTTGCTGCGCTTTACGCGCCGGATTGACAACTGTCACGAACCCGAAAGCGTTGGACAAGGGCTCCCGTCTAACATAGAGCCCGCCATGACCCGCACCCTGATCGCCGCCGCCGGATTCGCGCTTGCCGCGTCTTGCGGGTTGGCGAACGCGGCGTCCTGGACGGTGATCGTCCAGCCCGGGGTGTACGGCCGCGTGGCCATCGGCGGCTATGCCGAGCCGCCCCAGGTCTATGCGCCCCAGCCTGTCATGGCCGTGGACAACGGCTACGGCCAGGTGGTCGAGGAGGTCGTCGATCCGGCCTACGCCACCGACCAGCCGCCGGTCTACCTGTGGGTCCCCGAGTACCAGCGCAGGCACTGGGCGCAGTACTGCCGTGAATACGGCGCCTACGGCGTGCCGGTCTATTTCGTCGACGACGAGTGGTACCGCGCCAACGTGATGCGGCGCAACTGGACGCCGGAGCAGCGCTCCTGGACGTCCCAGCAGTGGGCCGAGCAGGATCGACTCGCGCGCGACCGCCTCGAGCGCCAGCGTTTCGAGCAACAGCGCTACGAACAGCAGCAACGCTGGAACAACCAGCGCGCCTGGTACGGACAACAGCAGCAGCGCCAGGCCGCGGACGAGCGTGCACGCCAGGGCGGCGACTGGGATCGCGAGCGCGCGCAGCGGGAGGCTCAGAACCAGATTCGGCCCGGCTCCGCACAGGGCCTGGGGTTCCAGCAGGTGCAACCGCAGCAGCCTGGCAACGTAGCCCGTTCCGGCGCCTATGCTCAGGACAGCGGCGGCTACGCCGGCCCGCAGTCGGGGTCGGCGTCCCAGGCGCGTGGCGCGGGCCCGGCCGTGGTCGATCGTCGCGGCGAAGAGCGCCGCCACGGACGCGGAGAGCGCGAGGACAGGCGTGGCGGCCAGGAGGAAGGCCGCGCCGCCTTCGAACACGGTCGCGGCGGAAACCGCGAACGCTGAGCCGCTCGGGCCTGTTCGCGCCAGGCGCCCCAGGCCTTGCGAGCGTCGCGGGCGTCGTGGGGGGCCGAGTCGCACGGCCAACCTCGCGTAGTCCTGGCTACCCGCGGCGTGCGGCCTCGCCGATACTCCGCGCCATGCATGCAGCCTCCACCACCGGCTTGATCCTCACGGGCGGCGGCGCCCGCGCCGCCTACCAGGTCGGCGTGCTGCGCGCCGTGCACCGCATCCGCCGCGCGGCCGGCGCAGCGCCCGGCAACCCGTATCCCGTGCTGGCCGGCACGTCCGCCGGCGCGCTCAACGCCGCGGCGCTGGCCACCGACGCGGACGACGCCGACGCCGGCATCGCCAAGCTCGTTCGCGTGTGGGAGAACATGCACGTCGAGCAGGTCTATCGCACCGACTCGTTCGGCGTGATCCGTACCGGCGCGAAATGGCTCACCATGATGTCCATGGGCTGGGCGATCGCGCGCATGCGGCGCCTGCGTCCGCGCTCGATGCTGGACAACGCGCCGCTGCACGACCTGCTCGGCGAGATGATCGACCTCGATCGCATCGAGCGCCTGATCGGCGACGGCCACCTCAAGGCGCTGGCCGTGAGCGCGTCCAGCTACACCTCCGGCACCCATGTGACGTTCTATCAGTCGGCCGCCGAGCACCTGCCCTGGATCCGGTCCAACCGGCTCGCGGTGCAGGGCCAGCTGACGATGTCGCACCTGCTCGCGTCGGCCGCCATCCCGTTCATGTTTCCGGCCGTCACGCTGCCGCTGCAAGGCTCATACGAGTGGTTCGGCGATGGCTCGATGCGCCAGACGGCGCCGATCTCGCCGGCGATCCACCTGGGCGCCGACCGCATCCTGGTGATCGGCGCAGGGCGCATGCGCGAACCCGCCGGCCCGCGCACGACCTTGCCGTCGTCCTATCCCTCGATCGCCCAGATCGGCGGCCACGCGCTCTCGAGCATCTTCCTGGACGCGCTGGCCGTCGACGCGGAGCGTCTGCAGCGCATCAACGCCACACTGTCGCTGATCCCCGAGGCGGTGCGCGACCAGGCAGCGCTCAAGCCGGTTCGGCTGCTGCTGATCTCGCCGTCGGAGCGCCTGGACGACATCGCCGCCCGCCACCTCGACGCCTTGCCCAGCTCGATCCGGGCGCTGCTTGGTGGCATCGGCGTGCGCAATGGCGGCGCCCCGGGCAGCAACGGGGCGGCGCTCGCCAGCTACCTGCTGTTCGAGGCCGACTACACGCGCGAGCTGATGGCGCTCGGCGAGAAGGACACCGATGCGCGGAGCGCCGAGGTGCTCCAGTTCTTCGACCTCGCGCCGGGTACCCCGGTCGCTGCGTGACGGCCTGAAGCGAATGCGGGCCCGAAGCCCGCGTCACTTCACTTCTTGGCGGCGGAAGCGGCCGAGGCCTTGGCCGCAGCCTTGTCGGCCTTCTTCTGCGCGGCCGCGGAGGCCTTGTCCGCCTTGGCTTGCGCGGCGGCCGCCTTCTTTAGTTCCTTGGCGCTGCTGGCCGGAGCGGCCGGGGCAGCGGCGGTCGGGGCGGGCGTGGCCGCAGGCTTGGCCGGCGCAACCGGCGCGGCAGTCGTCGTCGGAGCGGCCTTGGTGGCCGGAGCCGCGGTCTTCGCCGGCGCCGGCGCGGCGGCGGGCGCGCCGCTCATCGCAGCGCCGTTGACGGTCAGGCCGGCACTGGACAGCTTGGCGGCGTTCTTGTCGCCGATGCCCTTGACGCGGGTGATCAGGTCCGGCCAGTCCTTGAAGGCGCCGTTCTTGCGCTCGTCGACGATCTTGGTGGCGATGGCCGGGCCGATTCCCTTGATGGCCTCCAGGTCCGCCTGCGAGGCATT
>JBJMWF010000467.1:0-7028 GCA_045810265.1 Vitreoscilla sp. | reverse complement strand
TCCACGGTCGCCCAGTTGCGCGCCGTGCCGCGTTCCTTGAGCACCTTGCCAACAGCCTTGGCGACGCGGCTCTCGATGATGCCGTTGGCACACCATAGCCAGGCCGCGTGCGCGCCGACGGCAAAGGCCTCGGGCGCCCAGTCGGCAGCCTCCAGCGACCTCAGCTCCGCGAGCGTGGAGGCGTCCTGCATGAACATCACCAACAGGCGCGCGTCGTCGTTGGCGTGGCGGCGCAGCGGATGTTCGGCAATGGCGGCGGCCAACTCGTCCGCCGTCTTGACGACGACCTCGCAGTCGACGCCGGTCTTCTCGCCGATCGCCGCCTTGAGCCGCCTGGCGTGGCTCGCGGCGCTGCCGCCACGAGCGTCGAACACGGCGTTGCCGCTGTTGAGCAGGGTGCGCACGCCGGCGTAGCCGAGTGCCTCCATCAGCGCGCGCAGGTCGGCCATGGGCACGCGCTTGGCCTTGCCGACGTTGATGCCGCGAAGCAGGGCGATGTAGCGCTTCATGCGCGCATTCTCCACGAGCCCTGCCCGAGGTGGTCGGTACACTTCGTCCCCGATGCCGAACACGCCCTCAATCGTCCAGCCGCAGGTCCATCCGCTGCGCCGCCTCTTCGGCTATGCGCAGGGCTATCGCCGGGACATGGTGCTGGCCACCGTCTACTCGGTGCTGAACAAGTTCTTCGACGTGCTGCCCGAACTGCTGATTGGCATCGCGGTGGACGTCGTCGTCAATCGCAAGACCTCGTTCGTCGCGCGCCTGGGCCTGGTCGATCCGAAGCAGCAGCTGATCCTGCTGACGCTGCTGACCATCGTGATCTGGCTGGGCGAATCGTTCTTCGAATATCTGTACTCGCTCAAGTGGCGCGGCCTGGCGCAGAGCCTGCAGCACGAGATGCGCATGGAGGCCTACGAGCACGTGCAGCGCCTGGAGATGGCCTACTTCGAGCGCAACCGCACCGGCAACCTGCAGGCGGTGCTGGGCGAGGACGTCAACCAGATGGAGCGCTTCCTCAACGGCGGCGCCAACGACCTGATCCAGGTGTTCGTCGGCTCGCTGATGGTGGGCGGCGTGTTCTTCGCGTTGACCGCCAAGCTGGCGGCGCTGGCGCTGATCCCGGTGCCGCTGATCCTCTACGGCGCGTTCTGGTTCCAGCGCAAGCTCGCGACGCGCTACACGGCGATGCGCGAGGCGGCGGGGGCGATGGCCACGCGGCTGAACAACAATCTGCAGGGCATCGCCACGATCAAGGCCTACACGGCCGAGGACTTCGAGGCCGGGCACATCGCGCAGGCGTCGGCCGCCTACCGCGAGCGCAATCGCGAGGCGATCCGGCTGTCGGCCGCGATCACGCCGGTGATCCGCATCGCGATCCTGGCGGGCTTCAGCGTGACGATGCTCTATGGCGGCCTGATGACGCTCGATGGCGAGCTGGGCGTGGGCAGCTACTCGGCGCTGGTCTACCTGACGCAGCGCCTGCTGTGGCCGCTGACCGGCCTGGCCGACATGACCGACCTGTACCAGCGCTCCATGGCGTCGATCGAGCGGGTGATGAACCTGCTGCAGACACCGGTGGCGATCCCGTACGCGGGACGCGCGCTGCCGCGCGCGCAGGTGCGCGGCGAGCTGGTGTTCGACGACCTGCGCTTCTCGTACGCGGCCGCGGCGAGCGGCGCGGATGTCCGCGCCTTCGCCGGCGCGCTCGCCTCGGGCCTGGCCAAGCCGGCGCTGGACGGCATCACGCTGCGCATCGCGCCCGGCCAGACGGTGGCCTTCGTCGGCAGCACCGGCAGTGGCAAGAGCACCTTGATCAAGCTGCTGCTGCGCTACTACGACACCGCCCCGGGCCACATCCGGCTGGACGGCGTCGACATCACCACGTTGGACCTGCAGGACCTCCGGCGCGCGATCGGCTATGTCTCGCAGGACAGCTTTCTGACGGACGGCACGGTCGCCGAGAACATCGCCTACGGGTTGCACGACGCCTCCGAGGCGGACATCGTGCGCGCCGCGCAGGCGGCCGAGGCGCACGAGTTCATCCGCGCCCTGCCGCAGGGCTACCGCACGCCGGTGGGCGAGCGCGGGATGAAGCTGTCGGGCGGCCAGCGCCAGCGGCTCGCGCTGGCGCGCGCCATCCTGAAGAACCCGCCGATCCTGGTGCTGGACGAAGCGACCTCGGCCGTCGACAACGAGACCGAGGCGGCGATCCAGCGCTCGCTCGACAAGCTGGTGCAGGGCCGCACCAGCATCCTGATCGCGCACCGGCTGTCCACCGTGCGGCAGGCCGATCGCATCCATGTGATGGAGGCCGGCCGCATCGCGGAGTCGGGCACCCATGACGAACTGGTCGCCCGCGGCGGCCTCTACGCGGCGCTCTGGCGCCTGCAGACCGGCGAGCGCGACGCTCGAATGGAGACCACATGATCGTACGCATCGACATCGACAAGTCCGCCGATTCCTTCGGCTACCGCGTCAGCTACGAGTCCGAGGAGATGTACGCCGACGACGGCCTCGATTCCATCGTCGAGTGCCTGGTCGCGGCCGTCGAGGGCCTGCCGCCCGAAGCGGTGGCGGCCGAGCTCTGGTACGACCGGGTCGTCTCGGGCACCTATCCGCTGTCGGTCATCGGCATGAGCATCGAGCAGGTGGCCGAGCATGCCGTCAACACCACGGCGATGATCGACGAGGTAGCGCCGGATCGCTGAAGGGCCGGGCAGGCGCTGGGCGCGCGGATTGCCGTCGAGCTGCTCCGCGGCACGGGTCGCCGCAACTCGACGGAACCGCCCATGAAGTCCATCTCTGCCCTTGCCTGCGCCGCCGCAGGCGCATTCGCCCTGGCCGGTGCCGCCCAGGCCACCGACCAGAAGACGATCACCAACGCCCATCCCGCCAGCGCCGCGAGCGCAGCGTCGGCGAACCGGCTGCTGAAGTTCAACACCCACCACCAGGTGCCCGTGGCGCTGACGCTGCGCGGGTCCAAGCCCGTCTCGAGCGGCTGGCGCGCCGAGTACCGCTTCGCGGGCCAGACCGATCAGCACACCTGCACCCTGATGCTGCCCAAGACCGGGCAGACGGTGCAGCCAGGAGAGACGGCGACCGGCCAGATCGTCTGCACGACGCCCTGGCAGCTCTATGACAACGGGCTGTCGTTCGAAGCCTTCGAGGAGGGCCGGAAGGTGGCGGACGGCACCCTGCGCCCCTGAGCGCCGCTGGCGCATCGCAGGCCGCGGCCAGAGGCGCCGCGATCCACCGCGGGTGACGCGATTCGCGGGATATCCCGGCCGCGGCCGAGCGCTCAAGATGGCATTTCCAGCAGTTCTCCCCGCGGGAGTGGCGCGATGTCCGTGATGACGCACGAGTCGAAGTGGCCGCTGCTGGTCGGCGCGGCCCCCCTCGTTGGCGTCGCGTTCTTCATCTGGGCGGCCGCTCAGGGCGAGGCCGACGTGGCGCGCTCGGTCACCGCCCGCGCGATCCTGGCCGGGGTCGCTGCGCTGGGCGCCGCGGTGGCCTGGTGGACGGGGCGGCAATTGCGCATCGCCGCCGCGCTGCCGGTGTCGCGGGCCGGCGCCCTGGCGCAGTCCGGCCGGCTGGCGGGCGCCGTGGCGCTGCATGGGCGGGCGCGTGCGCTGCCCGATTCCGCGCCGCTGGTGTCCCCCGACGGCGAACTTTGCCTCTGGTTCAGGACCGACGACGACGGCCCGCGTCGTGACAGCGTGCGTCCATTCCTGCTGGTGGACGACAGCGGCGAGTGCATCGTGCTGCCCGCCGGGGCCGACGTGACCGGCCACGGCCCGGTGCCGGCCGCGGCCGCGCGCTCGGGCCTGGGCGACGATGTCGCCGCCCAAGAGCCCGAGACGCCGGGGCGCCTGCTGCGCAACGGCGACCGCGTCCACGTCACCGGCCGCTTCGTCGCCGCCTCGCCGGAGTCGCTGGTCCTGCAGGCCCGGGCCGCACCGCCGCTCGCGCACCACGGCCTGCTGCTGCCGGTGATCGCGGCGCCGGAGGGCGGCCAGCCCTTGCGCATCCACATCGGTTCAGACGACGGCGATGGCGGCGTCTACGGCGTGCTGGCCGTGGTCGACTGCCTGGTGCTGCTGGTGTCATCGTCGCTGGCGGCCTGGTCGGTGTTCATGCCGGGTTGAGCCCGGGGGAGTGCTGCTAGCATCGTGCCCCGCACCCCGGCGGCACGTGCGGCGCCAAGAGCGCGAAGGCGTGCCGGCCGGATTTCCGTGACCCCTGCCGGAGTTCCGTTTGCCCAAGATGATTCGCCTGCCGCTCGCCGCGGCACTCAGCCTGTGCCTGTCCTCCGCCTTCGCCGACGAAGGCATGTGGACGTTCAACAATTTCCCCGCGGCCAAGGTCGGCCAGGCGTATGGCTTCACGCCTGACCAGGCGTGGCTCGACCACGTGCGCATGGCCTCCGTGCGCATCGCGGGCGGCTGCTCCGCCTCGCTGGTGTCCGCGCAAGGCCTGGTGATGACCAACCACCATTGCGCGCGCAGCTGCATCGAGAACGTCTCCGGTCTCACGCACAAGGATTACAACCGCGACGGCTTCCTGGCCCGCACCACCGCGGACGAGGCGCGCTGCCCCGGCATGGAGATGAACCAGCTGGTGGCCATCACCGACGTCACGCGGCGCGTGCAGGACGCCACCAAGGCCTCCACGCCGGAGACCTTCAACGACGTCCAGAAGGCGACGCTGGCCGCGATCGAGAAGGAATGCGCCACCAGCGACGAGGTGCGCTGCGAGGTCGTCTCGCTGTACCAGGGCGGCCGCTACGACCTCTACAAGTACCGCCGCTACCAGGACGTGCGCCTGGTGTTCGCGCCGGAGGATCGCATCGCGTTCTTCGGCGGCGACCCGGACAACTTCAACTTCCCGCGCTACGACCTGGACGTCTCCATGGTGCGCATCTACGGCAGCGACGGCAAGCCGCTGCGCAACGCCGAGCACCTGGCCTGGTCGAACGGCAGGTTGAAGGACGGCGACCTGACCTTCGTGTCCGGCAACCCCGGCGGCACCTCGCGCGACCTCACGATGGCGCAATTCGACGACGAGCGCGACGACGTGCTGGTGCGCGAGCTGCTGTACCGCTCCGAGCTGCGTGGCTACCTCACCCAGTACCAGGAGCGCGGCACCGAAGAGAAGCGCCAGAGCAACGACATCCTGTTCAGCACCGAGAACGGCCTGAAGGTGCGCAAGGGCCGCCAGGAGGCGCTGGCCGACCAGGCGTTCCACGACCAGCTCGCGGCCAACGAGAAGGCGTTCCGCGCCAAGGTGATGGCCGATCCCGCCCTCGCGCAGGCCTACGGCGGCGTCTGGGACGCGATCGCCGCGCTGGTGCGCAAGGACGAGGCCTACCGCAACGAGTACATGGCGCTGGAGCGCGGCATCCGCTATTCGTCGCTGTTCACGATGGCGCGCAACCTGGTGCGCCACGGCGACGAGGCGGCCAAGCCCAACGGCGAGCGCCTGCGCGAGTTCGGCGAGTCGCGGCTGCCGCAGATGAAGGCCTCCATCCTCGTCAACGAGCCGATCTACGACGAACTCGAGATCTCGATGCTCACCTGGTCGCTGACGCGCATGCGCGCGGACCTGGGCGCCGACCATCCCATCATCAAGCGCGTGTTCGGCAAGCGCAGCCCGGCGCAGATCGCGACCGAGGCGGTCACGCACACGCGCCTGAAGGAGCTGCAGGTCGACGCGCAGGGCAACGCCATCGGTGGTTATCGCAAGGCGCTGTACGACGGCGGCAAGGCGGCGGTCGACGCCTCTCGCGATCCGATGATCGAGCTGGCACGCGCGCTCGATCCGGACGCGCGGGCGATCCGCAAGAAGGTCGAGACCGAGGTCGACGGTCCGTTGAAGCGCCAGCAGGAGCTGCTGGCCAAGGCCCGCTTCGCGGTCTACGGCGACAGCCGCTACCCCGACGCGACCTTCACGCTGCGCCTGTCGTACGGCACGGTCAAGGGCTGGAAGGAGGGCGACCGCGTGGTGGCGCCGTTCACCACGATCGCCGGCGCGTTCGACCGCGCGACCGGTGCCGACCCGTTCGCGCTGCCCGATTCCTGGATCAAGGACAAGCCCAAGCTGGACCTGTCCACTCCGATGAACGTCGCCACGACCAACGACATCATCGGCGGCAACTCGGGCTCGCCGCTCATCAATCGCAAGGGCGAGGTGGCCGGCCTGATCTTCGACGGCAACATCCACTCCCTGGGCGGCGACTACGGCTACGACCCGACGCTCAACCGGGCGGTGGCGGTCGACTCCGCCGCGCTGCTCGAGGCGATGGACAAGGTCTATGGCGCGGGCCGCCTGGTCAAGGAGCTGACCGGCTCACCGAGCGCGTCGGTCGCCACCAAGTAAGCCTGCCCCCGGCGGTAACGGCGCGCGGGTCTTGGGACTCGCGCGCCGTTTTTCGTTTCAGCGCCGCATGAATTCGAGCAGCAGCGCCGTCACGCGTTCGGGTTCCTCTCGCGGCAGCCAATGCGTGGCCTCGGGAAAGTGGAATACCTCGCCGGCGTCGCAGCGCGCGATCGAGGCCTCGGCAAGCGCGGCGTCCAGCGCCTGGTCGCGGTCGCCCCACAGCAGGCGCACGGGAATCGCCACGCGCCCGCTGCCGCGCGGCACCTGCGCGTTGAGCCGCAGCGCGCGGTACCAGTTCAGCATGCCGGTGAGCGCGCCGGGCTGGCCCCAGGCCGCGCGGTAGGTCGCCAGGTCCTGCGGCGTAAACGCGCCGGGACGGCTGGTCGAGACGAGCGCGTTGGCCAGGCGCCGGAAGTCGTCGGCGCGCATCAGCGCCTCGGGCAGTCCCGGCAGCTGGAAGACCGCCATGTACCAGCTCCTGGCCAGTTGCGACGGATGGCTGCGCAAGTACCGCGCGAAGACGCCGCCGTGCGGCGCATCGATGATCGCGACGCGTTCGATCACGTCCGCGTGATGCTCCGCCAGGTACCACGTGACGGCGCCACCCCAGTCGTGCCCCACCACCTGCGCGCGTTCGCGCCCGAGCGCCCGGG
>JBJMWF010000466.1:0-9519 GCA_045810265.1 Vitreoscilla sp. | reverse complement strand
CGCGTGAAGCTGACCGACTTCGGCGTGGCGCGGCTGCGCGACCTCGGCTTGACGCGGGTGTCCGCCATCATCGGCACGCCGGCGTTCATGGCGCCGGAGCAGTTCCGGGGCGGCGACCTCGACCACCGGGCCGACCTGTTCTCCTGCGGCGTGCTGCTGTTCCTGCTCCTGAGCGGACGCCGGCCGTTCTCCGGCGCGCCCGCTGCCGTGATGCACCAGATCCTGCACGAGCAGGCGCCCTTGCTGAGCGAGGCCAGCGGCGGCCTGGTCGGGCGCGCGTTCGACGAGGTGATGTCACGCGCCCTGGCCAAGCCTGTGGAGCAGCGCTTCGCGTCGGCCGACGAGATGCGTGACGCGCTGCGCGCGGCCGCGGCGCTGGCGGCCGACTCGCCGCTGGCCACTGTCGTCGAGACCCTGGTGCAGCATGCGGGGCGCACGCACGTCGGGAGGGCACTCGGCGGCCTTCAGGAGCCTCGCGGTTCCGGCGGCGAACGTGCGCCGACCCGCCCGGTGCAGCCGGTGGCGCCCATGGTTGTCCACGAGGGTCCGGGGCGCCCGCTGCTGCTCGACGCCTCGACCCTCTATTCGCACGGCGCCGACAGGCGTGCCGCCACGCCGGACAACCCCTCGGACGCCGACGCCGACGGGACGTTGGCTGCAAGCGTGCCCGCCAGTCCGCTGCCTTTGTCCGCCGAGTTCTGCGCCCGTGCGCAGCAGGTGCTGAGCGGGCCGCTGGGCCCGCTGGCTGGCATGCTCGTCAAGCGCGCGGCGTCGATGGCCAGCGGCTCGCGCGCCGCGTTCATCGCCCAGCTGCTGGCGCAGTTGCCCGCGCCCTGCCCCGCGACCCTGCAAGCGCAACTGGAGGCGCTGCTCTCGCCGTCTCAGCGCACCGAGACCGGCCGGTAGCGGCACTCCAGGCGGTCGCCCCGGTAGATCTCGAACGGCATCTCGCCGATGCGCAGTTCGCCGCGGCGGCGTTCGATCAGGCGCGACAGGGCGGCCACGCCGGGCAGCGCCGTCATCAATTGCTCGCGTGCCCGGAAGATCTGGATGTTCAGGTGCGTCGGCTCCATGCCCAGCATGCGTGACAGCTCGGCGCTCGCCAGCCACCCCTGTGCGCCCGGCTCCAGCCCGCGCTCCTGGTCGGCCATGCGCCGGCGCGCGAGCGTGGCTAGGCAATAGTGGTGGCTGCGTTCGCCCAGGTCGGTGCGGGCTGCGCCGTCCTTGACTTCCAGGCTGGCATGCTCTTCGTCCAGGCTCAGGCGCATGACCAGCCAGGGCGCTGCACTCTCGGGGATGATCTCCGCGACCTGCGTGTCGTCCATTGGCGCTGCCGCGACGAAGCGATGCACGCCCGCGCTGCCGACCTGCAGGCGGTCGCCGTCCTTGAGCGCCCGCGTCTCTCCGTTCTGCTCCAGCATCCAAAGGCCCGGACGCGCCTGGTAGATGCACAGCTCCGGCGCCTCGCTGCTGGGAAGAAGGTTGTGCGGCCCCAGCACGAGGACGGGCTGGCGCGCGTCCGGCGGCACCAGGGCGTCCACCGGTTCGGCGACGTCCTGCACCTGCCAGGTGCCGGCCGGCCCCCGGCCGAGCCGGATCTCGGCGCCCACCTCCAGCACGAATGGCTCACCCGCAAGCAGGGCCCGCCCGTTGACGAAGGTGCCGTTGCGGCTGTGATCCGACAGCATCCAGCGCCCGTTGCGCCAGCGAACCACGGCATGCATCAGGGAGATCCCCGGATCATCGAGCGCGGTATCGGCGCGCAGCGCATTGCGGCCGAACACATGCTCGGCGCGAAGCACCACGCGCTCGCCGGTGCGGGGATCGAACAACGTACCCATGGCCGCAAGTCTCCGCGCCGAGGCCCTGTCGACGCAGACGACAGTGTAGTGGCCCCCGTCGAGCCGGCCCTGCCCCGGGCCGGGCGCGATGCGCCGTTATCCCGCGTAATGGACGAGCAGGGAGTGCCAGCCGAACATGCGTCCCATGCCAGCCGCGATCCGCGCCCCGGGCACCGCCAGAAAAATCGAGGAGACCTGCCATGTTCCACACGCCCACCGAAGTCCGCAGCGACCTGTCGTCGTCCGCCTTCCATCTGCTGCAGTACGTCGGCAAGCCGCTGGCGTTTCCCGCCGCCATGGACCTTTGCGACCGCGTGCCGGTGGCAGCACCCTGCGACGGCCTGCGCTTGGCGGCCGAGGCGGGCAAGTCGGCATCGCGCGAGGCGTTCCGGCCGGCGTTCGCGACCGGCGACTGGCGCGTGTTCGCGAGCTACTGCATCGCGCGGCGCCTGGCGCCGAACCAGCGCGTCGTGATTCCGGGCCGCCCGGACCGGACGCTGCGCTTCCTGGTCGAAGGCAGCCTGCTGCAGGAGTCCGCGACCGCCCACAGCCCGTCCCGCGTGCTGCTGCCGGGCGCGATGCTCGGGGAAGACGCGCTTTTCTCGGAGGTGTCGTGGGAACCGGGAGTCCGCACGCTCGAGGCATCGCTCATCCTGGAGCTCTCGCTGCCGCGGCACAAGGAGTTGACGGCTTCGTGCCCCGAGATCGGCTTCGAGCTGCTGCGCGCCGCCGGCGCCGTGATCGCCGCGCGCGGCCGCACGGCATCGTTGCCTGGCCGCCTCGCCCCGAACTGAATTCCACCTCCAAGGAATGCCATGACGACCTACGTGCTGGCCCTGACGGGCGACGAGGAGCGCGCTGCCGATGCCACCCACTGGGCGCGCTTCAGGAAGGCCAGGCTGCTCTCGGTCTCGCGCAACGCGCGCGAGCCGGCGCCAGCCGACACGGCGGGAACCGACAGCATCGTGATCATGGCGCATGGCTCGATCGGGCAGTCGGAGGCCGGGCCGGCCCAGGTCACGCGCGATCCCGCGGCACTGGCCGCGCTGCTGGTGCGAACGCTGGACATCCAGGATGGCGCCGGCGTCGTCCTCGCCGACTTCGACAGCGAGGAATTCGCGGCTGACGTGGTGGCCAGGATCGCCGCCCTCGGCCGCGCCGTGACCTACCCGGGCAAGACCTCGAGATTCGCGTTCAGCTCGGTCGTCCGCGCGCGTTCGTCGCGCTCCTGAGATCGGCCGGTCGCGACGCTGCAGCCGAGGTGTCTGGCATCTTCTCGTTCGCGCTGCCACGTCGACGACCGGGATTCACTCGTCGCGAACGTGAAGGTGCCTGACACCGATCGTCAGCGGGCCGGCGTCTGGCACCGCCCGAATCGCAACAGGCTCCTCGCGCTCCGGCAACAGCGTGACGCGATTCGGGCGATGCCAGACACCTTCGGTACCGCCTCGGCAGATCAATCGTCAACCTGCGGTGCCCTCGATGACGGCGCCGGGCCACCGGCGGCGAGCAACAGCAACTGGCGTTTACCGATCGGCATGAGCAAGCCTCCTGCTTTTCGCGCGGCGCGCGTGGCGATGGCACAGGCCCCATGCGCGCTGCGCCAGCGTCGCCAT
Organism: Vitreoscilla sp.; assembly: GCA_045810265.1. Lineage (GTDB taxonomy): Bacteria > Pseudomonadota > Gammaproteobacteria > Burkholderiales > Burkholderiaceae_C > Scleromatobacter. The sequence continues at coordinate 6,062 of JBJMWF010000466.1, read as the reverse complement.
CGCGCCCGTCACGGTCAGCATTGCTCCCAGGTGCACGCTCACCGCGGCGAGCGCGAGCGCCATCGAGCCGGACGCGGTGATCTCGCGAGCCGGCGAACCGGGCAGGCACAGCGGGATCAGCGCCGGCACCAGCATCATGCCGGCGCCGTTGACCAAGCCCATGGTCAAGGACCACAGCGCCAGCCCGGCCGGCCCGGCCGCCGCGTGCAGGCGCTGCGGCAGGTGGCCAGACACATGCGCGGCGGCCACGAACACCGCCATCCCACCGGCGAGCCAGGGCAGCAGCCCGCGCTGGGCGACCAGGCCAAGCGCCGCGAGCGCGGCGATGGCTGCGACGGAGGCGGCATGTCCGATGGCGACTGGCGCGAGCGCCCGCCATGCACCCGCGCGCCCGCCGCGTGCGGCCGCGATGGCCCAGCCGGCCGCCGGATTGAGCCCGTGCAGGGCGCCGATGCCAGCCACCGCCAGCCAGGGCCAGACCCCGTTCATGGCCGGTCTGCGCTCAGGCGCCCGCGCCGCAGCACGAGGATGCCGCGGTGGCTGCCGGCGCCGACTCGTAGCGATCGTGATGGCGCACCCATTCCATGCCGTAGGCGTCCTGCTCCTCGCCGCGGCCGCGGGGCGCCATGTCCAGCAGGTGGTAGGTCATCATCATCGCCTCGACGCCGCGGCCGAAGGTCGAATAGGTGTGGAACACGGTGCCGGCATCGTCCTTGAAGAAGAAGCTGATGCCCGGCGCCTCCTCCTTCGGGAAGGCCGTCATGCGGTAGTTGTAGTCGACCTCGCCGCCGACGCGCGCCTCGGACGGGAAGCTGACATGGAAATCGAGGTTGAAGTCGCTGCCGTGCGACGACGCCCACCGCAAATCCCAGCCCATGCGCTGGCGGAAGCGCTCGATCTCGGGCAGCGGCGCGCGCGAGACCAGCATCACCGTGAGATCGCGCTGCTCGAGGTGCACCTGCGCGCCGACCAGGTGGTCGGCCATGAACGAGCAGCTCTTGCAGCCCTGCTCCCAGCCGGGCGCCAGCATGAAGTGCTGCACCATCAGCTGGCGCCGGCCCTCGAACAGCTCGGCCAGCGTGCGGCGGCCGGCAGGCGTGTCGAATGTATAGGGCTTGTCGACGCGAACCCAGGGCAGCGCGCGGCGATCGCGCGCGATCTGGTCGCGCTGGCGCGTCAGCGCCTTCTCGCGTTCCAGCAGCTCGCGCCGCTGGACGAGCCAGTCGTCGCGCGAGACGACGGGGTGGTGGGCATCGCTGCCCGACAGGGTCAGGGTGTTCATGGTCTGCTCCTTGAGAGGGTCGGACGGGCATTCGTCCGCTTGAATGACTGGTCAGGCGGTCGCCTTGGCGGGACGTCGAACTGCGCGCACCTTGCCGCTGTCTCCGCCGCCGCAATAGAAGAGGTCGCCGCCGTCGGATTCCAGGCCGCTGATGCCGGCACCGGCCGGCATCAGCAGCCGCTCGAGCACCGCGCCGTCGGTAGGGTCGACATGGCGCAGCTCGCTCTCGTCGCCTTCCCAGGTGGCGTGCCACAGCTCGCCGTCGACCCAGGTGACGCCGGTGACGAAGCGGTCCGATTCGATGGTGCGCAGCACCGCGCCGGTCGCGGGGTCGATCTGGTGGATCCGGCGATCGCGGTACTGGCCGACCCACAGGCTGCCCTCGGCCCAGGTCAGGCCCGAATCGCGGCCGCCGCCCGGCGCGGGGATCGAGCCGACGACGCGGCCAGTGGCGGCGTCGATCTTGTCGATGCGCTGCTCGGTGATCTGCCAGAAGTGCTTGCCGTCGAACGCCGTGCCCGCGTCGGCGCCCTGCTCGATGCGGCGCGTGGGCTGGCCGCTCCCGGGGTCGATCGCCAGCAGCGCCGGGCCGGTGGCGGCCCAGATGCTGTGGCCATCGAAGCTCACGCCACCGACCTTGCTCGCGCCGTCGAACGGGCCATATTCGCGCACGATCTCGGCAGGCCGCCGGCTGGCTGGGGATTTCGGGGAGGTCATCGTCGAGTCCTTTGCCGCGCCTCGGTGTGGCGCGATGGAAGTGACTCTAGCCAGATGGCAGTGCGGCGGGGAGTAACAAGATCGTCGTGAATCCGGTCAACGGCGGCGCCAGCCAGCGTTGCGCCCGCGCGCGGCCCAGAGCCCGCACGCGGCCCTCGGCTTGGAGGTCGGCCAGCGCCCGCTGCACGGTGCGCTGGCTGGCCCCGAGCGCCAGCGCGAGTGCCGACGTCGACCAGGGGGCACCGTCGGACAGCAGCGCCACCAGCGACGCCTGCTCGCCCTCGATCGGCGGCGCAAGCACGACGACGGCCTGCGCGCTGCGCGGCTGCAGCACGAAGCCGCGCGTGGTGGCGTCGACCGTCGCCAGGCCGCCGACCAGCGCGCGCAGCCGGCCGATCTCCACGCGCAGCCGGGCCCGATGCGTCTCGTCCGGCGCGCGAAAGCCGAAGGCCCGCTCTATCAAGGTCTCGCGATCGACGTCGCCCGGCCAGGCCTGCGCCAGCACGCGTGCCAGCGCGAACAACACCGGGCGGCGCGCGAGCGAACACCACTGGCCGCCGACACCCACGCCGCGCCGGCAGGCGTCCACCACCAGCGCGTCCGAGGCGAGCAGCGCCGCCACGCCGGCAAGACGCAGCGACTGCTCGCCGACCGCGTCGATGCGACGCGCCGCGGGCCGCTCGAACGCCTCGAGGGCACGCGCCACCTCCGCCAGCAGCGCGGGCACGCCCGCGCGTGACGCGGCCTCGTGCGCGCGCGCCAACGCGGCCTGCGCGGGCGCCACGCGCAGCGAGCGCAGCGCCAGCTCGGCCGCGCTCAGCTCGGCCACTGCGGCCAGCGCCGGCGGCAGTTCGGCCACTGCCAGCAGCTCCAGCAGCGCGCCCGCTTCGTCGAGACGGCCCAGCAGCAAGCGCCGGCGCACCGCGATCAGGCGCGCCTGCATCGCGTTGCGCTGGTCGGCGTGGGCCTCGAGCGTGGCCGCCGCCGCGGCCAACGCGCGCGGCGACCCGGCGAAGTCGCGCATCGCCAGCGCGACCTCGGCCTCGGCGACGACGCAACGCGCCCGCGCCAGTTCCTCGTGCGAGCCGAAGCCACGGGCGGCACGCCGGAGCAGTTCGCGCGAACGCACGTAGTCGCCCAGTTGCGCCATCGCGATGCCACGCAGCGCCAGCGCCGGCGGGTCGTCGCGCAACGCGACGCGCTTGAGCGCGCCGAGCGCGTCTCCGGCGGCCAGCGCGCGGGCCGAGGCGGCGATCAGGGAATCCATGGATGCAAGGCTAACCGCTCGCGTCGATGCCTGGCTGCGCACTGCCCGCGCGGTGGCGCGTGTCGATCCGGAACACCTGTGACGAGACGTCAATGAAGGCGCAACTTTACGCAGGGCCGGCCTCCATCGCCGGCCCATCGCGCCGATGACCAGGACATGGAACGACAGGCGCCGTTCCCTTCGCCCAAGGAGTCGCCATGCCCAGGTTCGCCGCTTCGCTCTGCCTTGCCGGAGCGCTCCTCGCCTGCGCCGCCGGCGCGCGCGCCGAGACTCTCGAGCAGGTGCGGCGCGGCTTCGCGCAGATGGTCTACGAGGACGCCGGGCCCGACATCAACCGAGAAGCCCCGCAGCCGCTGCTGCGCGCCGTCGTCGTGCTGCGCGTCAAGCTGAGCGAGGCCGGACGCTGGACCGCCGACGTGATCCGCGAGAACGACGAACAGCCGGAACTCACGCGCAAGGCGCTCGCCAGCGTCGTGCACCTGGCCCGCCGGATGGAGATGTCGGCGGCGGCCGCCGAACAGCTGCACCGCGAAGGCTTCCTCGAGGTGTGGCTGTTCCAGAACGACGGCCGCTTCGCGCTGAAGTCGCTGGCGCTGCCGCAGCGCGGCCTCTGAAGCCGGGCTTGCCGAGCGGCGATGGCCGTGAGTTGGCCGATGCGGCGTCCTGCTGCGTCTGCGGCCGCCCTCAGCCGATCAAGGCCAGCATCCGATCGAGCACGCCAGCCATCTCGTGCGGCCCGTCGATGCAGAAGCGCGCCGCCGACGCACGGCGTTCGCAGCCGATGCGCACCGTCACCCAGCCGGGTTGCGCGGCGACGAACACCGGCTCGTCGTTGACGTCGTCGCCGGCGAAGAACGCGGCCTGCACGCCGGCGCGCGCGATCAGGCGCTGCACCGCGACCGCCTTGTCGGGCGCGTCGGCGGCCACGGCGTTGTAGACCAGCTTGCCGCCGAACACGTGCAGCGCCGGCGTGAAGTCCGCCAGCATCTCCTCGATCAGCGCGCTGGCGGCCTCGCGGTCGGGCGCGGTGCGAAAGTGCAGTGCGAGCGACTGGCCCTTGTCCTCGATGGCGACGCCCGCGCCGGCCAGGGCCGACTCGCGCGCGCCCAGGCGCTCGCGCAGCGCGTCGAGCGCCTGATGCGCATGCGCCGCCGCGTCGGGATCGCCGTCGTCCTCGGCGCCATGGTTGCCGACGATGGCCCAGGGCACGAAGCCGAGACGCTCGCGCACGTCGGCGATGCGGCGGCCGGTGACGATGGCCACCGGCCGCAGCCGTGCCAGCTTGTCCAGGCGCATCGAGATCGTCGCGGAGACCTGCACGTCGTCGGGGCGCGCCCTGATCGGCGCCAGGGTGCCGTCGAAGTCGAACGCGAACAGCGCCGGCGTTCGCACCAGCGACGTCAGCGCGGCAAGGCCCTGCGGCCCCAGCAGCGGACGCAACATCGGGCCACCCATCACAGGCCTCGCTGGTCGTGGTCGGCGGCCTGGCGATAGCGCGCGACGCGCGCATCGACGCGCGCCTTCAGTCGCCAGCGTCCGGCGTCGGTCAGCATGCGCCCGGCCCAGCGGAAGACGTTGAACTCGCGCACCGTCGCGCGCAGGCTGGCCATGCGGGCACGCTGCTCGGCCGCCGGCATGGTCGCGGCCCGGTGCAGCGAGTCGGCCGTCTCTTCCACGTGGTAGGGGTTGACGATCAGCGCTTCGGTCATCTCGCGCGCAGCGCCCGCGAAGCGGCTGAGGATCAGCACGCCCTGCTCGTCGTCGCGTGCGGCCACGAACTCCTTGCTGACCAGGTTCATGCCGTCGTGCAGGCTGGTGACGATGCACATGTCCGCCGCACGGAACAGTTCGTTGACCGCATGGCTGTCGTGGTGTTGCGCCAGCAGGTGCACCGGCTGGTAGCCGGGGCGGCCGAAGCGGTCGTTGATGCGCAGCGCCAGGCGCTCGACGCGCTCCTGGAAGTTGCGGTACTCCTCGAGCGAGCTGCGCGTCGGCGCGGCCACCTGCACGAAGACGAAGCGCTCGATCCACTCGGGATGCTTCTCCAGCAGGCGCTCGACGGCGTTCAGGCGCTCGAGGATGCCCTTGGTGTAGTCGAAGCGGTCGACGCCGACGGCCAGCTTGGTGTCGGGCTGCAGGCCCAGGCGCTCGCGCACGGCTCGTCGCGCTTCGGGCACCGAGGGCCAGCTCGCGATCGTCGCGTCGCTGGGCCACTCGATCGAGATCGGGTAGGCCTCCACCAGCGTCTCGTCCTCGCGGAACGAGATCGTCGAGTGCTCGTGCTCGATGCGTGCCTCCAGGAAGCGGTCGACCGTCTCGATGAAGTTCTTGCAGTGGAAACGGGTGTGGAAGCCCAGGATCGTCGAGCCCAGCATGCCCTGCAGGATCTCGCGCCGCCACGGGCAGATGCCGAAGGACTCGGGGTTGGGCCAGGGGATGTGCCAGAACGTCAGGATGGTGGCGTTGGGCAGCTTCTCGCGCACCATCGCGGGCAACAGCGCGAAATGGTAGTCCTGCACCAGCACGATCGGATCCTCGCTGCGCGCCTCGGCCACGACCGCGTCGGCAAAGCGCTGGTTGACCGCCTTGTAGGCCTCCCAGTCGGACTCGCGGAACACCGGGCGCACGTGCGCCACATGGCACAGCGGCCACAGGCCTTCGTTGGCGAAGCCGAAATAGTAGCCCTGCTCCTCCTCGGCCGTCAGCCACAGGCGGCGCAGCTGGTAGTCGGCATGGCCCGGCGGCACCGCGACGCGGTCGTTGGCGTCGACCACATCGCGGTCGGCGTCGCCGCTG
>JBJMWF010000465.1:0-8007 GCA_045810265.1 Vitreoscilla sp. | reverse complement strand
TCGCGCGCCACGCGCTCGGCCTGCTTGCCGAAGGCCTGCATCTGCACGCCCCAGAAGGCCTGCACCTCGCCCAGCCACGACTGCAGTTCGGCCAGTGGCTGCGCCTCGAGCCGGTAGGTGCGGGCGCGCGCGTCGTCGTCGGGGCTGGCGGCGCCGACCTCCTGGATCACGCCGGCCTGGCGCAGCACGCGCAGGTGGCGGCTCATCGCCTGGCGCGACATCGCCAGCGCGTCGGCGATCTCGCTGGCGCGTTGCGGGCCTTCGCGCAGCAGGCCCACGACCGCGCGCCGCGTGGGTTCGGCGAGCGCCTGCAGGGTGCGGTCGAGGGCGTCGCCGGTGGCCGGCGGGGCGGCGTGGCGCGTCACTTGGCCGGCTGCTCGCGCACGCGGTGCATGAACCACCAGGCATGGCCTTCGAGGTCGGTCGCGCCGTAGCTGCGGTCGCTCCAGTAGTCGTCGCCGTAGTCGTGCGTGTCGGGTTCCGACGTGATCTTCGCGCCATGTGCGCGCGCCTGGGCGCAGTGCGCGTCGGCGTCGTCGACGAACAGGCACAGCGCCTGCGTGACGCGGCCGCCGACATCGAGGGGGCTCGCGTGGCTGGCCTTGAACTCGCGGCCGGGCTCGAAGGTGTCGCCGGGTGCGGCGGCGCTGCTGACGTAGATCATGGCGTCGCCATAGACCAGCTCGCTGTGGATGATCTGGCCCGGTTCGCCTTCGACCTTGAGCCGGATCTCGAAGCCGAAGGCCTCGCACAACCAGTCGATCGCCTTGGAGGCGTCTCGATAGAAGAGGCTGGACTGGGCCTGCGGCCAGCCGGACGGCGGCGGTTTGTGCATGAGGGACCTCGACGAGAGTGGTCAACGAATGGATTAATGGTAAACCGTAACGTTTATCAAATGCAAGACCCTAGAATGCCCACGCGCCGACCTTTCGAAGAGACCATGCAGCAGAACATTCACCGGTTCGTCCTCGGCGTCCTCGCCCTCGTGGGCGCCCACGCCCTGGCCGCGCCCGTCAACCGGATGATGCTGCCGGACGACGTCGTGCCCGACGCCTACCGCATCGCGATCACGCCGCACACGGCGGAAGCGACCTTCGACGGCCGCGTCGAGATCGACGTCCAGGTGCGCCGCCGCACGGACCGCATCGTGCTGGACAGCGCCGACCTGGCCATCGCCAGCGCGGCGATCGACGGCGCAACCGCTGCGTCGGCGATCGCGCTCGACGCCGAACGCCAGCGCGCGACCTTCAGCTTCGCCCAGCCGCTCGCGCCGGGCCGCCACACGCTCGAGATCGTCTACAGCGGCAAGATCAACGACCAGGCGGCCGGCCTGTTCCGCCTGCAGCACGCCACGCCGCAAGGCCAGGCGACGTCGCTGTTCACGATGTTCGAGGACTCCGACGCGCGTCGCTTCGTGCCGAGCTGGGACGAGCCCGCGCGCCGCGCCACCTTCGACCTCACGGTGACCGTGCCGGCCGGCCTCATGGCAGTCGGCAACATGCCCATCGCGTCCAGCGAGGCGCTGCCGGGTGAGCTCAAGCGCGTGCGCTTCCCGACGACGCCGCGCATGTCCACCTACCTGCTGTTCTTCGGGCTGGGCGATTTCGAGCGGGTACATCGCGATGTCGCGGGCGTCGACGTGGGCGTGATCGTCAAGCGCGGCGACAGCGCGCAGGCGGCTTACGCTCTGGACGCGGCCGCGCGCATCCTGCCGTACTACAACGCCTGGTTCGGCACGCCGTATCCGCTGCCCAAGCTGGACATGGTCGCCGGCGCCGGCGGCAGCGTCACCTTCGGGGCGATGGAGAACTGGGGCGCGATCTTCTATTTCGAGCGCGACCTTCTGGTCGATCCCAGGCTGGTCACCGAGGAGGACAAGCACCGCGTGTTCCAGATCATCGCGCACGAGGTCGCGCACCAGTGGTTCGGCGACCTGGTGACGATGGCCTGGTGGGACGACCTCTGGCTCAACGAGGGCTTCGCCACCTGGATGGAGGTCAAGGCGACGCTCGAATTGCATCCCGAATGGCAGGGCTGGCCGCGCCAGGCCGCCTACAAGCAGCACGCGATGGACATCGACGCGCTGCGCGGCACGCACCCGGTGATCATGCGCATCGACGACGTCACGCAGACCGAAGGTGCGTTCGACACCATCACCTACGGCAAGGGCTCGCAGGTCGTGCGCACCCTCGAGTCTTACATGGGCGACCAGGCGTTCCGCGACGGCGTGCGCCGCTACATCGCCGAGCACGCCTACGGCAACACCGTCACCGACGACCTCTGGCGCGCGCTCGACGCGCACGCCGCGCGCCCGGTGCGCGCGATCGCGCGCGACCTCACGCTGCAGCCCGGCGTGCCCATGGTGGTCGAACGCGGCGCGCGCTGCGTCGACGGCCACACCGAGCTCACGCTGTCGCAAGGCCAGTTCACGGTCGGCGCGCCACGCGTCGCGCGCTGGCATGCGCCGGTCACGCTCGCGGTGCTCGGTGGCGGCAGCACGCGCGCGGTCATCCACGGGCCGTCGCCGCAACGCGTGACGCTGGCCGGCTGCGGGCCCGTGGTCATCAACGCCGGGCAGTCCAGCTACCTGCGTGTGCGCTATTCCGATGCCGGACTGGCGGCGCTGACGCAGCGCTTCGCGGAGCTCAGCGTCGATGACCAGCTCGGGCTGCTGGCGGACACGCAGGCACTGGCCTACGCCGGCCAACTGCCGATGACCGCGTGGCTGGGTCTGCTCGCGCAGGTCCCGGTGCAGGCCGATCCGCTGGTCGTGGGCGTGCTGGTCAACCAGCTCGACGACCTCGACCGGCTGCACGACCGCCTGCCCTCGCGCCCGGCCCTGCGCGCCTTCGCGCGCTCGTTGCTGAACCCGTTCCTGGCGCGTGTCGGCTGGCAGGCCGACGCCGGCGAGGCGAGCCAGATCGCCACCTTGCGCGGTCAGCTGATCGAGGCCCTGGGCACCTTCGACGATCCCGCCGTCGTCGCCGAGGCGCAGCGCCGCTTCCAGCGCTGGTTGGCCGAGCCGGCCAGCCTGGCAGGCGACCTGCGCAAGGCCGTGCTGCAGGTCAGCGCCATCCAGGCCGATGGCGCGACCTGGGAGACGCTGCACCGGCTGGCCCAGGCGGCGCCGTCGCCATTGGAGAAAGCCGATCTCTACGAGTTGCTGGGCTTCGCGCGCGACCCGGCGCTCGCGCAACGCGCGCTGGTGCTCGCAGTCTCCGGCGAGCCACCGGCCACCGTCGCCGGCGGCCTGATGCGCAGCATAGCCACCGCCCATCCAGGGGCGACGCTGGATTTCGTCGCCGACCACTGGGTCGCCGTCGAGCCGCTGTTCGGCCAGGGCGCGGCGGCCACGATCGCGGCGCGCTTCTTCGACACCGGCGCCGACCGCGCCATGCTGCCGCGGCTGGACGCCTTCGTCGCCGCCCACGTGCCGGCCGCCACGCGCGAGCGGCTCGTCAAGAACGCGGCGCTGATCGGCTTTCGCGCCGACGTGCGCGAGCAGCGCCTGCCCGAGGCCGACAAGTGGATCGCCGCACGCGCGGCGTCCCGATGATGTAACCAACCTCCCCGGAACAGGGGTTCGTGGCCGCCGGCCGTTGACGGGCCGCTACATCTGGATACGATGAGTCGAAGCCGACACACGCCTCATGTCGAGGCGGTGCTTTCCGGCGGGGAGCAGGCGCATGAGCAATTCGGCATCGTCAAGGACGGCGGCGATCTCGGCCTCCGAACGCGCGCAGATCCAGCGCGCCAACGTCTCCGGCTTGCACCCGGTGGTCTTCGTGCACGGCCTGTGGCTGCTTCCCAGCAGCTGGCAACGCTGGGCGGAGGCCTTCGAGGAGGCGGGCTACATCGCGCTGATGCCGGAGTGGCCCGACGATCCCGCCACCGTTGCCGAGGCCAACGCGCATCCCGACGTGATGGCCAACAAGACCGTGGGCCAGGTCGCCGATCACCTGTCCGCGGTCATCGGGCAGCTCGAACGCAAGCCCGCGGTCATCGGACACTCGTTCGGCGGCCTGCTGGCCCAGATCCTGGCCGGACGCGGCCTGTCAGCCGTCACCGTGGCCATTGATCCGGCGCCATTCCGCGGCGTCCTGCCGCTGCCGCTGTCGGCGTTGCGGGCGGCCTGGCCGGTGCTGGGCAATCCGTCCAATCGCAACCGCGCGGTGCCTCTCACGTTCGAGCAGTTCCGCTATGCATTCGCCAACGCCGTCAGCGACGACGAGGCGCAGGCGCTGTACGTCAACTACGCGGTGCCCGCGCCGGGCGCGCCGCTGTTCCAGGCGGCGATCGCCAACGTCAACCCGTGGACGGAGGCGCAGGTTGACACGCATAACCACGAGCGCGGGCCGCTGCTGATCATCTCGGGCGAGAAGGACAACACGGTGCCCTGGTCGATCGCCAACGCGTCGTTCCGGCAGCAGCAGGTCAACCCGGGGCTGACGGAGATCGTCGAGATGGCCAACCGCGGCCATTCGCTGACGATCGACCACGGCTGGCGCGAGGTCGCCGACACGGCGCTCGCGTTCGTGCGGCGCTTCGCGTTGCCCGATTCGCACGAGTCGGCTTACCTGTTCGCCGACCAGGAGCCGGATCGGCGCGTCGCTGCCTGAGCGCCGCCGGTCCGGGCCGACCCGCGCCACACAGCCGGAGGTGCCACGCAGCCGGAGGTGTCTGGCATCTTCTCGTTCGCGCTGCAATGCCAACCAGCGAGATCCCATCGTCGCGGACGAGAAGGTGCCTGACTCCGATCCCGAGCCCGAGCCCGAGCCCGAGCCCGAGCCGGGCCGGGCCGGGCCGGGCCGGGCCGGCGTCAGGCACCACCCCGAATCGCGATCAGCCTCGCTCTCCCTGGCGACAGCTTGGCGCGATCCGGGGAGATGCCAGACACCTTGGGCACCGCCTCGGCGGGTCGAACGCCAGACCGCGCAGCGGTGGCGTCCTTGGGCGATCTCAGGCGTCGACGCTGCCCTTGGCGATGCGCGCGGCCAGCTTCATCAGGGTGGGCACGCGCTTCCTGCCATGCATCATGCGCACGCGCGCCTTCGCCGCACCGAGGTCGATGCCGGCGCAGGTGATCACCAGCGGGGCCGTTTCTTCCTCGCGGTGGAGCTCGAATTGCTCGGGCGTGTCCTTCAAGCCGCTTCTGGAGACGCCGATCACGGCGGTGCGGCCGCCCAGCGTGTCGTGCAGCCGGCGGCCCAAGCCCGGGGTTTCTTGCGCGTCCAGGTGCACGAAACCGTCGAACACGATGACTTCGGGCTGCAGGCGATTGGCGTCCAGCAGCTGCACCAGCCACGGCAGTTCGCGCAGGTCGAGCTCGCCCTTGATGGACTTTTCCACGTGGTCGATGCGCAGCGCGTAGTTCTTCGTGCCCTCGAAGGCGGCCCAGTCGTCGAAAGCGACGGCGGCGACGCGGGCGCTGTCGCCCTGGATGTGGACGTCCATGACCAGTTTCATGGGCGCATTCTCGCCTCGGCGCGAGACGGCGTCAGCGCGAACGCCCTTTCGGCCAGCGGCCGGTGGCCTGCAGCGGGGCGACGGTGGCCGCGAAGGTCTCGCCGACCTCGGTGACCAGTTGCAGGATCTCCTTCGAATCGGGGCTCTCCTTCAGCGCGGCGCGGGCGTGGGCGATGCGCCCGCGCAGGCCGGCCAGCGAGACAGGCAAGTCGACCGGCGGGTCGAGCGCGCGCAGCGCCGGCAGCTTGGCGACCAGCGCCAGCAGGTCCTCGCGTGCGTCGAGCAGGCGCGAGATCGCCAGCGCGGTCGGCTGCTCGTAACGCGCCTGCTCGACCAGCTCGACGAGGTCCTTCGCACTGGCGCCAAACTCGTCCACGACTGCCTCGAATTCGCGGTGATCCATCGTTGCTCCTGAAGTCTGTGGTCATTCTGGGCGCGGCGGCGCGCCTGTCCCATCCCTGGAACCGGCAGGCCGGCGCGCCACCAGGGCCCGATTCTGCGCGCTAGGCGGCTCGGCCGTCAGTCGGCGGCGCGTTTGGTGGCCACCAGCGGCTGCACGCTGCCCGATTCCAGCCGCTTGCGATCCGGCTCCTCGGCCGCGAGCGGCTCGACCTCCTTCATGCTCGCCAGGCAGCGCTCGGTCAGCCGCTGGTAGGTGGCCGTGCCTTCGCGCTTCCACGCCAGCTCCTGGTCGCTCAGTTCGCGCAAGATCTTGGCCGGGACGCCCGCGGCCAGCGAGCGTGCGGGCACCTTCAGCCCGGCGCGCACGAAGGCGCTGGCGGCCACGAAGGCGCCGGCACCGATCTCGGCCTCGTCCATCACGACGGCGTTCATGCCCACCAGGGCGTCGGCGCGGATCACGCAGCCGTGCAGCACCGCCCCGTGGCCGATGTGGGCGTTGTCCTCCAGCAGCGTGTCCGAGGTCGGAAAGCCGTGGATCACGCAGGTGTCCTGCACGTTGCAGCCATTGCGCAGCACGATGCGGCCGAAATCGCCGCGCAGGCTGGCGCACGGGCCGATGTAGGCCCCGGGGCCGATCACCACGTCGCCGATCAGCACGGCGGTCGGATGGACATAGGCCGTCGGATGGACGACCGGGCGCAGGCCATCGATTTCGTAGCAGGGCATGGCAGGGATTTCCTCGGGTAAAGGCCGCGTTTGACGGACGGGCTTGCATGGAACGAGTCGCCAGTCTAAGATTAACCGACCGGTCGGTCAAAGAATCGACCAAGCCAGCCCTGCTGGTGGGGGAGACAACCCCTGGCTCGACGGCGGCCCGACCTTGCCGCATGTGGCCGCCGATTTCCCGCGCAACCCATTCTGACGGGATCGCATGATCCCGACTCGAGGCCAGCCCATGACCGAATCGCCCGCTCCGACGCCGATGTCCTCGCCCGATGCGCTGATCCAGGTCGCGCAGCAAGGCGCCGTGCGGCTGCTCACCCTCAACCGTCCGGCGGCGCTCAACAGCTTCACGCAGGACATGCATGCCGAGCTGCGCGCTGCGCTCGACGAGTCAGCGGCCGACCCGGCCGTGCGGGCCGTGCTGATCACCGGCGCCGGCCGCGGTTTCTGCGCCGGCCAGGATCTGAACGATCCGGGCATGGCCGCCGGCGCCGACGGCAAGCCCGACATCGCCGCCGTCATCGAGAAGAATTACCGCCCGCTCGCGCTGCGCCTGCAGGCGATGCCGGTGCCGGTGGTCTGCGCCGTCAACGGCGTGGCCGCCGGCGCGGGCGCCAACTTCGCCTTCGGCTGCGACATCGTGCTGGCGGCCCGCTCTGCCAGCTTCATCCAGGCATTCTCGAAGATCGGCCTGATTCCGGACTGTGGCGGCACCTGGCTGCTGCCGCGCCTGGCCGGACGCGCGCGGGCACTGGCGCTGGCGCTCACGGGCGACAAGCTGTCGGCGGCCGACGCCGAGCGCTTCGGGCTGATCTGGCAGGTGGTCGACGACGCCGAGCTGCCCGCGCAGGCGCTGGCGCTGGCCACGCGCCTGGCCGCGCAGCCGAGCAAGGCGCTGGTCGCGACGCGCCAGGCGCTCGACGCGTCGCAGTCGCTGTCGCTGGACGAGGCGCTGATGCTGGAGGCGCGCGTGCAGGGCGAGCTCGGCCGCGCGGGCGACTTCGCCGAGGGCGTCGCCGCATTCCAGCAAAAGCGTCCGGCCCAGTTCAGGGATCGTTGATGCCAGCCAAGGACAACGACGCCCAGACGCTCGCCGAGCGCGTGTGCGACCACCTGTGGGCCGCCGATGGCGCGTCGCAGGGCCTGGGCATGCGCGTCGCCGCGATCGGTCCCGGCAGCTGCACCGTGACGATGACGGTTCGCGAGGACATGCTCAACGGCTACGGCACCTGCCAGGGCGGCTTGCTCACGGCACTGGCCGACTCGTGCTTCGCCTTCGCCTGCAACGCCTACGACGAGGTCACGGTGGCCTCCGGCTTCAACGTCGAGATCGTCGCGCCGGGCCGGCTCGGCGACGTGCTCACGGCCACGGCCGTGGAGGTCAGCAAGGCCGGCCGCATGGGTGTCTATGACGTC
>JBJMWF010000464.1:0-6524 GCA_045810265.1 Vitreoscilla sp. | reverse complement strand
CGGCCGACATCGCCTTGGCCGCGACGCCGGCGGGCATCGCCACGGCCTTCTTGATCGTCTCGCCGGCGGCGTCCATGCCCTGCTTCATCATCGCGCCGGCCAGGCTCTTGGCGGCGTCGGTGGCGCTGTCCTTCATCGCGCTGGCGGCCAGCTGGGTGAATTGCTTGGTCAGGGCGCCCCACCATTGCATCGGATCGACCACGCCGGCTGCCGTGACCGCGGGTGGCTCGGCAGCCGCGGCCTTGGACCGGGACCTGGGCGCGGGCGCCGGAGCGGGCTCCGGCTCGGGCGTCGGGGCCGGCTCGGGCGCTGCCGGCCTGGCCATGCCGGGAATGTTGCCCATCGCGTTGCGGGCCGCCTGCATCAGCGCGTCGGCGCCGAAGCTGTTGGCCACCGAGCCCGCGGCCGCCGATGCTGCGGAACCGGCGGAAGCCATCGGCGCGACCTTCATCGCGTCGCGCAGGTCGGTCATCTGCACGTTCATCGTCTTGAGCGTGGACAGGGTCATCTTCTGAACCTCCAGCGCCTGGATCGTCGTGCCGAGCATCTTCCCGTTCTGCTCGAGCCAGAACTGAACCGTCTTGAGCTCGTCGATGCGCTTTTGGAGCTCCTCGGGATTGAGCGTCGGCGCCACCCACTGGCCGATGTTCGGCAAGGCCGAGCCGGCGTTCTTGACCAGGCCCTGCAGGAAGTCGAACCCGGGCACGAGCTTCGCGAAATTCGGGATGTCGGACATGGAGACCTCGTGAAGTGGCGTCAGGTCGCCGATCCTACGCTTGGAATGGCGGCCCCCGCACCCGGGCGTGCATCCGGGAACGGCACGCGCTCGACCCGGAAGCCACGCGCCTTGAGCAGCTCCGGCAGTCCGGCGCGCCCGGTCATGTGCAGCGCCCCGACGGCGACGAACAGCGACTTGCCCTGTGCGTGCCAGTCGACGATCCGGTCGGCCATGAGCGGGTTGCGTTCGTCGATCAGCTTGATGAAGTCGGCGCGCTGCCGCGGCGTCTCCAGGCACCCGCACCACTGGCCGTAGGCCTGGAGGTCCGCCAGGTCGCCGCGTTGCCAGTCGCCCGCCAGGCGCTGCAGCATGCGCGGGCTGTTGCCGTCCTCGAGCTCGTCGAGCACGTCGGCGACGGTGCGCGCGGTCTCGGCCGGATCGTCGCTGACCAGCAGGCTAGCCTGGGATTCCGGCGTCTCGAGCGAGCGGATCGGCTTGCCGAGGGTGTGCGCCACGCCGGCGATCACCATGTCGACGCCGTATTCCGGATACAGCCCGAACTGGCGCGCCGTCATCAGGTCGACGGTGACGGCCTGCATCTCGGGACGCAGGCCGGCCAGGCGGTCCGGCGCGACGCAATTGGCGGCCATCTGGGCGGCCAGGCGGCGCTGCAGTGCCTCGGGCAGGGCCGGCGCGTCGGGCCGGCGCTCGATCGCACGACGCAGGCGATCGAGCACGCCGGCGTCGGTGACATCGAGCTCCAAAGCGACCACGTCGCTGGCCCGCAGCGCGCGGATGACGTCGGGGCCGGGATAGGCCCAGGACAGCTTGGCCACGTGGATCGTTCCGTACAGATAGACCACGCGCCCGGCCTTGGTGGCCTTCCACAGCAGGCCGCTGTCGACCGCGGCCCGCATGCCGGCCGCGGCATCCTCGGGCGTCGGCTGCGCCGCCTCGGGCGGGCAGCGCGCCTGGTCGGCGCGCGCCGGCGCCGCGGCGACCAGCCACAGCGCCGCCAGCAGCGCCAGCAGGCTCACTCGCATTCCAGGACCTGCTGCTCGATGGCGCCGAACACCGACTGGTTGTCGCGCTTCATCTCGATGCGGATCACGTCGCCGTACTGCATGAAGCCGGTCTTCGGCTCGCCATGCTCGATGGTCTCGATGGCGCGCTGTTCGGCGATGCAGCTCCAGCCCTTGCTCCAGTCCTTGTTGCTGACCGTGCCGCTGCCCACGATGGAGCCGGCGCGCACGTTGCGCGTCTTGGCCAGATGGGCGATCAGCTGGCCGAAGTGGAAGGTCATCTCCGGACCGGCATCGCAGGCGCCGACCTGGCGGCCGTTCCAGCGGCATTGCAGGGGCAGGTGCACGCGACCGCCCCACCAGGCGTCGCCGAGCTCGTCGGGCGTCACCGCCACCGGGCTGAACGCGGTGGCGGGCTTGCTTTGCAGGAAGCCGAAGCCCTTGCCGAGTTCGGCCGGGATCAGGTTGCGCAGGCTCCAGTCGTTGGCCAGCATCACCAGGCGCACGCCCTCGAGCGCCTGCTCAGGCGCCGAGCCCATGGCGACGTCGCCCGTGATGACGGCGACCTCGCCTTCGAAGTCGATGCCCCAATCGGTGCTGGCGAAGGTCGCCGCATCGCACGGGCCCAGGAAGTCGTCGCTGCCGCCCTGGTACATCAGCGGGTCGCCGAAGAAGCTTTCGGGCATCTGGGCGCCGCGCGCCTTGCGCACCAGCTCGACGTGGTTCAGGTAGGCCGAGCCGTCGGCCCACTGGAAGGCGCGCGGCAGCGGCGCCATGCACTGTTCCGGCACGAACGGGAAGGCGTGGCGCGTCTTGCCGTGGTTCAGCGCCACCGACAGATCCTGCAGCAGCGGCGCGATGAAATTCCAGTCGTCCAGCGCCTGCTGCAGGCGCGTGGCGATGCCGGTGGCGAAATGAGCCGTGGCCAGATCGCGCGAGACGACGACCAGCTGGCCGTCCCGCGAGCCGTCCTTGTAGGTGGCAAGTTTCATGAAAATGCCCGGTTCCGCGCCGGGTGTCTGGAAGCAGCGATGGCAGTATTGTCCGATGCGAACGCGACGTCTCTGCGAATTGACTCTGGTGGTGCTGGCGGCCCATGCCATCGGCTGGCAGATCGCGGCCGGCGGCGTGCGGGCGCTGGCGCCCGCACGGGCCGGGGTGCACCGCATCGCGCTGGTGAGTGTTTCGCGGCGCCCGCAAGTTCCCTCCGCCTTGCCGGAACCTGCGGTCCAGCCGGCGCGCACCACGCCCGCCGCCGCGCCGCCCGTGCCGGCGCCCCTGCCGACGGGCGACGGCGGCGCACTGCGGCGTGCGCCGCGCGATGCGGGTGCCTGGCCAATCTATGCGACCCAGGCACCGCCCTCGGCCACGCTGCACTACGCCCTGGTGCAGGGCGGCGCGGCGGCCTCGGCCGCAGGTGCGGCGCAGCTCGAATGGCGGCGCGACACCAGCACGTTCTCGCTGCGCCTGGCCACCGCCATCGCCGACAGGCCGCCGCGCGAGTGGCAAAGCACGGGCACCTTCGACGCGGCGGGCCTGGCGCCCTTGCGGCTGGTCGAACGCGAGAAAGGGCGCGACAGGCGCACGGTCAGCTTCGCCCGCGAGGACGGCGTCGTGCGCCTTTCGAGTGCGTCCGGCGCACCGGCGGTGGCGCCCGGGGCGCAGGATCGCTGGAGCTGGATCCCCCAGCTGGCCGCCATCGTCGAGGCCGGCGCCCGACGCGGTGAACGCCCCGGCCGCTGGGATCTGCAGGTGGCCGGCCTGCGCGGCGAGCTCGAGCGCTGGACATTCCGCGCGCTGCCGCCGGGGGAGCCGCCGCCCGAGCTGCGGCGGGAAGGTAACGAACTGTCAGAACGCGCGAATCGGGCCCCCGCCTTGCTTCATGTCCTGCGTGCCACCGAGCAACCCTACGACTTGCGAATCGAGGCCTGGTTGTCTCCCTCGCTGCATCACCTGCCCGCCGGACTGCGCATGAGCACGCCGCCGGGCCCGTGGTCGCTGTCGCTGTGGGAGCGCAGCTCTTGAATTTGCCCCGCCCGCCATCAACTGGATCTCGATTCACAAGGATGCCGACATGACGACCATGGTCTACAACTCCGACAACTTCGTGGTGGTCGAACTGGACGTTCCGGTCGCCCCGCGCGAGGGCGACACGCTCGAAGCCAGCGACACACCGCTGTCTCGCGGCGGCTACGAGATCGTCGACAAGTTCGCGCGCAAGGAGATCTACATCGAGGGCGCGTTGGCGCAGCAGTTCCGCGAAGGCGTGGAAGAACTGGCGCGCACCGAGCCGACGCAGGATCAGGTCGAGGAATTCATCGGCCGCTACACCGGACTGCCGCAGCAGCCGCTGATCCTGCACTGAACCCTTTCCGGCGGCATCTCGCCGCTGGCCTGGGCACGAGTCCGCCCCAATCGGCCTCCAGCTGCGCCGCAGCGGTGTTCGCCATCGGGCCCGGCAGGGGCACCGGCGCCCTGCGATAATTCGGCCATGTCTGCCTCCACTCCCGTCTTCACCCGCGGCGCCCGCCTGCCCGAGCTGCTCAAGCAGCGCATCGTGATCATCGACGGCGCGATGGGCACCATGATCCAGCGCTACAAGCTGCAGGAGGCCGACTACCGCGGCGAGCGCTTCAAGGACCACGCCAAGGACATCAAGGGCAACAACGAGATGCTGCAGCTGGTCAAGCCCGAGGTGCTGCGCGAGATCCACTCGCAGTACCTGGCCGCCGGCGCCGACATCATCGAGACCAACACCTTCGGCGCCACCTCGGTTGCCCAGGACGACTACGGCCTGGGCCACCTGGCGCGCGAGATGAACGTCGCGGCGGCCCGCCTCGCGCGCGAATGCGCCGACCAGTTCGAGACGCTGGACAAGCCGCGCTTCGTGGCCGGTGCGCTCGGCCCGACCCCGCGTACCGCCAGCATCAGCCCCGACGTCAACGACCCGGGCGCGCGAAACACCAGCTTCGACGAGCTCAAGGCGGCCTACCGCGAACAGGCCGAGGGCCTGGTCGAGGGCGGTGCCGACCTGTTCCTGGTCGAGACCATCTTCGACACGCTCAACGCCAAGGCCGCCATCTTCGCGCTCGACGAGCTGATGGACGAGACGGGCATCCGCCTGCCGGTGATCATCTCCGGCACCGTCACCGATGCCTCGGGCCGCATCCTCTCCGGCCAGACGGTCACCGCGTTCTGGCACTCGGTGCGCCACGCCCGTCCGGTCGCCGTGGGCCTGAACTGCGCGCTCGGTGCCGCGCTGATGCGGCCCTACATCGAGGAACTGGCCAAGGTCGCCAGCGACACCTACGTCAGCTGCTATCCCAACGCCGGCCTGCCCAATCCGATGAGCGACACCGGCTTCGACGAGACGCCCGAGGTCACCGGCGCGCTGATCGAGGAATTCGCCAAGGCCGGATTCCTCAACATCGCCGGTGGCTGCTGCGGCACCACGCCCGACCACATCGCCGCCATCGCGCGCCGCGTGAGCGCGTACCGCCCGCGCGGGCTGCGCGATCCGCTGTTCTCGCCGCTGCTGGCCGCCTGAAGGGGCGCGCGCAATCCAAGGCCGTCATTCCGCGCGCAGTCGCGGAATCCACGCCTGCCGCAGCGCCATTGGCAGGCGTGGATCCTGCGACTGCGCGCAGGATGACACCTGGTGGGGGGGGCCCTTGGCGAGCCGGGGCCGTTCAGCCCATCTTCTCCAGCGCGTCCAGGTTCGGCCGCACCTTCACCTGCGACGGCGCCACCGCCCCGGTGACCGCGAAATCGGGCAACTTGGTGTTGCGCAGCGCCGGAACCGCCAACGGCATGCCGGTCTTGCTGACCAGGCTCACGACAATCGGGCATTTGGCGATCGGCGTGCGACGCAGCACCATCGCGATCTCGCCGCATTGCAGCTTCACCCAGACGCCGGGCGGATACAGGCCCAGCGTGCGGACCAGGGCCTGGCCGGCCTCGTCGGTGTGGCCGCCCTCGTCCAGCAACGCGGCCTGCGCCGCCGCGGTGGCCGACGACGCCGGCCGGCTCTTGCGCGGACTCAGGCGCGCCGCATAGCGGTCGGCGCGGCGGATCAGGCGGGCAATCGTTTCCTCGGCCGGACGGCCGGCCAGCGGACCGGAGGGCGCCGTGTGGTGGTGGCGCACCGCGTGCAGCCACGTCGGATCGTCGACGCCGACCGCGGCCAGCACTTCGGCCGAGCGCTGGGGATGCTCGAGCAGCACGCGGCGCTGAGCCTCGCTGAGCGGTCCGGACTGCCGCGCCAGCTCGTCCTGCGCCTGCATGAAGCTGACGTTCATGCTCAGCGCCGCCAGCGTCAATGCGTCTGTCCACGCGGCCTGCCAACCCGTCAACTGGCTGCACGCCATCGAGGTGAGCACGCAGACGAACAAGCTGTGGTTGGCGCTGTAGTCCTGGAATTCGTTGCTGGCGTCCTGCGTCAGCCGCATCAGCGCGCGGTCGGGGTTGCGCTCGACGAGGGCCAACACGTCATCGCGCACCGTACGCAGGCGGGCGACCCAGTCGGCGCCGCGCGGATCGCCCAGCAGCAGGCGCAGGCGCATCTGCAGGTTGGGCCAGTCGAGCGGACGTTCCGCCGCCCGCCCGGCGCCGGCCAGCGACAGCGCCTCGTACTCCGGCCGGGCGCCGGCGATGCGGCCGAGGGCGACGTCCTGGCGGAGCAGCTGGTCGAGCTGGCCGTTGTAGGCGCGCTGCACCGCCTCCATTTCCACCGTGTCGATGAAGATCTCGCGCGAGCGCAGCAGTTGCAGCTGCCGCTCGGTCTG
>JBJMWF010000463.1:0-10410 GCA_045810265.1 Vitreoscilla sp. | reverse complement strand
TTTGGCATCGACGCGCCATCGAGGCCGCGTCGATGCCCGCGGCCAGCCGCTTGGCCGGGCACCGGGCTTGACGCGAACGACGGGCCACCCGCCGGCGTTCCTTGTGGTGACGGACGACGTCGCGACGCCTTCGGCGTCGCGCGAAGCGCGAAGCGCTGCGCATCGTCCATCACGAGAAGGAGCGTCGGCACCGCGATCCGACGTTCGCGTCAAGCACGGTGCCCAGTGACCTACTGGCCGCGGGCATCGGCGCGGCCTCGATGGCCCGTCGATGCCAAACCCCACTACAAAACGACAGTTGTTTTTCTCCACCCGCCCAGGTGCTGCTGCGGCAGGGTGAGCTGGGGCTTGGAGCGCAGCGAACCGGGACGTAGCGGGCGGACGCCCCCGGTCCGCCAATCACGTCACCGGGCGCGGCCAGGACCGCGAGCGCGCGGAGCACGTCGAAGCCACAGAGCCCGCAGAATCCGGCCGTCCAGGCCGGATTCAGGCGCACGTGAGCGGAGAGCCAAGACCCAGACCAGCCTGTCGCTCGCGAAGCAGCGGCCGGCGCGAAGCGCGAAGCAGCGGCCAGCGAAGCAGCCACCGCCCCGAACAAGGGCACAACTCGAATGTGCCTAGAATTTGCCCCGCATGAACCGGATTCGACCCGCCTGTCGCGGTGACCGGCACCCCGGTTCAGCCAAAGCTTTCACTTGAGAGATGGGCGCATCACCATGAAAAGGTTTCCATCGACCGTCGCAGGCCTGGATGACATCCTGCGCGGCGGTCTGTTCGAGGGCGGGGTCTACATCCTCGAAGGGCCGCCGGGCGTCGGCAAGACCACGCTGGCCAACCAGATGGCGTACAACCACGCCAGTGCCGGCCACAAGACGCTCTACGTGACCATGCTCGCCGAGTCGCATGCGCGCATGGTGCAGCACATGAGCAACCAGACGTTCTTCCGCAAGGCGGCCGTCAACGCCTTCGTGTTCTACGTGAGCGGCTACCGCGAGCTCGAGAGCGAGGGCCTCAAGGGGGTGCTCAGCCTGCTGCGCAGCGAACTCGCCCGCAGCGGCGCCAGCTTCCTCGTCGTCGACGGCCTGGTCGTCAGCGTGCCGGGCATCGACGAAGGCGTGCGCCAGTTCGTCCACGAACTCCAGAGCCTGGTCACGGCGATGAACTGCACCTGCCTGGTGCTGACGACGGGCACAGGAAACGCGCTCAGTGCCGAACAGACCATGGTCGACGGCATCTTCTCGTTCGAGGACCAGTTGTTCAAGGGCAAGGCCGAACGCCTGGTGCAGGTGAGGAAATTCCGCGGCAGCGAGGTGGTGCGCGGCCAGCATTCCTTCTGCATCACCAACGAAGGTTTGCAATTTTTTCCCCGCCTGGAGAACATGCCCCTGCAATCTGCCGAACGCACGGAGCTGGATCCGGTCTCGCTGGGCATCCCCGAAATCGACGCGGCACTCGCCGGCCGCGGGGTGTCGGCAGGGAGCGCTTCGCTGCTGGTCGGCGAAAGCGGTGCCGGCAAGACGCTCATGGGATACCGCTTCGCCGCCGCGTCCACCCGGGAGGAGCCGGGACTGCTCCTGATCGGGGCACCCGACGCGAAAGCCGACGCCTGCTACCTGGCCGCCCGATTCGGCATCGACCTCCAAGGCGCGTTGGAAGGCGGCGCGCTTCGCCTGGAGACCATCGGGCAGTCGGACGAGTCGCTCGACGAGATGGGGCACAAGCTCCTGCGCCTGCTGGACGAAGGCAAGGCCAGGCGGCTGGTGCTCGACGGTGTGGCCGCGCTGGCCGACACCCGTGCGTTCCAGGATCGGGGCTACCGTTTCCTGGGCCGGCTCCTCACGGAACTGCGCCGGCGCGCCGTCACGGCCTTGTTCACGCTCGATCCGGCAGAGATCAGCGTGGCCAGCGGCACGCCGCTTGCTGCTGGGCTGGCGGCCTTGTTCGACAACGTGCTGGCGCTCGAGTCGCCCCGGGACTCGGGGTCGTCCCGGCAACTGGCCGTTCGCAAGATGAGGGGGCACCGTGGTGGAACGACGGTCATCTCGCTACGGGACTGATCGCCCGGACACCGACAGAAAAAGGCAGAGGAGCCACCGCGAATGCAGCTCATCCTGATTGTGGAAGACGAGTACGGCGCAGCGGAGATCCTGCAGCTGATCCTGCAGGCACATGGCTATCGCGTCACGTCGGCCTCCAACGGCCGTGCCGCGCTCGAGACGCTGGACGGAGAGCGGCCGGCGGTCATCGTGTCCGATTTCATGATGCCGCACATGACCGGCGGCGAACTCGGCGTGGCGATCCGCCAGAACCCGCACTGGGCCGACATCCCTTTCCTGTTCGTCAGCGGCACCAACGAGGAGGTCGTGCAGAAATCGTTCGCCGACTACGACGGCTTCCTGCCCAAGCCCTATGACGCGGACGCCATGCTGGCCATCGTCGCGGATCTGGCCTCCGGCGGCCGCAAGCAGCGCGTGCGCAGCAGCGAAGTCGACCAATCGATGCGGCAACTGCTCAAGGGCATCGAGATGCCCGGCCAGGAATGATCATCCGTCGGCGTGACGACGCCGACAGCCGGCACCGGCTCGCAATTGGCGAGAGTCGATTGGAGCGCTCGGGCCGGATCGACCGCTGAACGATTCCGGTCGCGGGCCGGACAACCGGGGTACCATCGAAGGATCCTGTAGTCGAGCGCATGCTCGATCCTGGCCGAGCATCTAGCGGATACAAGACGTCGCACAGCGTCCTCCCCGGGGCGCGCGCATGGTCAGGCACATATTGCACGAGCCCGTGATGGGTCCTGCACGCACGACAGGATCCACATGAAGCAGGAAAACGCCCTTTTCGACGCCGTGCTCAGCGCGGCCCCGGACACCTTCCTTCGCTCCTGGTTGGCTGAAGCGAGCCAGTCCGGCCCGACGACCTCCCTGAGCAAGACCGCATCGCACGACGCGCAGGAGTTGCATGCGGCGCTGCAGGAAGCGCTGCGGGCGGACGCCGACCTGACGCGGTTCGACCATGCCGAATGGGCCCGCGTGCGCGCGGTGCTGGCGGAACTGTCGCAGTCGCGAGCGGCGCAGGGCGCCAGCGCCGGCGAGACCAGCTATTTCGTCCTGTCGATCAAGCGGCCGTTGTTCGAGGGCGTGCGACAGTCGCTCGCCGACGACCCCGCCAAGGCTTTCGACAGCCAGTGGCTGGCCTCCACGCTGATCGACCGGATGGCGCAGTGGACGGCCACCACCTACCAGCGATCGCGCGAAAACGTCATCCAGCGGCAGCAGCAGGAGCTGCTGGAGCTGTCCACGCCGGTGGTCAAGCTCTGGGACGGGGTGCTCGCCGTTCCCATGATCGGAACGCTCGACTCGGGTCGTACGCAGATGGTGATGGAATCGCTGTTGCAGCGCATCGTCGAGACCGGATCCGAGCTCGCGATCATCGACATCACCGGCGTCGCCACGGTCGACACCCTGGTCGCGCAGCATCTGCTCAAGACGGTCACCGCGATCCGCCTGATGGGCGCCGACTGCATCATCAGCGGCATCCGCCCGCAGATCGCGCAGACCATCGTGCAGCTGGGAATCGATCTGGACGGCGTGATCACCAAGGCGACGCTGGCCGACGCCTTGTCGCTGGCCTTGAAGAAGAGCGGATGGGTCGTCTCGCGTGCGGTCCGTTGAGCCCGCCATGGACCGCATTCCCCTGTTGAAGATGGGCCACTGCCTGCTGGTGACCATCCAGGTCGACCTGCAGGACCAGACCGCGCTCGCACTGCAGGACGACCTGGCCGATCGCATCAGCGCCACGGCCGCCCGAGGCGTGCTGATCGACATCTCCGCGCTGCAGATCGTCGACTCGTTCGTCGGACGGATCCTGGCCAGCATCTCCGGCATCGCGGGCATCCTGGGGGCGACGCTGGTCGTCGTGGGCATGCAGCCGGCCGTCGCCATCACGCTGGTCGAACTGGGCTTGTCCCTCGATGGCGTGCGCACCGCGCTGGACGTCGAGCGCGGCATGAAGCTGCTGCAGGACGCTGACACGGGGTCTCGTGGTGAACGATGATCCGAGACATCCCGCAGGCGGCGCGGCGTCGCTGCGACTCGATGCCGAAGCCGACATCGTTGCCTGCCGACAGCTCGTGCGCAAGCTTGCGCAGGAGCTCAAGTTCACGCTCGTGGAGCAGACCAAGATGGTCACGGCAGCGAGCGAACTCTCGCGCAACGCCATCCTGTACGGGGGCGGTGGCGAAATGCGCTGGGAGATCGTCGACAACGGCTCGCGCACGGGGCTTCGGCTGGCCTTCGAGGATCACGGCCCGGGCATCGCCGACATCGAGCTGGCGCTGACCGACGGCTGGACTTCCGGCAACGGCATGGGCATCGGCCTGTCGGGCAGTCGCCGCCTGGTCAACGAGTTCGAGCTGCGCACCGTCGTCGGCGAAGGCACCTGCGTCACCATCACGCGCTGGCGCTAGCATGACGCCCCACCTGGACATGCAGGTCACTGAACAGTCGCAGGTCGGCGAGGCGCGGCGTGCGGCACAGCGGCTGTGCCTGATGCACGGCTTGGACGAGACTGCGCGCGGCCGCATCGCGCTGCTGGTGACCGAACTGGGCACCAACCTCGCCCGCCACGCCCGCGCGGGACGGCTGCTGATGGGTTGCATGGCGGGCGCCGAGGGTGTCCACTTCGAGATCCTGTCGATCGACAGCGGACCTGGCATGGACGACGTCAGCCGCTGCCTGCGAGACGGCTTCTCGACGGGCAGCACGCCCGGCACCGGCTTTGGCGCCGTGCAGCGGGGCTCGACCGACTTCTCGGTCTTCTCCGTCGTGGGCAAGGGCACCGTGATCCTTTCCCGCGTCTGGTTCCCTGATCCCGCGGCGCCCTTGCCTGCCCGGCCCGCGTCGCGCCTCGCGCACGCCGGGATCTGCCTGGCAGCACCGGGCGAAATGGTGAGCGGCGATGCCTGGGAGCTCCAGGTCACCGGCGATCGCGCCCGGCTGGCCATGGCCGACGGGCTGGGCCACGGACCGGTGGCCGCAGAGGCGTCCGAGGTGGCGATGACGGTGTTCAGGCACTCCACCGGATCGCCGGCCGCGGTGCTGGAGCAGGCGCACCCGGCCATGCGGTCCACGCGCGGCGCCGCCATGGCGGTCGCCTCGATCGATGGCGCCGCCGGCATGCTGGATTTCGCGGGCGCGGGCAACATCTCGGGCCGCATCATTTCCGGCGTCGAGGATTGCTCGCTGATGTCCCAGCATGGGACGGTAGGCCTGCAGATCCGCAAGATCCAGGACGTGGCCTACGCCTGGCCCAGGCACGCGCTGGTGGTGCTGCATTCGGACGGACTGACGTCCCGGTGGAAGCTCGACCACGTGCCCGGCTTGCTCCAGTGCGACCCGGCCGTCGTGGCCGGCTGGCTGATCCGCGAGCACACGCGGGGACAGGACGACGTCACCGTCCTCATCGTGAAGCGGAGCTGAGCATGGACAGCGAGACCAAGATATCCGGCGAGGATTTCAGGCGCATCTCCGACGCGCTCGACGAACAGACGCGCCAGCTCGAACTGGTGCAACGCGAACTCGAAGAGACCAATCGGGGCGTCGTCGCGCTCTACGCCGAGCTGGACGACCAGGCCGAACAACTGCGCGAAGCGTCGCAGCTGAGCGAGTCCAAGTTCAGGACGATCTACGCGCAGGCCCCCAGCGGCATCGTGCTGCTCGATCGCGAGGGCGTCATCGTCGGCGCCAATCCGGCGCTGCTGGCCATGCTGATGCGTGACGTCAACCAGGTGGTCGGACAGCCGTTGCACAGCTTTGCCGACCCTGAATGGCGCGGGCGCATCGACGCCCTCTTCAGCCAGACCGAGCTCCCCTCGACCAGCCAGGACGTGCCCATGCATCGATCCGATGGCGAGCTGATCTACCTCGAATGCAGCGTGGCGTCGAAGATCGAACCGGGCGTGTCCATGGTCGTCGCGACCGACGTCTCCGAACGACGACACCTCGAACAGCGCCGCCTGCAATGGCTGGAACGCGAGCGGGTGGCGCGCGTCGAGGCCGAACAGGTAAGCCGGCTGAAGGACGACTTCATCGCCATCCTCTCGCACGAACTCCGTACCCCACTCAACGCGATCCTCAGCTGGGCCCACGTGCTGCGCATGCGCGGCGGCACCGAGGAGGCGATGCGCGGACTGGCGTCGATCGAGCGCAACGGCAAGACCCAGGCGAGGATGATTTCCGACCTGCTGGACATGTCGCGCCTGAATCTGGGCAAGCTGCCGATGACGTTCTCGTGGATCGATCCGGCCGAGGAGATCGCATCGGCGGTCAGTGCCATGCAGCCTGCGCTGGATCAGGGCGCCATGGTGATCGACCTTCAGCTCGAACCGGCCTATCGCCGCATCGAAGCGGACTCGTCGCGGCTGCAACAGGTGACCTGGAACCTCCTGAGCAATGCGATCAAGTTCTCGCCCAAGGGCAGCACTGTGAGCGTGTGTCTGCACGAGGAAGCCGCGGGCCTGCGCCTGGAGGTCACCGACATGGGTGCGGGCATCGATGCAGAGTTCCTGCCCTTCGTCTTCGACCGCTTCGCGCAGAGTGACGCACCAAGCAACCGGCACCGCGGCGGCCTCGGCCTCGGCCTGTCCATCGTCAAGCAACTGGTCGAAGCGCACGGTGGCTCGGTGTCCGTGCACAGCGAGGGCCTGGGGCATGGATCGACCTTCGCCGTGTGGCTGCCCACGAGCCAAGGCCAGGCTGGCAGCGAGCCGGCTGGCGACGACGGCCTGGCCGAACCGGATCCGGCCCAGGCTTCGGGCCTGCCGCTGGCGGGCCTGGGGCTCGTGGTGGTGGACGACGATGACGAAGCCAGCGCAATGCTCAAGATCATCCTGGGCGACCGCGGCGCCTCCGTCCGCTGCGCATCGAACGCGCAGCAGGCACTGGCCCTGCTCCAGCAACAGCCCGCCGATGTGCTGATCAGCGACATCGGCATGCCCGGCAGCGACGGCTACGACCTGATCCGGGCGGTGCGCCAGCTCGAATCGTCACGGCCGGGCCAGGACGGCAAATGTCCGCGCATGGCGGCCATCGCCCTGACCTCGTTCAACCGCGAGCAGGATCGCGAACTTGCGCTGGCCTGCGGCTTCGACGCCCACTGCGCCAAGCCGCTCAAGCCCTTGAACCTCATCCAGCAGATCCTCGGCCTGGCCGGCGCGCGAGCCGGGTCGAAGATCCACTGAACCACGTCGCGCGCTACTGCGCCGCGCTGCCCGAGACTTCCACGTCGACACGACGGTCCGGCTGCAGGCAGGCGACCAGCTTCGGCGCGGGTGCGCTTCCATGGCAATCGGCGCTCGTCGTCACGGGCTGAGACTCGCCCTTGCCCACGACCGAGATGCGGTTCGCATCGATGCCGCCGCTGGCCACGAGATAGCTCTTGACCGCCGCGGCACGGCGCAGCGACAGCTTCTCGTTGTAGGCCACCGAACCCAGGCGGTCGGTATGGCCGGTCACCACGATGGTGTCGAACTGCATGCCGGCGAGCTCATGCGAGAACTGGTCGAGAGCGACGCGGCCTTGCGGGCGAAGTTCCGAGCGATCGAAGCCGAACAGCGTGTCGGCCGAGAAGCTCACGCGCCGCGGCGGTGCGGGCGGCGGCGGCGCAGGCGCCTCCACCACGGCGACGGGCGGCGGAGCCGGCGGCGGCGGCGCTGCCTCGGGCGGCGCTTCCGGCACCGGCATGGCCACGGGCCGCGGCGCTGGCGTGGTCTCGCGTCCGAACGCGAAAACGAGCCCGACCGAAACCATGTTGACGTCGCCGTGGTTGCCCACGGCATCGTTGACCCGGTAGCGCTCCGCCTCGCCGCGCAGCATCAGGCTGGGCGTGAAGGCATATTGCAGCCCGGCGCCGAACTTGACGTTGGTCTCCGACTTCGAGGCATTGGGCTGCAGCACGACAAGGCCACCTCCTGCGTGGAACGAATCGCGCGCACTGGCGTGCTGCGCGCCGACACGCGCCAGCAGCGAGAAGCGCTCGGTGACCGGCAGGGTGCCGACCAGGTCGAGGTTCAGGCCGTGCAGCCGGATGCGGCCGTCGAGCGGGCCTGCCGGCGCGGTGACCGCTTCGAAACCGAAGTGGCCCAGGCTGAAGTAGCCCGCCTCGATGCCGAGGTAGCGATTGAGCTGGTAGCCGCCGAACGCCTTCCAGGCAAGCGCCTGCTGGTCGTTCGAGATGGACGTCGTGGTCACGCCCTGCGACAACAGGCCGGCACTGATGCGTGCGTCGGCGATCTTGGAGCGGGACTGTCCGATGGAAGCGCCGCCATAGAAGTAGCCGGAATCCGGCTCGGCAAGGGCCGGCACGGCCACCAGCGAGACCAGACAGGCCACGCCGGCAAGGCGCATGGATGGGAAGGATTTCATGTTGTTCTTTCTGGCGGACGAAGGGCGCGGGCGACGGGGGGATGAAGGCAGCTTCATCACGGCGCGACGATCGTCGTGTTGACCAGCGTCACCGAGGCGGTCAGGCCGATGGCGCGGCCGACCAGCGTCGTCTGTATCGTCTGCCCGGCCGTCGAGATGGTGACGCCGGCGGGCGCGATGATGGTTCCGACCATCAGGCTGCCGGTCTCGATGCGCGCGGCACTGCCCACCTGCCAGTAGACGTTGCGGGCACTGGCGCCGTTGATCAAAAGCACGTGGCGCGGGGTCGCGGGCAGTCCGACGGTGAGCGCGGAGGCGCTCTGGAAGACCCAGGTCGCGTTCACGTCGCCCTGCGCGTCCAGCGTCAGGTCACCGGTGGTGATGTCGAAGGTGCCGAGTGCCGACGTGTAGGTGCCGGGCAGCAGGATGGCGCCGCCGAGCTGGCCTGCACCCGGGTCGCTGCCAGGCGGCAGCGCGGCCAGGTTGTCGTACGCGGTCTGCGCATCGGCGCGCGCCTGGGTGGCGATGGTCATCGTGGCCGGCGTGCCGGGCGCGGGCGGTGCGCAGTCGACGGCGCCGTTGACCGTTCCGACGTTCAGCGGCGTCTCCGTGTAGACGTGCAGCGCGTCATGGAACCCGGTGACCAGCGTGCATGCCGCCGTCGTCCCGAGGTTGCCGTTGACCACCGTGTTGATGCCCTGGTTCGTCACGCCTGCACCGCCGCCGAAGGCGCCGAAGGAGGCGGCACCACCGAGCGCCACGCCGGCCGTGCATGCTTGCGCGCCGGTGCTGAAGCCCCAGACCTTGGCGGCCGCCAGCGGATTGCCGGCAAGGTCGGTCGCCGCGGTCGTGATGGTGACCACGAAGGTGGCGTTCGCCGCGAAGCCGGAGGCCGCGGTCGGGACGAAGGTCGCGATCATCGTGACGGGGTCGTAGCTGACGGTACCCGCGACGCCGAGGCCGCCGGTCGTCACGACCATCGAGGACGTGGTGATCGTGGCCGGATCCATCGCTTCGCTGAACGTGGCGGTGACGGCCTTGGTCAGGCAATTCGCGCTGCTGGCGTCGGCCGGGCTGACGGCCGTGACGGTGGGAGCGGCGGTGTCGGCAGTGGCGGACGTCGTGAAGGTCCAGACGTGGTCGCTCGCGGCAGGAAGGGCCGCGGGATTGCCCGCCAGGCCGTTCCCAGACAGGTCAGTGGCACCGGCCGTGATCCGGGCCGTGAAGACGTCTCCGCTCGTCAAGGGCATGGTGCTGGCCGTGAACGTGGCGGTGCGCGAGGCCACGTTGTAGGTCACGGTTCCCGGCACCGCGGCGCCGAGCGTCGTGTCGGTGAGCACGAAGGTGGTCGCATTGACGGACGACGCGGCCATGGCCTCGCTGAATGCCGCCGTGATGCGCGTGTTGATCGGCACGCCCGTCGCGCCGTTGGCCGGCACCGTGGCCGTGACCGTCGGACGCGTGACGTCGCCTGAGGCGGCCGTCGCGAAGCTCCAGGTGAACGGGGCCGCGAGGCCGAGGCCTTGCGCGTTCGCCGCGGACACCGCGATCGTCGCCTGGCACACCGCGTTGGCCGGCAGTGCGGAGGCAGGGGTCAGGGTCGCCGTGTGGCTCGAAGCGTCATAGCTGACCGTCGCGGGAACGGCGGCGGCAGCGGGACAAGCCAGCGTGAAGCCGGCATCCACCAGGGCAGCCGTCATCGGCTGGTCGAAGGTGGCGCTGACATCGGTGCTGGTCGACACACCGGCGGGCATCGGCGAACTGGCGGCCGGTGACGTCGACGAGACGGTGGGTCGAATGCCGACGGCCGGGGCGCCGAGCACCGGATCCATGCCGCCGCCGCCGCAGGCGCAAAGCATCAGGACGACCAGGGCAGCGGTCCAACTCCTTGGTGAACGGAGCCTTCGATAGAGATGAGTCATGTCTTGCGCCTAACGGGTTCATGCGGATGCGAGCGAGCGCATCGAAGCGTCCCGGTGAAGGGAAC
>JBJMWF010000462.1:0-9529 GCA_045810265.1 Vitreoscilla sp. | reverse complement strand
CGCCCATGCCGCGCTGCAGCATGCGTGTCACAGCGAGGCGAGGCTGCGCAGAATTGCGTCACCGAGGCGGTGACCGACGCAGAGACGAGTCCACATTGCGAACCCGCCGCCCACCGACTCCACGCCAACCGCAAGGCAAGCACATGAACAACGCACACATCATCGGGTGGGGCCATACGCCCTTCGGCAAGCTCGACGCCCTCGACATGGAACAGCTGATCCGCAACGCCGCGTTGCCCGCCGTGGCCAGCGCCGGCCTGCAGCTGGCCGACATCGACGGCATCTTCGTCGGCCACTTCAACGGCGGCTTCGTGCAGCAGGACTTCAGCGGTTCGCTGGTGGGCGTGGCGATCCCCGAGTTCCGCCACGTGCCCGCGGTGCGCGTCGAGAATGCCTGCGCCACCGGCTCGGCGGCGATCTGGGCCGCGCTCGATGCCGTCGGCTCCGGCCGCGTCAAGCACGCGCTGGTGATCGGCATGGAGAAGATGAACACGCTGCCCAGCCAGCAGATCGGCGACACGCTGCTCAAGTGTTCCTACGTCAAGGAAGAGGCCGATACCCCGGGCGGTTTCGCCGGCGTGTTCGGCGACATCGCCGGCGTCTACTTCGAGCAGTTCGGCGACCAGAGCGACGCGCTGGCGATGATCTCGTCCAAGAACCACGAGAACGGCGTGCGCAACCCGCTCGCGCACATGAAGCGCGACCTGGGCTACGACTTCTGCCGCAACGTCTCCGACAAGAACCCGTTCGTCGCCGGTCCGCTCAAGCGCTCGGACTGCTCCCTCGTCTCCGATGGCGCTGCGGCGCTCGTCATCTCGAGGGATCCGGTGGCCGGCGCGATGTTCCAGCCCGTGCGCTGGCGCTCTCGCACGCAGGTCAACGAGTACCTGCCGCTGTCGCGCCGTGATCCGACGAAGTTCGAGGGCGCGGCGCTGGCCTGGCAGCGCGGCATGGACGCCGCGGGCGTCACGCTGTCCGACCTGCACTTCGTGGAGACGCACGACTGCTTCACGATCGCCGAGCTGCTCGAGTACGAGGCCATGGGCCTGCGCGGCCACGGCCAGGGCGCGCGCGCCATCCTCGACGGCGACACGCGGCGCGACGGCAAGCTACCGGTCAACCCGTCGGGCGGCCTGAAGTCGCGCGGCCATCCGATCGGCGCCACCGGCGTGTCGCAGCACGTGATGGCGGCGATGCAGCTGACCGGCACGGCCGGCGACATGCAGCTGCCACGCGCGGGCCTGGGCGCGGTGTTCAACATGGGCGGCGCGGCCGTCGCCAATTACCTGAGCATCCTGGAGGCGGCGTGAGCAACCGGGCACAGGTCTGCAACCTGTCGCAGTTGCTGCGCCAGACCGCGGCCCAGCATCCCGAGCGCGCCGGCCTGATCCAGGGCGAACAGCAGTGGACGTGGGGCGAGATCGACCGCCGCGTCGACGCGATGGTCGCGGCCTTGCGCTCGCTGGGCATCCGCAAGGGCGACCGCCTGCTCGTGCAGTCGCGCAACACGCTGGCGATGTTCGAGAGCTGCTGGGTCGCGTTCCGTCTCGGCGCGGTGTGGGTGCCGGTCAACTTCCGGCTGACCCCGCCGGAGGTCGCCTACCTCGGCGCGTCGAGCGGCGCGGTGGCGATGCTGGTAGACGAGGGCTTCGAGGCGCACGTCGCCGCGGTGCGCGAAGCGGCGCCCGCGTTGCGGCTGGTCATCCCGATGGGTGGCGGCAAGGCCGGCGAGCTGAACTGGGAGGCACTGGTGGCCGCGCACCGGGGCGCCGAGCCGTCGGAGGCGACGGTCGACGCGGACGATCCGCTGTGGTTCTTCTACACCTCGGGCACGACCGGACGGCCGAAGGCCGGCATGCTGACGCACGGCCAGATGGCCTTCATCGTCACCAATCACCTGGCCGACCTGATCCCCGGCACGACCGAGCACGACGTCTCGATCGCCGTCGCGCCGCTGTCGCATGGCGCCGGCATCCATGCGCTGCTCAACGTGGCGCGCGGCGCGGCCACGGTGCTGCTGCCCAGCGAGAAGCTCGATCCGGCCGTGTTCTGGCAACTGGTCGAACGCCATCGCGTGACCAACCTGTTCACGGTGCCGACCATCGTCAAGATGCTGGTGGAACATCCGGCCGTCGACGCGTTCGACCACTCCTCGCTGCGCTACGTGATCTACGCCGGCGCGCCGATGTACCGCGCCGACCAGCAGCGCGCGCTGCGCACGTTGGGGCCGGTGCTGGTGCAGTACTTCGGCCTGGGCGAGGTGACCGGCTGCATCACGGTGCTGACGCCGGCCATGCATTCGCCCGATGACGAATCGCCGAACGCCAACGTCGGCTCGTGCGGACGTCCGCGCACCGGCATGGAGGTGGCCATCCTGGATGCCGACATGCGGCGCGTGCCCACCGGCGAGGTCGGCGAGATCTGCTGCCGCGGGCCGGGCGTGTTCGCCGGTTATCACGACAATCCGGAGGCCACCGCCAAGGCGCTGCGCGGCGGCTGGTTCCACACCGGCGACCTGGGCCGCGTGGACGCGCGCGGCCTCGTCTACATCACCGGCCGCGAGTCCGACATGTACATCTCGGGCGGCTCCAACGTCTACCCGCGCGAGGTCGAGGAGGTGCTGCTGACGCACCCGGCCGTCGCCGAGGTGGCCGTGCTGGGGGTTCCCGACGCCAAGTGGGGCGAGGTCGGCGTGGCCGTGATCGTGGCACGCGACGGCGTCGAGTGCGACGCCGCCATGCTGCTCGGTCACCTTGACGGCCGCTGCGCGCGCTACCGCTGGCCGCGCCACATCTTCTTCTGGGACGCGCTGCCGAAGTCCGGCTACGGCAAGGTGACCAAGAAGGAAGTGCGCGAACAGCTCTTCGCGCGCGGCCAATTGTGGGAAACCACAGAGTTGGGGAAGACGAGGGAATCCTCGCCGGCCTGAGCCTTCACAATCGTCGGCACCGCCGACGCGCGAGACCCATGGAGGGTGCATCGCGATCACAAGATCACAGCAACAACGGAGACAACGACATGCCATTTTCCCGCCGCCAGATCCTCGCCGGTGCCGCCAGCACCCTTGCGCTGCCCACCATCGGCGCCTTCGCGCAGAAGGCCGAGTTCACCTACAAGTACGCGAACAACCTGCCGGTCTCGCACCCGATGAACCTGCGCGCCAAGGAGATGGCGGACGCGATCCGCGCCGAGACCAAGGGACGCGTCGACATCCAGGTCTATCCGAACAACCAGCTCGGCTCGGACTCCGACATGCTGAGCCAGCTGCGCTCGGGTGGCATCGAGTTCTTCACGCTGTCCGGGCTGATCCTGGGCCAGCTGGTGCCCGCGTCGCAGATCAGCGGCGTGGGGTTCGCCTTCCCCGACTACGCCACCGTGTGGAAGGCGATGGACGGCGAGCTGGGGGCCTGGATCCGCGCGCAGATCCTGAAGAAGGACCTGGTGGCGATGGACAAGATCTGGGACAACGGCTTCCGCCAGACCACGTCGTCGACCAAGCCCATCGCCACGCCCGAGGACTTCAAGGGCTTCAAGATCCGCGTGCCGGTGTCGCCGCTGTGGACCTCGATGTTCAAGGCCTTCGATGCCTCGCCGGCCTCGATCAACTTCGCCGAGGTCTATTCGTCGCTGCAGACCAAGGTGGTCGAAGGTCAGGAGAACCCGCTGGCCATCATCGCCACGGCCAAGCTCTACGAGGTGCAGAAGTACTGCTCGCTGACCAACCACATGTGGGACGGCTTCTGGTTCCTCGCCAACAAGAAGGCCTGGGACAAGCTGCCGCCCGACCTGCAGGCCATCGTTGCGAAGAACATCAACGCGGCCGGCGTGAAGGAGCGCACCGACGTCGCCGAGCTCAACGCCAACCTGCAAAAGGAGCTCGCTTCCAAGGGCATGGTCTTCAACGCGACCAACGCCAACGCGTTCCGCGAGCACCTGCGCAAGGCCAACTTCTATAGCGACTGGAAATCGAAGTTCGGCGACGAGGGCTGGGCTGTCCTGGAGCGCAGCGTCGGCAAGCTGTCCTGATGCCTTGAGGGCACCCGGCGGCCGCCGCCGGGGCCACCGACCAGCCTGCAATGATTGGAGTGCGTTCATGAAGCCCGCTGTCCGACTCGACGAGCTCAAGCTCGACGCGAAGCTCGATTCGTTCGGGCATGTCCTGCCCGAGGCCGCCAACGGCCCCATCGTCACGCAGACCACCGCCGCGCGCGGCTGGCTCGCGCGCATCGACTCCGCCCTGGGCTGGTTGGTCGAAGTGCCGGCCGCCGTGCTGGTGGTGGCTGACATCGGCGTGCTGCTGGCAGGCGTGATCGCGCGCTTCGCGCTGCACAGCCCGCTGGTCTGGTCGGACGAACTCGCGTCCATCCTGTTTCTCTGGCTGGCGATGTTCGGTGCCGTCGTCGCGCTGCGGCGCGGCGAGCACATGCGCATGACGGCGATCGTGGCGCGCCTGTCGCCGGGCGGCCGTGCACTCATGGAGGCCGTGGCCACCTGCGCCTGCCTGGCCTTCCTGGCGATGGTGCTGTGGCCGGCCTGGCAGCACGCGTCCGACGAAGGTGACATGACCACGCCCGCGCTCGAGATCTCCAACCTGTGGCGCGCGATCGCGGTGCCGATCGGCATCGCGCTGATGGGCGGCTTCGCGATCCTGCGGCTGTTGCGCGAGGCGAGTGCGAAGCACATCGTCGCTGCGCTGGCGATCGTCGGCGGCCTGTGCCTGGCGTTCTGGCTCGGGCGTGGCGCCTTTGCGGACCTGGGGCGGCTGAACCTGCTGATCTTCTTCGTGGGCATCGCGGCCGGCTGCGTGCTGGCCGGCATCCCGATCGCGTTCGCGTTCGGCCTGGGCACCTTCGGCTACCTGGCGCTGTCCACCGGCACGCCGATGCCGGTGATGATCGGCCGCATGGACGAGGGCATGTCGCACCTGATCCTGCTGGCGGTGCCGCTGTTCGTGTTCCTCGGCCAGTTGCTGGAAGCCACAGGCATGGCGCGCGCGATGGTCGCGTTCCTGGCCGGCCTGCTGGGCCACGTGCGCGGGGGCCTGCAGTACGTGCTGGTCGGCGCGATGTACCTGGTCTCGGGCATCTCGGGCGCCAAGGCCGCCGACATGGCCGCCGTGGCGCCGGCGCTGTTTCCGGAGATGAAGGCGCGCGGCGCGGACGAGGGCGAGCTTGTCGCACTGCTCGCGGCCACCGGCGCGCAGACCGAGACGGTGCCGCCCAGCCTCGTGCTCATCACCATCGGATCCGTCACCGGCGTGTCGATCGCCGCGCTGTTCACCGGCGGCCTGCTGCCGGCGCTGGTGCTGGGGCTGATCCTGTGCGCGGTGGTCGGCTGGCGCAGCCGTGGCGAGAACCTGGGCGGCGTGGCGCGCACGCCCTGGCGCCAGAACCTGAAGCTGTTCGCGATCGCCTTTCCGGCGCTGGCGCTGCCGTTCCTGATCCGCGCGGCGGTGGTGGAGGGCGTCGCCACGGCCACTGAGGTCTCGACCATCGGGATCGCCTACGCGCTGATCGTCGGCGCGGCCATCTATCGCCAGATGAAGTGGCGCCAGCTCGGCAAGATGCTGGTGGGCACGGCGGCGCTGTCGGGCGCCATCCTGCTGATCATCGGCACCGCCACCGCGATGGCCTGGGGCCTGACGCAGTCGGGCTTCTCGGGCTGGCTGGCTGGCACCATGGCCAACCTGCCGGGCGGGGCGCCGATGTTCCTGGCCGTCTCCATCCTCGCGTTCGTGATCCTGGGCTCGGTGCTCGAGGGCATTCCGGCGATGGTGTTGTTCGGCCCGCTGCTGTTCCCGATCGCGCGCCAGCTGGGCATCCACGACGTGCACTACGCGATGGTCGCGACGCTGGCGATGGGCCTGGGCCTGTTCGCACCGCCGCTGGGCGTGGGCTACTACTCGGCCTGTGCCATCGCCCGCGTCAATCCCGACCGGGGCATCCGTCCGCTGATGGGCTACATGGCGGCGCTGCTGGTCGGTACCATCATCGTCGCGGCGGTGCCCTGGCTGTCGACCGGCTTCCTCTGAGCTGAGCGACAGGGGCCGCTGCGAGACGGCCCGGGCTCGCCAAGGGCTCAAGGCAGGTTGGAGACGATGACGTCCCTGGACGCGGTCACGGTGTGCGAGATGCTGACCCGACGCGTCTCGTGCGCGGCGACGGTCAGCGTCCACTCTGCGACGCCCGGCAGCTTGTCCCAGTCGGTGGTGGCGGGCTGCGGCGCATAGGCGTGCGCCACCCGGATGGCCTCGTTGCGCGAGACGGGCGAGGCATCCAGCAACTCCACCGTCACGGCGTCGGGATGCTGGTTGACGACCGCGTAGACCGACGTCGACGTGCGCTCGGTGTTGCCGCCGAACACGCCGCGCGACTGCGTGAATGCGCCGGGTGATTCGATGTCGACATGCATCTGGTCGTCCTGCCCCAGCGCGATCTCCAGCTTGTCGCCCTGCGACGGCTGCCACTGCGTGCGGCCGACCAGCGCGCCGTCGACCGAGGATTGCAGCGGCCCCGCCGGCCACGAGCCCGCCGGACGCGGCGCCTCGGCCAGCAGGTAGACGGCGCGGTCGGTGCGCGGCGTGACGCGGCGCTTGAGCGTGGCGGAGACGGTCTGGCTCGCCAGCTGCAGCGTGTGCGTCTCGCCATCGGATGGCAGCGACACGGCCTGCGCGACGCTGAACTCGGTCGCGTAGTCGGTCGCCGCGGCCGTCATGCCCCACGGTGGCGGAACCGGGCGGTCCTGGTGGAAGCTGCTGCCGGTGAGCACGACGCGCTGCGCCTCGGGTGCGGGGGAGGGCGAGGACATGGCCACTGCGTCATAGGCGATGCGCGGTGCGTCGACATCGAGGAACCACGCGGCTGGCCGCGGCCCCTGCGCCGCGCGATTCGCGCGGCCGGTCGACAGCGTCACGCGCACGTCGCCCCAGTCCTCGCCGCTGGCTTGCACGATGTCGGCCTGGCGGTCGATGCGCAGGGTGACGTGGGCCGTATCGAGCGTGGCGCGGTAGGTGGGCCGCCAGTACGCGTTGATGACGTTGTAGTGCACGTGCAGCGTGGCGGCGGCAGGCGTCCAGACGTCGAAGCGCACCGTCCGCCAGCCGGCCTTGCCGCGCGAGGGCGGCGCCTCGTCGCCCAGCCGGGTGTCCTCGCGCGCCAGCGTTTCGAGTTCGCGCTTGACGCGGGCCTGGTCGACGAGGATGTCGAACGCCGCCTGGCGCAGGTCGCCGGCCAGCGCGCCGGGCCGCGGTGCGGCGCCCTTGACGGTGGGCGTCGCTGCGGATGCAGAGGCCACCGGTCGGTCGTCGGCATGCGCCGACGTGCCCCACACTTTCAGATAGGACAGCCCCAGCTCGTTCGAATCGCGCTGTGCCTCGAGCGACGCTCGCTTGAGGTTCAACGCCTGCGTCCGCGTCTCGAGCGGCGACGGGTCGCATTCGGACCAGCGCGTCTGCGGCAACGGCGTGTTGCGCACCTCGCCCAGGCGCAACTGGGGATCGCCATCGATCTGCAAGGTCGTCACGTCGACCGCCGCCGGCACGCAGGCCATCGTGATGTGGCGCGTGCCGCCGGGCACCGTCAGTTCACGCTCGACGCGGGCGCTGTCCGGGTAGACGGTCGCGGCGACGATGCGGGTGGCGTCCTGCGCCTGCGATTCGAAGGCGGCAAGGGCGATCAGCGGCGCGCCGGCGGCGCGCATGAGGCAGTGACGTTTCATTGAAGTCCTCGTTCGTTGCGACCGCGGAAAACGGTCTTTGCGGTTGAACGGAGGCCGACCCGAAACGGGGTGAACGCGGGCTTTTCCCTGGCTCGAACGGACATGGGGACAACGCTCATCCCCGAGCGCCATTGCGTCCGCGACACTGTCGGTTTCTGTGATGCGGTGCGCGATGCGACTCTCCAAGTTCCAGACTGTTCTGCTGTCGATGGCCTTGCCAGCGCTGCTTGCCGGCTGCTTCCCGCTTCCCAACCCGTACTACGACTACCTGCCCAACGCCGCGGGCGGCAGCTTGAAGAGCCTGGATCGCGACTACGAGCACCACGCGATCGAGTTCCAGGCCGAGGGCGTGCGCGTGCAAGCGCGGATGACCGGCGGTATCGGCCCGACGTTCGTGCTGCTGAAGGTCGAGGTGCCCGCCGGCAGCAGTGCGCACTTCGCGGCGCCGACGCTGTCGCTCGTCACGGCCCAGTGGACGCTCCCGGTTTCATTGACCGAGCCACCGGCCATCATCCCGCGCTACCTGCCACCCAGTGCGCCCCGGCCCGCGCCTCGAACCGGCGTCGACGGCACGATGACCGGGCCCGGCGTTCCGGGAGCGGCATCGGCCTCCGGTCTGTGGGAGGCCAGCCTGCGCATCACCGCCCCGGATGCGACCGCGTACGACGTTCAATTGCCCGACCTGCTGGTCGACGGCCGGCCACCGGTCCACTTTCCGGCGATCCACTTCGCCAAGGTGACCCACGTGCGCTGGGACGTGCCGATGTGAGGCCGCTCGGTCGCCGGCAGGTCAATAGGGCTCGTCGCCCTCGATCGTCGTGCGGTTCAGGCGCCGCCGCAGGTGGTCGGGGGTGCCGCCGGCCAGGTGCATCAGCGAGCGGTTGTCCCAGAACACCATGTCGCCCGGCTGCCATTGGTGGCGGTAGACGAACTCGCCGCGCGTCGAGTGGGCGAAGAGCTCGGCGAGCAGCGCGTGGCTTTCGTCCTCGGGGACGTCGAGCACGCGCGTGGTGAAGTGCTCGCTGACGAACAGCGCCTGGCGGCCCGTCTCGGGATGCGTGCGGACGATGGGTTGCGCGACCGGCGGCACGGCGTCGATCTGCGCCTGCGTCAGGTCGGGGCGCCACGGGTTTCGCTTCTGCAGCTCCGCATACTTGCACAAGTACCAGTGCTCGGCACGGCGACCCTCGACGGCCTGCTTCAGCGCGGCGGGCAAGGCATCCCAGGCGCGGTGCTGGTTGGCGAACAGCGTGTCGCCGCCTTCGGCGGGCAGCTCCTGGGCGTGCAGCATCGAGCCGAGGCTGGGACGCGGCAGGTACGACAGGTCGGAGTGCCAGTAGGCGCCGGCGTCGCCCAATCCGATCGGTTTGCCGTTGTCCTTGATGTTGGAGATCACCAGCACTTCGGGGTGGCCGGGCAGGGCGAAGTTGCTGAGCACGTGTCGTTGCAGCGGGCCGAAGCGACGGCTGAACTCGACCTGCTGCTGCGGCGTGATCGCCATGTCGCGAAAGACGAGCACGTGATGGTCGAGGTGCGCTTGGTGGATGCGCGCGAAGTCTCCGTCGCTCAGCGGTCGGGACAGGTCGAGGCCGATCACTTCGGCGCCGCAAGGGGCGTCGAAGGGGCGGATCAGGAGGTCGGAGGTGGTCGCGGCTTCGGCTGCAGGCATTGTCTCGTCACGATAGCGCCGGCGGGAAGGCCTTGCACGCGACGCGAACGCATATCGACATGCGGGTGTGTTCGCGGCTGCGGTCCGGCTGGCTGGCTGCTGCGTGGCCGGGCTGCTGCGTCGCTGTGGCTGCTGCTTGGCTGG
>JBJMWF010000461.1:0-10832 GCA_045810265.1 Vitreoscilla sp. | reverse complement strand
CGCCCCAAACCTCCTGAAAGGCCGCTCGCCATGAGGATCCTCCGCCTGCTTTCCTCCGTCCTGATCGGTGCCGTCGCGAGTGCACGATCGATGACGCCCATGGCCGCCCTGGCCGCCACCCGGTTGGCGGGGCGCCGAACGCCCGGTCAACTGATCCTGCTGGATCGTCCCGTGATCAAGTACGGCGCGCTCGCGATGGGCGTCGGAGAGTTGCTGGGCGACAAGATGAAGTCGGCGCCGGACCGCACCGTCGCGCTGGGGCTGCTGGCCCGCATGATGAGCGCGGGCATCGCGGGCGCGGCGCTGGCGCCGCGCGGTCGCGAACCGGTCGGCGCCGCCGCCGCGGTGGCGACCGCCGTCCCCCTGGCCTATGCGACCCTGGCCGGCCGCAAACGTGCCATGGCGCGCATCGGCCAGACCCGCAGCGGCCTGATCGAGGACGTGCTGATCGTCGCGGCGGGCATCGCGGTGGTGGCGATGGCGACGCGCGGCCGGCGGGTCTGAGGGCGGCTCGCGGGCAGGCGACCAGCACTACCGCACTAGACTTGCCTCGAACGGCAGCCGAAGCCATTTGGGAAGCAGGGCTTGGCCGCAGATGATGGGCAGGGATGACGGGCGCTGCCCGTCCCGCGCTGACATCGCGGTCAGAACGTCTCCGTCCACGGTCGCAAATCCATTTCATGGGTCCAGGTGCTGCGGTGTTGAAGGTGCAACTGGTAGTAGACCTCCGCGATGTGAGCGGGATGCATCCTGGAATGTCGCTCCGTTGCCTCGTCTGCCGAGTGGGACGGCAAGATGCCGCCGTCGAGCACGACATGGGCCACGTGTATACCTTTTGGCGCAAGATCCCGCGCCATGCTCTGTGCGAGCGCGCGGACACCGAACTTCCCGACTGCCATATTCAGGTATTCAGCGCGCCCGCGCAGCGCCCCGGTCGCGCCTGTATAGATGATCGTCCCGGATCCTCTGGGAACCATGAGCCGCGCCGCCTCCCGTCCCACGATGAATCCCCCGAGCGTCATGGCGCGCCAACATTCCTCAAAGGCGGATGTCTCGATGTCCAATATCGTCCCGGGAACGAAGTGCTCGACGTTGTAGACGACCACATCTGGTACGCCCAAGTCCCCAACCAGGCGATTGAGCATCGACTTGATGCCACGCTCATCGGAGGCATCGCATCCATACCGGCGAACGGATCCCCCCAAGGCCTGCAGGTCGTTCATCAACCCATCGAGCTTTTGGGTGTTGCGGGCGACCACCGCCACCGCCATGCCCCCAGCGGAGAACCGGCGCGCCAACGCGCTGCCAAGGCCTGGCCCGGTTCCGACGATGAGGGCGACACCGGGCGCGACGGCGGGAGCGCCCGCATTCTCCGTGCGGGGCGTCGCTAGCGGACGGAAACCGTCAGGCATGGCGACGCTCTTCATGCGGCTCCACGGCAGGCAGAACGCGGAACGGGGACGGTGATCGCGAGATACCCGCACCGCGCGTGCGAGCCGCAGGTGCAGCGCCAGGGGGCCGATCGGAACGCGCGTTCCGCGCTTCGCAAGGCTCCATGCCCTCTCGATCAACGACTTTGATTTCATGCTCATCGTTTTTCGTGTCAGATGCGTTCGCGATCAGCTACAGCCGCGGTGGCGGTTTCATCACCATGCGAATGGCCGCGGAAACGGGCCCGAACCGAAGGTCGATGGCGTTCGCGTCGCATGCCTCGATGCACAACTGGCAGTTGGCGCACCTTCGCGAATTGATGCGAGGTAAACCGTCGGTGTCGGTAGTGATGGCATCTATCGGACATGCCGGTTGGCAGGCTCCGCAGCGAATGCAGGAAAGCGGCTCGACGAATGGCTTGACGCTCAACAACGCGTTGTTGCAGAACCGCGTAGCGGCGTCATAGAGGCTTTCGCGGGGGCGGCGAGATGCCGGTCGCTCTCCTGCGGTCGCACTCGGAAGGTCTTTCCAGTCAAGGCCGCTCATCGCGATCCTGGCCGGATCCGCGGTGCCCAGCCCGTGTCGACTGCCGATGCGGGTTGTCGGAACGTCGTGCGGGCCGAGGCCTATCAGTCGCGCGGCGACCGTGTCGAGCGCAATCGGATCGGAGCCGGCCAAAATCAGTCCGACCTTCTTGAGTTGGTCGGGATTTCCGCCGGGATCAGCAACGGTCGTCAGATCAAGAAACGAGACCGTCGGCTTGACCAGCGTGCAGACGTCCACGATGACACGAGCGATCGAATCCGGATCGGGGAAGAGGTTGTGGAGTTGTTGCTGGCACTTCCCGACCAGTGAGTTGAACATGTTCTTCGTGGCACCACTCAGTGTCAACAGCGGGTGCGGCTGAAGATTGGCGCAGCCGATCACCTTGTCGACGTCGAGTACTGCGCGCGCGATCAGATAGCGCCTTGGAAACAGGACGCCACTGCGCACGTATCGCGCACCACTGGCCCCAAAGCTCACCGGCCTCGCGCCCGATTGCCGTGCCATGTCGTGAATCCATGCATCGTGAGGCGGACTCGCGCCGCTCCTGGCTTTCCTCATGCCAGCGTCGCCCAGCATGGCGATCGCGCCGCAGTCCCTGACAGCTTCGATCGCCATCCTGACCACTTCCGGATGAGAGATCATTCGGCTTGTCGGCATCGCGTTTCCATATCGTAGAAATGGCTTCACGAGTACATGGTCGCCGGTGCTGATCAATTTCGGCAGGGGAGGATCCATTCGGTCCAGGACGTCGCGAAGCGCTCGTCGGACGCTGGTCTGTGTGTATGAGTCGTTTCTTCCGATCGCGACATTGACCGACGCCTGGCCCAGGCTTTTCATGATGATGCGACTATTCCGGATGGTTGCGCTTGATCCATGAGTTAGTCTGTGCGCTTGAGGGCGCAATGACATCCCTAGCCAGGATGTCGTGAATGACGCCTGAATTTCGTTATAGGATTTCGGCACGGCTCGCTACCGCTGCTCCGTCGTCCCTGGGCGAGACCACGCAGCGCTATTGAGCGCCCGCGATGCTGAACCCGATGGTGGTGGCGCCGTCTTCGCTGGTCGCCAGCGTCGTGCCGCCATGCATGGTCGCCACCGCCTTGACGATGGCCAGGCCCAGCCCGTGGCCGTGGGTGTCGGCCGTGGCGTGGCGTGACGAGTCGACGCGGTAGAAGCGGTCGAACAGTCGCGGCAGGTGCACGGCCGCGATCGTGTCGCCGGGATTGGTGACGGCGATCCCGATCGCGCCGTCGCGCCGCGTGATGGTCACGACCAGGCGGGCGCCCCCGGCCGAATGCTCGATCGCGTTCTGCAGCAGGTTGGACACGGCGCGGCGGAACAGCGCGATGTTCATGGTCGCCTGGACGTGCTG
This sequence comes from Vitreoscilla sp., assembly GCA_045810265.1. Classification (GTDB taxonomy): domain Bacteria; phylum Pseudomonadota; class Gammaproteobacteria; order Burkholderiales; family Burkholderiaceae_C; genus Scleromatobacter. The sequence goes on along the minus strand of JBJMWF010000461.1, from coordinate 7,483 downwards.
CTCGCCCTCGATGGCGACGGTGGTGCCGGTCTCGTCGAGCAGCGGCTCGAAGAACTCGATGGTCATCTCGACTTCGTGCGCGACATCGGCCGCGGTCAGTCCGGTGGCGGCCTCGCCCTGGTCGGCGCGCGCCAGGAACAGCATGTCGTTGACGATGGAGCGCAGCCGCTCGAGCTCCTCGAGGTTGGACTGCAGCGTCTCCTGGAACTCGGACGCGCTGCGCGGGCGCGACAGCGCCACCTGCGTGCCGCCGATCAGGTTGGCCAGCGGCGTGCGCAGCTCGTGCGCGACGTCCGCGTTGAAGCCCTCGAGCTGCTGGTACGCCTCCTCCAGCCGGCCGAGCGCGCCGTTGAAGGCGACGGTCAGGTCCTCCAGTTCCACCGGCAGGCGTTCGAGCTGCAGGCGCTGCGACAAGGTCTTGGGGCGCAGCGCGCGCGCCTCGGCCGACAGCCGTTGCAGCGGCCGCAGGCCGATGCGCGCGATCCACCAGCCCAGCGCCATCACCAGGCCCACCGCACCCAGCGTGAGCAGCGTCAGGGCGACCAGGAACGCGCGCAGCGTGTGCTCGAAGGGCGCGGTGTCGACGCCCACGATCAGGCGAACCGGCGGCCGGTCGGCGAAGGCGCCGATGCGCATCGACAGCGTGCGGTAGCTGCGGCCGCTGATCGGCAGCCTGAGCATGCCGTGCCCCGCCTCGCCCTGGTTGACGCGCTCCATCTCGTCCAGGCCCTTGCCGTACAAAAAGCGCGGATCGTCGCTCAGCACCCAGAAGCGCACGCTGCCGTCGGCCGGGGTCAGCGTGTCCATCTTGGTCTGCAGGCGCGGCCAGTGCTCCAGATCGCCGAAGCGCTCGAGCGAATAGCGCATGTTCTGCAGGTTGGTGTTGAGATCGTCGTTCTGGTGGCGCGTCAGCTCGCGCTCGAGCACGCCGTACAGCGCCGCGCCCACGAGCGTGAACATCGCCAACGCGATCAGCGCGAACATCAGCACCAGGCGCGTCGTGATGGAGCGCCTCACCGCGCCGGCTCCTCGCCCGCGCCCGGCTCGTCGCGCGCCTCCATCACGTAGCCCATGCCGCGGATGGTGTGCAGCAGCTTGGGCGTGAAGGCGTTGTCGACCTTGGCGCGCAGCCGCTTGATCGCGACCTCGACGACGTTGGTGTTGGAGTCGAAGTTCATGTCCCATACCAGCTCGGCGATGGCCGTCTTGGACAGGATCTCGCCCTGGCGCCGCGCCAGCACGGCCAGCAGCGCGAATTCCTTGGCGCTCAGGTCGATGCGCTCGCCGCCGCGCCAGGCCTTGCGCGCGATCAGGTCGATCTGCAGGTTGGCGATCTTGAGTTGCGTCGGCTCCTGCGCGCGGCCGCGCCGCTGCAGCGCCTGCAGGCGCGCGAGCAGCTCCAGGAAGGAGAACGGCTTGACGAGGTAATCGTCGGCGCCGTCGTGCAGGCCGCGCACGCGGTCCTCGATCGAGTCGCGCGCGGTCAGCATGATCACCGGCGTCTGCTTGACGGCGCGCAACGCGCGCAGCAGCGTGAAGCCGTCGACGCCGGGCAGCATCGCGTCGAGCACGATGACGTCGTAGTCGTGCACCAGCGCCAGGTGCTGGCCGTCGATGCCGTTGTGCGCGAGGTCGACCGCGCAGCCCTGCTCGGTGAGGCCCTTTTGCAGGTACTCGGCGGTCTTGGGTTCGTCTTCGACGATCAGCAGCTTCATGGTGTCAGTGCCGCGGCTCGTCGATGGCCACGGGCAGGTTGCGGTCGGAGTCGGTGTCGTCCGCGTCGAGGGTCGCCGCGGCCTTGCGTTTCCTGCGCGCCTCCTTCTTCTTCACGTACCAGTAGTGCGTGCGATCCAGGTACAGATAGACGATGGGCGTCGTGAACAGCGTCAGCGCCTGCGACAGCACCAGCCCACCGACCATCGCGAAGCCCAGCGGGCGGCGCAGCTCCGAGCCGGCCCCGTGTCCCAGCATCAGCGGCAGGCCGCTCAGCAGCGCGCACATCGTCGTCATCATGATGGGCCTAAAGCGCAGCAGGCAGGCGCGGTAGATCGCCTCCTCGGGCTTCATGCCCTGCTCGCGTTCCGCCGTGAGCGCGAAGTCCACCATCATGATGCCGTTCTTCTTGACGATGCCGATCAGCAGGATGATGCCGATCAGCGCGATGACGGTCAGGTCGTAGCCGCCGGCCATCAGGATCAGCAGCGCACCCACGCCGGCCGACGGCAGCGTCGACAGAATCGTCAGCGGGTGGATGTAGCTCTCGTACAGCAACCCGAGCACGATGTAGACGGCCACCAGCGCCGCCGCGATCAGGTAGGGCTGCGAACTCAGCGAATCGCGAAACGCCTGCGCCGTGCCCTGGAACGAGCCGGACAGCGCCTGCGGCAAGCCCATCGTCGCCTGCGCCTTGTTGATCTCGTCGACGGCCTGGCCCAGCGAGACGCCGGGGTTCAGATTGAACGAGATCGTCACGGCGGGGAACTGGCTCTGGTGGCTGATCGACAGGTACGCGGTCTTGTTGGTGTCCACCTTCACGAACGTGGACAGCGGAACCTGCTGGCCGGTCAGCGGCGAGGTCAGGTACAGCTTGTCGAACAGGCTGGGATCCTGCTGCAGCCTGGGCGTGACCTCCAGCACCACGTGGTAGCTGTTGATCTGGGTGAAGAACTGGCTAACCTGGCGCTGGCCGATGGCGTCGTAGATGGTCGCGTCGATCAGTGCCGGCGAGATGCCGAAGCTCGAGGCGCGGTCGCGATCGATCGTCAGGCTGGCGGTGGTGGCCGCGTTCTGCAGGTCGGAGGCGACGTCGGTGAGCTCGGGCAACTGCTGGAAGCGCGCCAGCAGCTTGGGCGCCCACTCGTTGAGCTCGTCGAGGTTGGCGTCGGTGATCGTGTACTGATACTGCGTGCGCGCCAGGCGGCCGCCGACGTTGATGTCCTGGCCGGCCTGCATCAGCAGCGACGCGCCCTCGATCTTGCCCAGCTTGGGGCGCAGGCGCGCGATGATCTGGTCGGCACTCGCGGTGCGGCCTTCGTCCTTGGGCTTGAGCGCGATGAAGAAGTTGCCGGTGTTGAACTGCGACGAGTTGCCGAACATCGCCACGCCGGTGACGTCCGGATCCTGCCGGATGACGTCGGCGAACTGCACCTGGCGCCGGTTCATGGCCTCGAAGGACGTGTCCTGCGTGGACTGCGCGTTGCCGAAGATGAAGCCGGTGTCCTGCTGCGGAAAGAAGCCCTTGGGAATGACGATGAACAGGAACACGGTGAACGCGAGCGTCGCGAAGAACACCATCAGCGTGATGAACTGGTGCTTGAAGACGATGTCCAGGCCCCGCTTGTAGCCACTCAGCATCTTGTCGAAGCCGCTCTCGAACAGCTGGTACATGCGGCCGTGCCGCGTCTTGTGCTGATCCTTGAGGAAGCGCGAGCACAGCATCGGCGTGAGCGTCAGCGAGATGATCACCGACACGCCGATGGTCAGCGTGACCGTGACCGCGAACTCGCGGAACAAGCGCCCGACGATGCCGCCCATCAGCAGCAGCGGGATGAACACCGCCACCAGCGAGACCGAGATCGAGATGATGGTGAAACCGATCTCGCCCGCGCCCTTGAAGGCCGCCTCCATCGGCGGCATGCCTTCCTCGACGTAGCGGTAGATGTTCTCCAGCATGACGATCGCGTCGTCGACGACGAAGCCCACCGCGATGGTCAGGGCCATCAGCGAGAGGTTGTCCAGGCTGTACCCCATCAGGTACATGACCGCGGCCGTGCCCATCAGCGCGAGCGGCACCGTCACGCTGGGAATCAGCGTGGCGGCCACGTTGCGCAGGAAGACGAAGATCACGACGACCACCAGTGCGATGGTCAGCAGCAGCGTGGACTCGACGTCCTTGACTGAGGCACGGATGGTCTGCGTGCGGTCGATCAGCGTGTCGACCTTGACCGTCGGCGGGATCGCGGCCTGCAGGCGCGGCAGCGCCTTCTTGATCGCATCGACCGTCTCGATCACGTTGGCGCCCGGTTGCTTGGTGATGACCAGCAGCATGCCGCGCCCGTTGCCCACGCTGTCGGGCGCCGCAGCGCCGGAGTAGGCCCAGGCGGCGACCTTGTTGTTCTCCGGGGCGTCGACGGCCTGGCCGATGTCGCGCACGCGGATCGGCGCACCGTTCTTGTAGGCCAGGATGACGTCGTTCCAAGGCTTGGCTGCGAGCAGCTGGTCGTTGGTGTAGACCGTGAAGGCCTGGTTGGGGCCGTCGATGGTGCCCTTGGGCGCGTTCACCGAGACGGTGGCGATGACGGCGCGGATGTCCTCCAGGCTCATGCCCATCGCGGCCAGCCTGGCCGGATCGGCCTGGATGCGCACGGCGGGCTTTTGCGCGCCGCCGATGTTGACCAGGCCGACGCCCGAGATCTGGGAGATCTGCTGCGCCAGGATGTTGTCGGCGTAGTCGTTGGTCTGGATCAGCGGCAGGGTGTCGGAGTGCACCGCCAGCAGCATGATGGGCGAGTCGGCCGGATTGACCTTGCGGAAGGTCGGCGGGTTGGGCAGGTTGGCGGGCAGCTGGCCGCTGGAGGCGTTGATGGCGGCCTGCACGTCGAGCGCGGCGCCGTCGATCGGACGGTTGAGATCGAACTGCAGCGTGATCTGGGTCGATCCGATGCCGTTGGTCGACGTCATCTGGCTCAGGCCGGCGATCAGCGAGAACTGGCGCTCCAGCGGCTGGGCGACGTTGGAGGCCATGGTCTCCGGGCTCGCGCCCGGCAGGTTGGCCGAGACCTGGATGGTCGGGAAGTCGACCTGCGGCAGCGGCGCGATGGGCAGCAGCGGGTACACCGCGATGCCCACCAGCAGGATCGCCAGCGCCAGCAGCGTGGTGCCGATCGGCCGCTTGATGAAGCCGGATGAAACGCTCACTTGCCGGCTCCCGATGCGGCGGGGTTGGCCCGGCTGCCCGAGGCCGCGCCGGAAGCGCCGCGCGCCACCTCCACCACCTTGGAGCCGGGCTTGAGCTTGTACTGGCCGTCGACGACCACGCGCTGGCCGGCCGCGACGCCGCCGCCGATCACGGCGATGCCGTCCTGGATCTGGATCAGCTCGATGGGCTGGTTGCGCACCGTCCTGGAGGCCTCGTCTTCCACGTAGACATAGACGCCGGTCTGGCTGCGCTGCACCGCGCTCTCGGGCAGCGTCACGGCCTTCGCACGGTCGCCCAGGATCAGGCGCACGTTGACGAACTGCCCGGGCCACAGGTTGTGCTGCGGATTGGCGAAGCTGCCCTTGAGCTGCACGGTGCCGGTGGTGGGGTCGATCTGGTTGTTCAGCAGCGTCAGGGCGCCAGAGCCGAGCATCTTGCTGCCGTCGCGCGAGAACGCCTGCACCTGCAGCGTCTTGCGGCTATCGAGCGCATGGATGGTTTCCTGCACGGCGTCATCAGGCAGCGTGAACGTCACCGAGATCGGATCGATCTGGTTGATGACGACGATGCCCGTCGCATCGGCGGCATGCACGATGTTGCCGGGATCGACCAGGCGGGCGCCGACGCGGCCGCTGATCGGCGCGGTGATGGTCGTGAAGCCCAGCTGCACCTGCGCGGCGTTGACGGCGGCCTCGTCGGCCTTGACCGTGGCCTCGAGCTGGCCGACCAGGGCCTTCTGCGTATCGAGCTGCTGCTGCGTGGCCGCGTCCTGCGCGATCAGCGTCGTGTAGCGCTGCAGGTCGACGCGCGCGTTGACCAGCGTCGCCTGGTCCTTGGCGCGCGCGGCCTGCGCCTGCAGCAGCTGCGCCTGCAGCGTGCGCGGGTCGAGCTGGGCCAGCATCTGGCCCTTCTTGACCTCCTGGCCTTCGGTGAAGCCGATCTTCTCCAGCTGGCCGTCGACGCGCGCCTTCACGGTGACCGAGAAGTTGGGTGCGACGGTGCCGATGCCGGCGCGAAAGATCGGCACGTCCCGCGCGGTGGCGACGGCGGTGACGACGCCCACCGGCCCGTCGGCGGCGCGCTTGTTCTTGTCCTTGGAATCGTCGGCAGCGTTGGCCGGGCGTTCGACGGACCAGAGCCCGACGGCGAGCACGGCGATGGCGATCGCGGCCAGGGCACAGGTGGTGCGGTTGCGGGAAAAAAGAGTGCTCATGGCGGCGTCGGTTCGGGTCATTGCGGCTGCGCGGTGGTCGCGGCGGCGAGGGGTCGGTCGGCGCTCCAGCCGCCGCCGGTGGCAGCCACCAGCGAGATGCTGGCGGCCATCAGGCGACCGCGCAGCTGCACGGCGCTGCGCTGGTTGTTGAGCAGGGTGGTCTGCGTCGTCACCACGTTGAGGTAGCTGGCGGTGCCGGCGCGGTACTGGGCCAGCGCGGACTGCTGCGCCTGCTGCGACGCGCGCACGGCCTGGTCCTGGAACGCGGTCTCCTGGTCGAGCAGGCGCAGCAGCGCGAGGTTGTCCTCGACCTGCTGGAAGCCGCCCAGCACCGTTTCCTTGTACTGGGCGACGGCGATGTCGTAGGCGGCCTCGGCCTGGGCCGTGTGGGCGCGGCGCAGGCCGCCGTCGAAGACGGTCTGCGCCAGCGCCGCGCCCAGCGACCAGACGCGCGCGGGCGTGTCGAACAGGCTGCCGAGCGCAGCGCCGGCGAAGCCGCCGCTGGCATTGAGCGTCAGCTGCGGGAAGTAGGCGGCCTTGGCGACGCCGATGTTGGCGTTGGCCGCGGCGGCGCGGCGCTCAGCGGCGGCGATGTCGGGGCGGTGCTCCAGCAACTCCGACGGCAGGCCGGCCGGCGTGGCGGGCATGCGCAGCGCGAGGGGCTGGTCGGCCGGCGCGACGGCCAGCGTGAACTGCGCCGGCGCGCGGCCGGTCAGCACGGCGATCGCGTGTTCGAGCTGGGCGCGCGTCGCCTCCAGGTCGACCGCGGCAGCCTGGGCCTGCGCCAGCTGGCTCTCGGCCAGTGAAACGTCGGACTGCAGCGCCACGCCCGCGCCGTGCTGCGCGCTCGTCAGCTTGAGAGCCCTGGAGTAGGCCGCGATGGTGGTTGCATACAGGTCGCGCTGCTGGTCGGCGATGCGCAGCTGCAGGTAGTCCTGCGCCAGCGTCGTCTGGATGCTCAGGCGCGCGGCGGCAAGGTCGTCGGCGCTGGCCTGTGCGCTCGCCTCGCCCGACTCGATCTCGCGCCGCACGCTGCCCCACAGGTCGGGCTCCCAGCTCGCGGCCAGGCCGGCGCTGTAGCCGTTGGCGATGCGGATGCCGTTGGTGTTGCTGCGCGTGCGATCGGCGCCCAGGTTCAGGCCGAGCGACGGAAACAGCCCGGCGCGGTCGGCGTCGACGATCGCCCGGGCCTGCCGATAGGCGGCCTCGGATTGGCGGATGTTCTGGTTGGCGCTCCGGGCGTCGGTCTCCAGGCCGTCGAGCACCGGGTCGCCGTAGGCCTGCCACCAAGCCTGGCCGCTGACGGCGGAGCGCGGGTCGGCCGGCTTCCAGTCGCCCGACTCCTTGTACGT